>CABXKH010000008.1 GCA_902512685.1 Paracoccaceae bacterium | reverse complement strand
TTTTCCCAAGGCAAATCCATGGCAAATGCGGCTGAGGTGGCGTCACAAATGGTCAGCCCTGTACGATCTGCCGGAATGACATCACCGCTGGGAACGCGAACCCCCGAAGTGGTGCCGTTCCAGGTAAACACCACATCGGTTGCATAATCCAAAGCCGCCATATCGACAATCTCGCCATAGGCAGCAGTTTGAATATCTGCGTCTATTTTCAGCTGCTTAACCACATCGGTGACCCAGCCCGAGCCAAAGCTTTCCCACGCCACCATGGTGGCCTTGCGGGCGCCCAAAAGCGACCACATCGCCATTTCAACCGCGCCGGTGTCTGACGCCGGAACGATCCCAATTCGGTAATGATCCGGAATGCCGAGCACCTCACGGGTGCCCTCAATTGCGGCTTTAAGCCGATCTTTGCCAACCGCAGCGCGGTGACTGCGGCCCAAAGGCGCAGCGCTTAGTTTATCCAGCTCAAAGGTGGGGTATTTGGCACAAGGGCCAGACGAAAAACGCGGATTTTCCGGCCGCGATGCCGGTTCTTGAATGCTCATCATATCTATCCTTCCAGATAAGCGCCCCTCGTTGGGGAGGGGTGTCCCACTGATAGGGATATACCGCGGGGCGCCGGGCAACAACCGCAAAAACCATCAAATGTTGCCAACTGCTTGGGTATTTGCGCCGCGCATGACCACTATCGGAAACCTATTTAAATTGTACAAAATCATAAGTCGGTTTTACGTCAGTATCGCATTGGTAAGACGGTGGTGCGGAAAATGGCCGTTTTTTGACTAAATATCAGTAGCCGTGGACAGCGGCGGTTTTGAAGTTACTGAAACATCCCGCGAACGTAGGCATAGGTTTTGAATTTTGGCTGACCGTTTCAAAAAGGTGAGTATTTTGGCAAAAGAAAAGGGGAGCGATAAAGGTTGCGAAAGCCAAACAGTCATGACGTACGCCCAGCCCTCAGGTGCAGGTAAAGCAGGTCAATTGCTGGCGCAAATACCTGCGTGACATTTGAGATTGTTTGCGGCATCAGGCTTGCAAACCCTTTTGGCGGACCGCTTTGCCTCTGGCGGTCTTTATATGAATAAATCCAAGGATCTGTTTTAATGTTTGTTATCACCTTAATTTCCGCTCCGGGATTGCTGGACCCATCGCTGGTAGAAAATCTGCGCAATGCTTGGGGCGGCGGCGATGCGATCTGGTTGGCGCCAGATGAGGCCGCCGAGTTCACGCTGTCATCTTTGCCACAAAACCGCTGGCAGGTTTGGCATGATTTACAGGATTTGCAGATTGATCTGATTGTTCAACCGGCTGAAAACCGGCGCAAGAAAATGCTGCTTGCGGATATGGACAGCACTATGATCCGGCAGGAATGTATTGACGAGTTGGCAGATCACGCCGGTGTGGGCGCGCGGGTAAAAGATATCACTGCACGCGCGATGAATGGCGAGCTTGATTTCGAAGAGGCCCTACACGAGCGGGTTGCGCTTTTGAAAGGGCAACCAGCAGCCATCATTGATCAGGTGCTGGCCGAGCGGATCGATCTTATGGCGGGGGGCAAAGTGCTGTTGGCAACCATGCGGGAAAACGGGGCATATGCGGCCTTGGTCTCTGGGGGCTTTACGGCTTTTAGCGCAGCGATTGCCGCAGAACTGGGCTTTGACGAGCACCGCGCCAATGAACTGCTGATGACGGACGGGGCGCTCAGTGGCAAGGTGGCACTGCCAGTTCTTGGACGGCAAGCAAAAGTGGATGCACTTGAGCAAATCACAAAAACTTTGGGTTTGAGCGAGGACGACGTGCTTGCGGTGGGGGACGGGGCCAATGATTTGGGCATGCTGGGGCGCGCTGGCACCGGTGCGGCCTTGCATGCAAAGCCCAGTGTTGCCGCCGAATGTGACATACGGGTTAATTTTGGCGATCTGACCGCGCTGCTATATCTGCAGGGCTATGCACAAACCGAATTCATAACGCCAAATTGAGCGCTCGAAATAAAGCTTTTCATTTGCAAAATATGCCCCATCTATAGGGAATGACAAATGATGAGAAGATCATGGGACAGTATAAACGCAATGCAGATATCATCGCAAATCTAAGCGATGAGCAATTTTGGGTCACCCAGAAAAGTGGAACAGAGCGGCCAGGCAGCGGCCAATTTCTGTACAATAAAGCTGCAGGTATCTATGTCGATATCGTCTCGGGCGAGCCGCTTTTCGCATCCAGCGATAAATATGAAAGTGGCTGCGGTTGGCCAAGTTTCACCAAACCTATCGAGGCATCGCATATAGCCGAAATTAAAGATGACAGCCACGGCATGATCCGCACCGAAGTGCGCAGCACCCATGGCGACAGCCATCTTGGCCATGTATTTCCCGACGGGCCGGTAGAACGCGGAGGATTGCGTTATTGCATCAACTCGGCCGCATTGCGGTTTGTACCCAAGGCTGACATGGTGCAAGAAGGGTATGGCGCCTTTCTTGATCGAGTGGAGGATGTAGTATGAGCGAACGTGCCATATTGGCGGGGGGGTGTTTTTGGGGAATGCAGGATTTGATCCGCAAAATGCCTGGTGTTATTTCGACCCGCGTGGGCTATACCGGCGGCGATGTGCCCAATGCCACCTACCGGCATCATGGCACCCATGCAGAAGGGATCGAGATTATTTTTGACCCCGCCAAAATCAGCTATCGGCGCCTATTGGAATTTTTCTTTCAAATTCACGATCCAACGACGCTTAACCGGCAGGGCAATGATCGCGGACTGTCCTATCGATCGGCGATCTATTATCTTGACGAGGCGCAGAAATCTGTTGCCGAGCAAACCATTTCTGAGGTGAATGCAAGCGGTATTTGGCCCGGCACCGTGGTCACAGAGCTTGCGGAGGTTGGTGATTTTTGGGAAGCTGAGCCAGAGCATCAAGACTATCTTGAGCGTCTGCCCAATGGGTATACCTGTCATTATGTTCGCCCTGATTGGGTCTTGCCATCATAGGGTGAAAAGCGCATTTATACCTTGTCTGTTTTGAGCGGGCGGGGATTTTATAATGCAACCATTTAAAGCTATTTTATTAAAACTGTTTTCCGTGATGGTTTTCATCACAATGATTTCGCTGATCAAAGCCACTGCTGATACCGTGCCGCCCGGTCAGGCGGTTTTTTTTCGGTCCGCTTTCGCTATTCCGGTCATCTGCGGATGGCTTATACTGCGCAAAGAGCTGCGCCATGGGTTGCGCGCCATCTCGCCACTCGGGCATTTATGGCGCGGATTAATTGGCACCACTGCCATGGGGCTTATGTTTGCCTCTCTGGCCTATTTGCCGCTGCCCGAAGTGACTGCGCTGAGCTATGCTGCCCCCTTGCTCACCGTTGTTTTTGCCGCCCTGCTTTTGGGCGAGCAAGTTCGGTTTTTTCGGATGACGGCTGTTGGGCTGGGTTTAATCGGGGTTATGGTGGTCATCGAGCCGCAGCTTTCCATGGCATCCACCGGGCAGATGAACAAAGAGGCTGCTTTGGGCGCCGTCTTGGCCATTGCCGGCGCTGGCTGCATCGCTTTGGCGGCGATCCACATCCGTAAACTGGTACAGGTGGAACACCCTGCTGCGATCGCATTTTATTTCAGCCTGACTTCGACGGCTGCATCCTTGTTTACGGCCCCTTTCGGCTGGGTCGCACTTTCACAGGGCACAACCTTTTTGTTGATTTTAGCCGGGATCTTGGGTGGTGTTGGCCAGATTTGCCTGACGCTGGCCTATCGCCATGCCCCGGTTTCGGTGGTCGCACCTTTTGACTATGCTTCAATGCTGTTTGCCCTTGCCATTGGTTACTTCATCTTTGCAGAGGTGCCGAGCTTGCAGATGCTTGTTGGGGCCGCCATCATTATTGCTGCCGGATTTCTGATTATCTGGCGCGAGGCGCACCTGGGACTGGAGCGCGGCAAAGCGCGGGCGCTTTAAACCCCACACGGTTAATTTTAGCGGTCTTGAAATTCCATCAGGCTGTATATTGGCCGCAACAGGTGTCGGCGATAACGGCCCAAAGGAAATCGGCGCGGCGGCTTTTGAAAGAGCTTTGGATAAAGCCGCTTTTGCGGTGCGCCCAGCGCCAGATCAGCCAGAAGCGCACCAGCATAGCTACCCATGGCGACGCCATTTCCATGGTAGCCAAAGCCCGCATAAACTCCGGGCATCTGTTGGATCGGGCCGACAAACGGGGTCAGATTACGGGTCAGACAAATCAACCCAGACCAGTCGTATTCAATTGCGACTTTGCACCAGGCTGGAAACATTTCGGCAAAATTTGTGCGGATTTGCTGCGCGATTAATGTGCTGTGGCGCGGCGTTGCAAAAAGACCCCCGCGCATGCCGAACAGAAACCGGTTGTCAGGAAGCAGCCGGAAATAATGCAGCAATTGACGGCTGTCTGCGGCGATCCGCGTGCTGGTATAGCCTTGGGCCTGCAGCTCTGCGTTGGTAAGGGGCCGTGTGACAATCACGGAAGACTGCACCGGGATATAGCGCGCGCGCATCCAGTTGGGCAGATCATCACTGGAATATCCATTGGTTGCGATAATCACTTTTTCTGCATGGACACGCGCCTTGGGCGTTTGTAACGCGTAGCCCTTGTGCGTTGGCTTCACACCCGTAACAGGGCTTTGACCATAAACTTTTGCGCCCAAACGCTCTGCTTCCTGCAAAAGTCCAAGCGCATATTTTCGTGGGTTAAGCCCAAAGCCCACCGGGGTTGTAAGCCCGCCGTAAAAGGGACCGCCAAATCCAAGCTGGCGCAATTCGCTTTGCGCATGAAACATTGCTGTGACGCCGTAGTTTTCTTTGATCCGCGGGATTTCATTGCGCAAGGCGGTGGCATCCTTGGCGCGGTGGGCCAGTTCGGTTTCGCCGCCGGGCTGCACATCGGCATCAATCCCAAGCGCATCAAGCCGGTGCGCAACCAACTCAACCGCTGCCTTTTCGCTTTGCCGGTACTCAAGCCGGCCGGGCTTGCCAACCAGCCTGTCGATCTGTGCATCGCGGGCCTTGGCACCGCCAAGACAACAAAACCCGCCATTGCGACCAGTTGCGCCAAACAGCGGATGCTCTGCCTCTAACACACAGACCCGCGCCCCAGCTTGCGACAGCTCATACGCTGCGGACAATCCGGTAAAGCCTGCCCCGATAATGGCAACATCATAATTTTGATCGACATCCAAAGGCGGATATTGCGGCGCCGGAACACTTGTTGCCCAGAAACAATCCTTTATCGGATCATCCCCATAGGCCACCGGTTCATAAATGCGCTGCATCTTTACCACAATATTCTTCCTTGCCAAAAAAGCTCAGACCCTATTTCTTTAATTTGATCAAATTTGGCTGATCTTTGCAATATGGTAATGTGATCACCCGCAGGGTAAACTAACCGTACATCAGGTAAATACAAACTAGAACATGCCAATTAATTGAAAGTGCCCAGATGAAAGACGATATTAATATGACCAATGAAAGCAAGCTTCCAGCGCATGAGATAGTGTACCGAAAGCTGCGGGATCTGGTTCTGTTTGGAGAAATTGCCCCCGGTCAAGCGGTCACAATCCAGGGCCTGACCGATCAACTTGATGCCGGAATGACCCCGGTGCGCGAAGCCATCCGCCGGTTAATTTCTGAGGGCGCACTTGATTTTCAGGGAAATCGACGCGTTTGCGTCCCAAACCTGTCTGTACAGAATGTTAATGAATTGATTTTTGCCCGTCAGGCAATTGAACCACAGCTTATTTTACTGGCCACACAGAATGCGACTGCAAAAGACATCGATCATCTTTGCCAGATTGATGCAGAGCTGGATCAAGCAATAAAAATTGGGGATGTTACCGCCTATCTGCGGCGCAACTATCGCTTTCATAAAACGCTCTATGAGCTATCAAAAGCCCCCATTTTGGTATCGATTGCCGATGGGCTATGGTTGCGCTTTGGGCCTTCTCTTCGGGTTGTCTGCGGACGGGTTGGCACATTAAATCTTACTGACCAGCACAAAGAAACGCTCTCGGCTATGCGCGCCGGTGATGCCGAAAAGGCCGCCCGCGCCATCCGTGAAGATGTGATCCAAGGCATGGAGCAAGTGCGGCATGTGATGGCACCGGTCTCATTAAGCTAGGGCTTGATTGACAAGCAAAAATTTGATCATATTGTGCGTGGGTGACAGTCATCTGGTTTTATGCGGTGATTTTTTAGATCAAAAGGGGTGCAAAATGAACCATCTTCCCAATCAATTTCCAACAGCTGAGCTTCAGCGCCGTGATGCGGCGCATCATCTTCATCCTTTCACCGCTGCGGGGGAACTTGCCGAAAAAGGGGCACGGGTAATCACCAGCGCCAATGGAGTTTATGTGACCGATTCCGAGGGCCAGGACATTTTGGATGCCATGGCAGGTCTGTGGTGTGTCAACATCGGCTATGGACGGCCCGAGTTGGCCGAAGTGGCCGCCCAACAGATGCGTGAATTGCCCTATTACAACACCTTTTTTCAGACCACCCATCTGCCGGTGATTGACCTGTCAGAACGCATCGCACAACTGGCACCAGGCGATCTAAACCACGTCTTTTATGGCAGCTCTGGATCAGAGGCCAACGACACCAATATCCGCCTTGTGCGGCAGTATTGGGCGCTGCAGGGCAAGCCGGAAAAATCCATTATAATCAGCCGAAAAAATGCCTATCACGGATCGACACTGGGCGGTGCATCTTTGGGCGGCATGGTGTCGATGCATGAACAAGGCGGCCTGCCAATTCCTGATATCCACCATATCAACCAACCGCATTGGTGGGCAGAGGGCGGCGATATGAGCTCGGATGAATTTGGACTTGCCCGGGCGCGTGAATTAGAACAGGCAATCGAGGATCTGGGCGAGCACCGCGTGGCGGCATTTATTGCTGAACCGGTACAAGGGGCTGGCGGTGTGATCATACCGCCCGATAGTTATTGGCCTGAAATTCAACGAATTTGCGACAAATATGAAATCTTGCTTATTGCAGATGAAGTCATTTGCGGCTTTGGGCGCACCGGAAATTGGTTTGGCAGCCAAACCTTTAATATCCGTCCAGACATTATCAGTATCGCCAAAGGCCTAAGCTCAGGCTATCAGCCAATCGGCGGCTCAGTGGTCAGCGATGCGGTTGCCGAGGTGATGGCAACCAGTGAATTCACTCATGGCTATACATATTCAAGCCATCCGGTGGCCGCCGCCGTTGCCTTGGAAAATCTGCGTATTTTAGAGGATGAAAAAATCGTCGAACGCGTGCGTGACGTCACCGGCCCTTACCTTGAAAAGAAATGGAAATCACTTGCAGATCACCCGCTGGTCGGAGAGGCCAAAATCATTGGGATGATGGGATCCATTGCGCTAAGCCCGAACAAAGCAAACCGCGCC
This sequence comes from Paracoccaceae bacterium, assembly GCA_902512685.1. Lineage (GTDB taxonomy): Bacteria > Pseudomonadota > Alphaproteobacteria > Rhodobacterales > Rhodobacteraceae > CABZJG01. The sequence goes on along the minus strand of CABXKH010000008.1, from coordinate 41,245 downwards.
CGATTTAAATCAGATGCAGGCACTATAGGATATATGTGCCGTGAGCGCTGTTTTGCCAATCATCTCATCATGCGTCACGTGGGTGATCGCATGATCATCTCACCACCATTGATAATCTCTACCGGTGAAATTGATCAACTGATTGCCCGCGTACAAACTGCTCTGGATGAAACCGCTGCACAAGTGCGCCGTGAAGGGTTGTGGCAAGAAGCCTAAAGCGGGGCCTCGAACCCCGCTTACCCATAACCCCTAGAAGCCCGTTTTTCTGTTGAACGCTGATAGATCGGGCTTTTTTTCTGTAAAATGGTATAAAAAAGGACAAACGCGGCTCATAATACTCTATGATTCGCCACAGCCCGATAAAACCAACTTTTAAAGGAAATATAGAAGTTGCTTAATGCCTACCAATTGACCAATCAGCAAGTTATGGTGAAATTTGGGCCTAAAGTGCCGCAATATGCTTGCATTACAACCAGTGAATGGTTTTAGAATTAACGTCAAATGGCTGACAGCCCAACCAAAATAATCAAGGAGCCAGAATTGGCAAAAGACACAGCAGGGGATGCATTCGTTCAATTTGACCGGGTTCAGAAAAGTTATGATGGCGAAACTCTGGTCGTAAAAGACCTAAATCTTGAAATGCCTCGTGGCGAATTTTTGACCATGCTTGGGCCATCTGGGTCGGGCAAAACCACATGTCTGATGATGCTCGCGGGATTTGAAACTGCGACCCACGGCGATATTTTGCTGGATGGGGTGTCGATAAACAACATACCGCCGCACAAACGCGGTATCGGCATGGTGTTTCAAAACTATGCGCTGTTTCCACATATGACCATTGCGGAAAACCTTTCTTTTCCTTTGGAAGTCCGCAAAATGGGCAAATCTGATCGCGAAGAAAAAGTAAAGCGCGCCTTGGATATGGTGGAAATGGGCGCCTTTGGCGGCCGGCGGCCGGCACAGCTTTCGGGCGGCCAACAGCAAAGGATCGCTCTGGCGCGGGCTTTGGTTTTTGAACCTGAACTGGTTTTGATGGATGAACCACTTGGCGCGCTTGATAAGCAATTGCGCGAAAAAATGCAGTTTGAAATCACTGATCTTGCACACCGTTTAGGGATCACAGTTGTTTACGTGACCCACGATCAAACAGAGGCGTTGACCATGTCGGATCGGGTCGCTGTTTTTGACGATGGGCGCATTCAGCAACTCGCAAAGCCAGATCAGCTTTATGAAGAACCGGAAAACAGTTTTGTTGCCCAATTCATCGGTGAGAACAACACCATGGAAGGCATCGTAAAAGAGATAAAAGACGGTCTGGCAATGGTTGAATTGGACGGCGGTGAAGTGATTGCCTGCAAGCCGGTGAATGTCAGCAAACCAGGTGACCGAACAAGAGTTTCAATCCGGCCCGAACGGGTCGAGTACAACAAAGATCGAATTCATGACAACGCACAAAAGCTAAAAGCAGAAGTGCTCGAATTCATCTACATGGGTGATATTTTCCGCACGCGTCTTCGCGTGGCCGGCAATGACGAGTTTATTGTTAAAACTCGTAACGCACCCGATCAAATGCGCCTAAAACCCGGTGAGCAAATCGAGATTGGCTGGCTGCCAGAAGATTGCCGGGCACTGGATGCATGACGCAATAATCGAATTCGCCCAATAAATTTGGTGCGATCTACTGAGGGTCCAAAAGATCAGCCCGAGTCTTGGACCAGCTAGTTTAATCTCGGGCGACATGGGAGACTGTAATGAAATCGACAAAAACTATTTTGACAGGCGCGGCGCTGTCATTGGTGGCGGGGTCTGCATTCGCAGGCAGCCATATGGCTAGCGAAATGACCATCGTGTCATGGGGCGGCGCCTATTCAAAATCGCAATTGAACGCGTACCACGACCCTTATTCCGAGATGACTGGCGTCACCATCCTGAATGATGACAGCTCAAGCACAGCGGTTGCAAAACTGCGCGCGATGAACGAAGCCGGCAATATCACTTGGGATGTTGTAGACGTAGAAGCAGCGCCAGCGATGCAGCTTTGCGACGAAGGCTTAGCGATGGTCATCGATCCTGATACAATGCTCGCAGCGGCACCTGATGGAACACCTGCCTCAGAAGACTTTGGCGATATGCTGGTGTCTGAGTGCTTTATTCCACAAATCGTGTACTCGACAACCTTCGGATACCGGACTGACCTCGTAGGTGACACAGCGCCAACGTCTGTTTGTGACGTGTTTGATACAGCTGCCTACCCTGGCAAGCGTTCGCTGTTCAGCGTTCCGATCAACACAATGGAATGGGCATTGCTCTGCGACGGCGTTGCCAAAGCAGATATCTATGACACACTGGAAACAGAAGAAGGTCAAGATCGCGCACTGGCCAAACTGGACACTATCAAAGACGATGTGATCTGGGTTTCTTCAGGTTCTGATACTCCACAGCTTTTGGCTGACGGCGAAGTCATCATGGGCGCCACCTATAACGGTCGTCTTTTCTCTTTGATCGAAGAGCAAAAGCAGCCTGTAGCGATGATCTGGGATGGTCAGGTTATGGATTTGGATGGCTGGATTATCCCAGCAGGTCTAAGCCCAGAGCGTCAAGCACGTGCGCTTGACTACATCATGTTTGCCACAGACACTCAGCGTCTTGCGGATCAAGCAAAATGGATCAGCTACGGTCCAGCCCGTGCATCCTCTGCACCGCTGGTCGGAAAGCATGCTGATTTGGGCATCGACATGGGGCCACATATGCCAACAGCACCTGAGAACCTGTCCCGTGCATTCTTGATGAACTATGACTTCTGGGCCGATTACCGCGATGACCTGGACGCAAAGTTCCAAGCATGGCTGGCTAAGTAAGCTCGTACAATTGGGAAGGGCCGTATTGGCCCTTCCCATTTTTTCTTCTTAATTTCAACTCTACAGCTGTATCGGCCAAATCATGAGCGCTTCGACCAACACCGAACCGATGCTTTCCGCAGACGGGAAACCCCTTAAACAAAGTTTGGCCCGGGCGCTGCGTCGTCAAAAGATCCGTGCTCTTTTATTGATTGCGCCGCTTTTGGCCTTTATCTTTATCGCCTTTATTTTACCGATCATATCTATGCTGTTTCGATCCGTTGAAAATGACATCGTTGCAACAACACTTCCACAAACGGTGGCCGCGCTCCAAACCTGGGACTCATCAACCGGTGAATTGCCAGATGAGCCTGTCTATGCAGCCTTTGCATCAGATATTCAAAAAGCCGCAAAAGCAAAGATTCACACCAAAGTCGGGCTGCGTTTAAACTATGAACAATCCGGAATTGCATCGCTTTTCAAAAAGACCGCGCGTAAGGCTAAAAAATGGGACATGGAAGCGGACGGCCCGTTCAAAGAAAAACTCATAGATATTCACAAGGGTTGGAGCAACGTTGAAACTTGGCAAACGCTTAAAGTTCACAGCTCGAACTACACTAGTGGCTATTTTTTGAATGCTATTGATATGCACAAAACGGCCTCTGGGCCTGAATTTCAGCCGGAAAACAAACAAATTTTGCTAACGCTTTTCGGGCGCACATTGATCATGTCGCTTGCCATCATGGGATCCTGCTTATTGCTCGGCTATCCTGTGGCGTGGTTGCTAGCCAATCTGCCTATGCGACATGCCAACCTGTTGATGATATTGGTACTGTTGCCGTTCTGGACCTCGCTATTGGTGCGCACATCCGCGTGGAAAGTGATGTTGCAGCAACAAGGCGTGATAAATGATGTTCTGGTAAATCTAGGCTTGGTGGCCGATAGCGCCCGTTTGGTGATGATAAACAATGAAACCGGCACAATCGTTGCGATGACGCATATTCTGTTGCCGTTTATGATCCTTCCGATGTACTCGGTAATGCAAACAATCCCGCCCAGCTATCTTCGCGCAGCCAAATCCCTTGGCGCGACCAACACGACTGCATTTTGGCGGGTTTATTTCCCGCAATCCGTCCCCGGCATTGGGGCCGGATCAATCTTAGTGTTTATTCTGGCGATTGGATATTACATCACGCCGGAAATTGTGGGTGGTACAAAAGGTGTCTTTATTTCCAACCGGATTGCCTATCACATTCTGCGCTCTCTGAACTGGGGGCTCGCGGCGGCTTTAGGGACAATCTTATTGGTTGCTGTTCTGATCCTGTATTGGGCCTATGATAAGATGGTCGGTATCGACAACGTCAAGCTGGGAGGGTGAGGTCATGGCTGCACTTACTGTGATTTCGCGCAAACCATTATCGTTTGTTTTATCTGTCACGGCCCTGCTGGGCGCACTGCTGGGTGTGCTGATGGGAATGTCCATGGGCAACGCTCCACTTGGGCTAATTGCAGGGGCTGCAATAACCTCGGCCGTGGCCTACCTTGGAACGTCGGTGATCCCAGAAGAAAGAACCGCGCGCTATGGGCTAATTGCTGCCACGTTAATAGCCGGTCTATATTTCTTTGGTCTGGTCGGGGGTTTAACTGGCGCGCTATGGGGCTGGTTCTTGGGCTGGTTCATATTTTGGCTGTACGAAGGGCGATACCGGGCGCGCCTTCATCCTTACCTGACCCCCGGTCAGGTGCTGTGGCACTTTACGTTTAGAATTATCTGCGGGCTTATTTTCGCCTTTTTAATCATTCCGATTATCGTTGTGATGCCGCTGTCCTTTAACGCACAGGATTTCTTTACATTCACACCAGAGATGCTGCGCTTTGACCCTGCGGGCTATTCACTGAAGCACTATAACGACTTCTTCACCAATAATGAATGGCAGCGGTCGTTTAAGAATTCATTGATTATTGCCCCAATTGCGACCTTGGTTTCGGTATCACTGGGCACGCTTGCAGCGATTGGCCTAAGCCAAAGCCATGTGCCGTTCAAACGAGCGATTATGGCGATTCTCATTTCGCCCATGATTGTTCCGTTGATTATTTCGGCAACCGGCATGTTTTTCTTTTACGCCGGACTGGGCAAGTTTCTGGAATATCAGCTCGGTCTGGATAAGAACCTTGTGGGATACATGAAAGTTGTTCTGGCCCATGCTGTTCTGGGTATCCCCTTTGTGATTATCACAGTTACCGCAACCTTGGTGGGATTTGACAACTCACTGACCCGCGCGGCGGCCAATATGGGGGCCAACCCCGTCACCACATTTTTCCGGGTTCAAATGCCGCTCATTTTACCCGGCGTTATATCAGGTGGCCTATTTGCCTTTATCACATCGTTTGATGAGGTCGTGGTGATAATGTTTGTCGGATCTGCAAGTCAGAAAACACTTCCTTGGCAGATGTTTACAGGCTTGCGCGAGCAAATTAGTCCAACGATCCTTGCGGTGGCAACAATTTTGGTGGCGCTGTCTATCGTGCTGCTGACAACCTTGGAATTGCTGCGGCGACGCTCGGAAAAACTGCGGGGAATGAGCCCAAGCTAAAAAGCTCAATCGATCCCGGTAGTTTGTCCATTTGACCAGATATTGTTTACCGCTCAGTACTTTTTTAGGCTGTAAAATGCTCTAAACTATGTGCAAGATTGCCTTAAAGAAATGCAGAGCTTGGCTGATAGGTGAATTTGATGAAAACCGCTTTGATCACGCATGATGATTGTTTGAACCATATCACCCCGCCAGGGCATCCTGAACAGGTGGCCCGTCTTGAGCGCATTTTAGAGGTACTAAAGCCGCTTGACCTGAACCGGATCAGCGCACCTTTAGCAGCGGATGATGATCTGCTGCGTGTTCATCCCAAATCACATATCAACGCGTTGCGCGACGCCGCACCTGAGGCAGGCTTTGCCGCCATTGATGGGGACACGCATATGTCGCCGGGTTCGCTGCAGGCCGCCTATCGGGCCGCCGGCGGGGTACTACGGGCAATTGATATTGTTCTACAGGGCGATGCACCCAATGCATTTGCCGCAGTGCGGCCCCCGGGGCATCATGCAGAAACCCAAACAGCGATGGGATTTTGTCTTTTTGGCAATGTCGCTCTTGGCGCTAAACATGCGCTTGATTTTCATGGGTTAAAGCGGGTGGCTGTGGTTGATTTCGATGTGCATCACGGCAATGGAACACAAGATCTTTTGTGGGATGAACCACGCGCCTTGACCATCACATCGCAGCAAATGCCGCTTTGGCCCGGAACTGGCGCAGAAAGTGAAACCGGCGGGTTTGATAATGTGATCAACATCCCTCTGTCCCCGGACAGCAATGGAACCGCAATGCGTGCCGCCTATGAACGCATTGCCTTTCCAAAGATCAAAGCGTTCAAGCCCGAACTGATCATAATTTCCGCCGGCTTTGATGCACACCAAGACGACCCGCTGGCCCAATTGAACTGGAGTACAGAAGATTTTGTATGGCTGACCAAACAACTTTGCGCTTTGGCCAATGATCTTTGTGAAGGACGGCTGGTTTCTGCGCTCGAAGGCGGCTATGATCTAAATGCCTTAGCAGCATCGGTTAAGGCCCATGTCGAAATTCTGAGCGAGGCAGCACAATGACGGACACACCAGTAGCAGAAATGACCTTTGAACAGGCCATGGCAGAATTGGAAAAAGTTGTCAGCGCTTTGGAACGCGGTGATGTTGCACTTGATCAGTCCATCACACTTTATGAACGGGGCGCTGAATTGAAAAAACGCTGCGAAGCGAAGCTTAAAGAAGCCGAAGAAAAAGTTGCGGCGATTACGTTCGATGCCGACGGGGCGCCAACAGGGACAACACCTGTCGAAGGTTTGTGATGTTTCGCGAAAAGCTGGCAGAGCATGCGGCGCTTGTCCAAACCCATCTTGATCAGGCAATGGCCCCGATGGAAGACGCCCCTGTTGTGCAGGGAATGCGCTATGCGCTGCGCGGCGGCAAACGCCTGCGGGCATTTTTGGTAATGCAAAGCGCTGCCATTTATGATCTGCCGCACAGTCAATCCATTTGGCCTGCTGCGGCAATCGAAGCAATCCATGCCTATTCTTTGGTGCATGATGATCTGCCCTGCATGGATGATGATGATTTGCGGCGCGGCCAGCCCACGGTGCATAAAAAATGGGATCAGGCGACAGCGGTTTTGGTCGGGGATGCCCTGCAATCACTTGGCTTTGAGTTGGTCCTAAATCCCCGATGCAGTCCCATAACCGATCTGCGCGCCGATCTTGCGCTACGCCTTGCACGCGCTGCGGGCGGCACCGGAATGGTTTTGGGCCAAGCGCAAGATATTGCTGCTGAGACTGCGCCTAACCCACTGGATCTGTCGCAAATTACCGAATTGCAATGCCGTAAAACCGGGGCGCTCATGTCTTGGTCGGCACAAGCGGGCGCGATCCTTGCACAAGAGGACCCAGCCCCATTGGCACAATATTCTGCTTCCCTCGGGTTGGGCTTTCAAATTACCGATGATATTCTTGATGTTGAGGGCGACCCTGAAAAGACCGGCAAACGGCTTAACAAAGACGCCAAGGCCGGCAAAGCCACATTTGTTTCCTTGCTTGGGCTAGACGGTGCCAAAAAGCGCGCCAAAGAGTTGATCAGCGAGGCCTGCGATGCTGTGACACCCCTGGGCGTAAAAGCAGAGCCCTTGCAGCATTGCGCCAAGTTCATTATTTTAAGAGAAAGCTAAATTTTCTTAAAGAGCCCTAATGACACAACGCCCAAATACACCTCTGCTCGACACGGTTCAGTCACCAGCTGATTTAAAACAGCTGAGTGATGCCCAGTTGCAGCAGCTTGCCGGCGAATTGCGCGCCGAAACCATATCCACGGTTTCGGAAACAGGCGGCCATCTGGGTGCCGGTCTTGGGGTTGTGGAACTGACCGTGGCCCTTCATGCCGTCTTTGATCCGCCGCGGGATAAAATCATCTGGGATGTCAGTCATCAAAGCTATCCGCATAAAATCCTAACCGGACGACGGGACCGCATCCGCACCCTGCGCCAAAAAGATGGCCTAAGCGGTTTTACCAAACGCGGCGAAAGCCCCTATGATCCCTTTGGCGCAGCCCATTCCAGTACCTCTATCAGCGCCGCCCTCGGCTTTGCCGTTGCACGCGATCTGGGCGGCTCTTGCGCCAGCGGGTTGGGCGATGTTGTGGCCGTGATCGGTGATGGCGCCATGAGCGCCGGCATGGCCTATGAAGCGCTGAACAACGCAGGACATCTAAAAAAGCGCATGGTCGTTATTTTGAACGATAATGACATGTCCATCGCCCCGCCAGTTGGCGCGCTGTCATCTTATCTGTCTCAGCTATATGCTGGTAACCCGTTCCAAGACTTAAAAGAAGCTGCCAAAGGCGCAATCGGTTTTTTACCCGAACCGTTTCGTGAAGGCGCAAAACGTGCCAAAGATATGATCAAAGGTATGGCCGTGGGCGGCACAATGTTCGAGGCCTTGGGGTTTTCCTATGTCGGGCCCATTGATGGTCATGACCTCAATCAATTGCTGCCCGTGCTGCGCACTGTGCATGAACGCGCCACAGGTCCTATTCTGATCCACGCCATCACCAAAAAGGGCAAGGGCTATGCCCCGGCTGAGGCAGCGCGCGATAAAGGCCATGCAACGGCCAAGTTTGATGTGCTAACAGGCGAGCAAAAGAAGTCTCCTTCAAATGCGCCATCCTATACCAAGGTTTTTGCCGAAGCCTTGCTGGATCAAGCTGCCAATGATCCCCAAATCTGCGCCGTCACCGCTGCAATGCCCGATGGCACCGGAATTGATCTTTTTGCCAAACGCTATCCGTCGCGCTGTTTTGACGTTGGAATTGCCGAACAACATGGTGTTACTTTTGCCGCTGCACTGGCGGCGGGCGGGCTAAAGCCGTTTTGCGCAATGTATTCGACATTTTTGCAGCGTGGTTATGATCAGGTGGTGCATGATGTTGCGGTGCAAGGCTTGCCGGTCAGGTTTGCCATAGATCGCGCTGGGCTTGTGGGTGCGGATGGCGCGACACATGCCGGCAGCTTTGACATTGCCTTTTTAACCAATCTGCCGGGAATGGTTGTGATGGCCGCAGCAGATGAAGCCGAACTGATGCATATGGTGGCAACAGCTGCAGCGCATAATGACGGACCGATTGCCTTTCGCTATCCGCGCGGCGAAGGTCAGGGGGTTGATCTACCTGCCAAAGGCGAAGTGTTAGAGCTGGGCAAAGGCCGGCTCATCAGGTCCGGGCACGGGGTTGCGATCCTGTCGTTCGGTACCCGCCTTGGCGAAGTTCAAAAAGCAAGCGAGACATTGATCGCACAGGGTCTTAACCCCACCATCGCCGATGCCCGATTTGCCAAACCGCTGGATCATGAATTGATCTTGTATCTGGCCGCCAACCATGAAGTTCTGATCACCATCGAAGAAGGTGCTGTTGGCGGATTTGGATCGCACGTCATGCAGTTTCTGGCCGATGAAGGTGTGTTCGATCATGGTCTTAAATTCCGCTCGATGGTGCTGCCCGATGAATTTATCGATCAGGCCAGCCCAGAGGAAATGTATGCTCAAGCCGGTTTGAATGCAGGCGCCATTGTCGACACTGTTTTAAATCTGCTTGGGGTATCCCAGATATCTTCTAAAGCTTAAGCAATGCGGCCAAGCCTTGGCGGTAATCGGGGTAACACAATGCAACCCCCAATTCAGACTTGATCAAATCGTTTTTGACCTTTTTGCTTTCTGCATAAAAGCTTCGGGCCATTGGGCTGAGATCAGCTTTTTCAAAATCTATCGCAGGGGGGATCGGCGCACCGAGCAATTCAGCCGCATGCGCGATTACATCCTGTGGCGGCGCAGGGCAGTCATCGCATACATTATACACTGCACCAAAACGTGGACGGTTAATGGAGGCATGTAATATCTGTGCGATGTCTTCTACGTGTATGCGGCTAAAGACTTGGTTTTTCTTTATAATACGCCGTGCCGTTCCATTTTTTACCTTTGAAAACGGGCCTCGTCCCGGTCCGTAAATCCCCGCCAGTCGGAAAATATGAAGCCCTAGATCAGGAATATCCTGCCATTTGGCTTCGGCGGCTATGCGGGCCCTGCCGCGCTTGGTGGCAGGTGTCAGCGGTGTGCTTTCATCGACCCATTGACCCTGATGGTCACCATAAACCCCGGTGGTTGACAAATATCCAACCCACTTAAATTGGCCTGCCCGCTTTGCAATCTCTTCGCCAAAAATCCGCAGCACCGGATCACCCTGTGCATCAGGACCAGCAGAGGCCAAAACATGGGTGGCAGAGCGCAGCGCCGCATGGATCGCATCGGCGTTCTCCCATAAAAGCGGCTCTACTCCCTCGGCGCGCATTTGCTTAGCCTTATCTGGGTTGCGGGTAGTTCCGCTCACTTGCCAGCCAAGCGGGTGTAAAACGCGCCCAAGCGCTTGGGCCGAATAGCCATGTCCAAACGAAAGCAAATGGTTCTGCATATGTTATTTGCGCATGAAGCTAATGCTGCTGCAAGTCTATATACAAAAACTCCTTGATTTTGTTGCACAGGACTGTTGGATTACTGATATGAACAAAACCACACCTAATCTTGATGCTGCCTATGGGTTAAAAACACCTGAAGATAATCAACGTCTTTACGCCCAATGGGCTGAGGACTATGATCATAGCTTTGCCGATGAAATGGATTATCAATTGCCACAAGAAGTCGCGCGGCTTTTTGCACATAATGGCGGCACAGGACCAGTTTTGGATATCGGCGCAGGCACGGGGTTGGTGGCAGAGGCTTTGATCTCTTATGGTATTGGGCCAATTGATGCTTTGGACATATCACAAGAAATGCTAAACGTTGCAGCCGCCAAAGGCGTGTACCGAAACTTGATGGCCAAAGATATCACAGTGCCCTTTGAGCCAGAAACTCACCGCTATGCAGGTCTTATCAGTTCTGGCACGTTTACCACCGGCCATGTAGGGCCTGAAGCGTTAGATCATCTATTGGCTATCGCACTGCCCGGCGCATGTTTTGCCCTATCAATCAATGCGCTTCATTGGAAAGCACAGGGTTTTGAAAGCAAATTTACGGCATTGGAGGGTCAAATTTGCAATTTCAAGCTGGCTGATGTCGCCATTTATGGAGCCCGAAATACCAGCTCGCATAAAGATGACCGAGGCAGAATTGCACTGTTTGAAAAACTATAAATGCCGCTTTCTAGTATTTTGATCATAAAAACAGGGAAATTAAGCTGATATTCACCTTGATCTGAAAAATTTACGATTGGAAAATCTTATCTAATCGGAGCGCCGTGATGGGCATTTCTGGCAAGCTGGCAGAAGAGCGGCGCGGACGTTTGGCGGCTGAAAGATTACTTGAACTCAAACAAGAAGAATTATTTGCCGCCAATCGTAAACTTGGACGCCACGCCCAAGCGTTAAGCGAAGAGATTGTTGAAACCCGCGCGGAAATATCAACCGTTCGTGATGAAAATCAAAGGGTCAAATCCGATCTTACCGTTGCCCATCAGAAAATTGAAATTGTTGAACGCCGGTTGTGGCACTCGATTGAGACCATTCGCGACGGGTTTGCCGTTTTTGATATCGACAACCAACTTGTGATGGCCAACAACGCTTATCTTTCCATCTTTGACGGATTGGAAGAAATCCAACCCGGAGTACCTTATGCCCGCATTTTACAGCTTTTAACCGAAGAGGGTATTGTCAATATCGGTGCAGCATCACCCGCAGAATGGCGCGCTGATATGCATGAAAGATGGCAAAGTGATCATCCAAATTCTGTTGTTATTCAACTGTGGAACGATGAATATATCCAGTTGATTGACCGCCGGGGGCATGGCGGTGATGTTGTGAGTTTGGTTCTGGATATCACTGAATCTGTCACCTATGAAAAAGCTTTGAAAGCCGCACAAGAAAGCGCCGAAAGTGCAAATCGTGCCAAATCAGCATTTCTTGCCAATATGAGCCATGAGATTCGAACGCCCATGAATGGGGTGGTGGGTATGGCGGATTTGATGGCCAATACCGTTTTGGATGACGAACAGCGGCTATATGTCGATACAATCAAAACCTCAGGCGAAGCACTTTTGGTGATTATCAATGATGTGCTAGATTATTCCAAGATCGAAGCCGACAAGATGAGCTTACACCCTGAACCCTTCGATTTTGAAAAATCGATCCATCAAATTCTGATCATGTTACAAACCAGCGCAAGCGAAAAGCGCGTTGATTTACTGTTGGATTATCAAGTGTCTTTGACAAGCACGTTTATCGCCGACCCCGGGCGTATTCGCCAAGTTCTCACAAACCTGATTGGCAACGCGCTTAAATTTACCCTCGAAGGGCATGTTCTGGTTCGTGTGACAGGCGAAGAAAAATCTTCGGGCAACTGCGCACTTCAAGTTGTCATCGAAGATACAGGCATTGGAATTCCGGATGAAAAAATTGCCCATATCTTTGGCGAATTTAACCAAGTGGATGACAAAAAAAACCGCCGCTTTGAAGGCACCGGTTTGGGATTGGCAATCTCAGAGCGCTTAATAAAAATGATGGGCGGTAAAATCTGGGTAGAGTCAGAGGATGGCGTTGGTTCGAAATTCGAGTTTAACCTTGAACTTGAACGGGTTGAAACGCCAAGGGATGGTCTGCGTGATTTTTGCAATAAGTTTGATCAGATTATCATTGCTGAAAAGTCATCTGTCGCAGCCTCTATCCTTGAAAAACAACTGTCAGGCATGGCCAATAAGGTGACGCTTTGCCCCGATGGCAGCGCAGCACTAAGCGCCATAACTGACCAAACAGATCTGGTATTGGTTGGACTTGATTTACCCGATAAGAATGGCTTCGATTTGGTTCAAGCTGTAGGGAAAAAAACCAAGTTCCCAGCATTTATCATGATGAACCACTCTGCCGCCGAAGTTTCAAAACACGCCGATGCAGACCTATTAAGCGGGGTGTTGCAAAAACCAATGTCCAGACAGGCACTTTATTCTGCCCTGGAAAACCTAAGCAAAAGCAAAAGCCCCAAATGTGTTCCAGATGCCGCCTCATCTGAGCAAATATTGGCAAAATCCGAAAGCAATAAAATGAAAATTTTAACGGCCGAGGACAATAAAACCAACCAGTTGGTGTTTAAAAAGATGGTCAAATCCCTGAATATCGACTTGGTTTTTGCCGCCAACGGGGAAGAAGCGGTAGAGCTTTATAAAACCTATAAGCCGGATTTGATATTTATGGATATTTCAATGCCAAAAATGGATGGCAAAGATGCCACGCGGGCGATACGCGCCCTTGAGACCCTGTCGCAAACCCGTACCCCCATCGTTGCCTTAACCGCTCATGCGATGAGTGGCGACGAGGCGGATATTTTGGCGGCTGGTCTTGATAAATACCTCACAAAACCCCTGCGCAAACCGGCCATATTTGAACAAATCAGCCATCACGCACCCAAAGGGGTTTGTTTGGGGATTTAACCTAGGCCGCCTTTTCCCAAATTCTGAGCGTTATGGTAAAAACTGCAGCGGCGCGCCCTTAGTTAACTTGCTCGCGCAGGATCGATGCCGTGATGGAAATCAAAAGATATATCCCGCTTAGAATTAATAGAACTGTAAGTGTATCCTCGAAAGCATGCGGATGACTTGCACTTTCTGCTTTGACCGGTTCAACCGCAAGCGTTAAATAGCGTGATTGAGATGTTGCATCACTTTCGGTAGCGCGCAAATGTTCTAATGATGATTGGAACATCATATCCCGGGTTGCCACGTCGGCCATGGATACCTGTATTCTTGAAAGCAGTTCGGCCAATGTCATACCATTTTCCATTGGGGCTTGCATCGTTTCTTCGGTATCAGTTTTTGCTTGTCGAAGTCGCCGAATATCAGCGCGCACCCCTGAGACACGGGACTCATTGGGCCTTAAATTGTCCAATAGCGCTTCAAGTTGTAATTCTTTGCTAAGAATTTGTTGTTCTAAAGTGCTAATCTGTACGCGAAGGCTGGTTGCGTAGGCTTGGGGATCTAAGAGAGTAGATTGCTGCAACTTAACCAGTGCCTCTTGGGCTTTGCGGCGCTCGTCAATCGCACTTTGAAGAGACTCCTTAGCATCAGACAATTGGTTTTTCTTTTTACGTTGAGAAAGGCCATCAACTTTTTCCTCAGCATAGGTAATTAAAGCTCTTGAAAACTCGACACTCACCTCGGGATCGGCGGAAATGACTTCCATATTCACCACACCCTCGGTCGGGTCAAATCCCAATTTTATCCGCTTTTTGTAGATTTTATAAGCGGTCTCATTGCTGGCGTTTTCTGGCAATCTTTGTAAAACATCAATGAAGGAATCGCTGAAATGTGCTTTAAAACCAACATCCCTATCAAGCCGCAACATTGCTTCTTTTGACTCAAGATAAGATTGCACGGCGATTGCATCTGGGGTGGTGGCGAACTGCGTGCCGGATAAAAGACCTCCGGCAGCGCCAGCCCCGCTATCAGCTTTGATTATCTGGAACGCTGATTTTGAAGAATACATCGGTGTTGCCAAACTGGCAAAATAGTACCCGGACATAAGAGTTGGTAAAAATATAAACGCAATTAGCCGTAACAGCAGCATCAAAATGTTGCGCCGCCTTCGCCTGATCATGTCTTTTTGCAATGCCATAATCTCATCAGCGCGCTTGGCTGCTGGATTTGGGTCGGGCTGTTTGGTTAAGACTGCTGGCACTTTGGACACAGCACTTTTTTGCGGCAATTGGGCTTTGGCATCCTGCGAAGTTAAATTGGCCTGGGCTGGAATATCCAAAACATTCACACGCTCAAAAGGATCAATACCCTGCATCCGCAGTTTAAGAACCGCCTCATGATCCGTTTCAAACGGCAAGCCATGCTTTTGAGCAGTTCGGCGCGCCATACGCAACTGCCGCGCGCTTAAGCCTTCCTGCTGTACGGCTTCTAAATCCTGATTGGCCGGGTTTTGCGTTTTCTGCACTACGGCTGTTTCAAGCTTGTTTGCAGAATTTCTTAGTGTCGGCTGCAGCTTTGTGGTTTCATCATTGTCTTCTTGATTACCGCGCTGGGCAAGCTGAGAGGCAAGGCCTTTTATGCGGTATTTTTCAATTTTGTGTTTCATAGTCATATAACTGCTTTGCCTCTTCTAGGCTATCGAACAAATGCAATTTCCCAGACAATAGAACAGCGGCCTGCTTTGCATATTGCTCAAGCGTTTCTGCCTGATGTGAAACGATGATAATTGTCGTTGTCCGCAGCCGCTCGACCAAGATATCCCCAGCCTTTTTATTAAAACTGACGTCGGTGCTGTTCGGCATGCCTTCATCAATAAGGTAGATGTCAAAATCAAGCGCCAGCATTAGTGAAAATGTAAACCGCGCACGCATCCCAGACGAATATACGCCAAGCGGTTGGTTAAAATACTCATCCAAATTGCATAGCCACCGACAATAGGCTTCGACATAATCGGGATCTAATCCATAAAGCTTTGCAATATATCGGCAATTTTCCTGCACCGAATGCCTGTTCACAACACCGCCCATAAAGCCCAAAGGAAAGGAAACATTACAGTATCGATTGATCACGCCTTCATCGGGTTTTTCCAGGCCAGCCATCATCTTAATCAATGTGGTCTTGCCTGTCCCATTGGGGGCCAAAATACCCAAGGACGTGCCCAACTCAACCCTGAACGAGACGCGGTCAAGAATAACCTTTCGCTGGGTGCCTGTCCAAAAGGACTTACTGACGTTATTGAATTCTAACATTTAATATACAGCCCGAGGCTGTCCAGATAATTGCTTTTTTGACTATAAAACAGGGGAGTTAATGTAATCTAAGTATGGTGAATATAAGTCAAATGTGTCTATTTTTTGCCAAAATTTTACTAATTTAGGGATATATTATTGCACCCCACCGCACATCTTATGGGGCTGGCGCGACGCCTAACAGCTAAAAAGCCAAAAATTCCTCAAAAATCCACCTGTTAGGCAAGATTGGTTTAGATGTAATTGACCACTAAAACCAAGCCCAGCAATATCGCAATCCAAACCACCATGGAACCGGTAGGCAGAACTTTAGCAACACCCCTATCTGGACCATATACTCGGAATAAAAACGCGACAATGCTCTCCAGTGTCTCATGCAACGCCCGGCTCAATCCTGCCCAAAGCTGCGACAGGCCAGTCGAAACACCACCCAAAATCCGAGGTAAAAAGCGCCGGTAAATCCAATCAACGTCCAAATTAACGGCCCGGATTTCGGGGGGATGAATGCCACTGCGCATCAACACGGCAAAAGCCAGCAATGCGAAACACAGCAATTGCAGCTGTCCAACCACATGCGCCATGGTGTAGGCGCGGTATTCGACATCATAGGGCAGCAGCGCATAAAGCGTATCGGGGTAAACCCCTATGAAAATACAAAGAAACGCGGTGATCCCCATGGCCAGTTGCATATGCACAGGGGCTTCTTTAGGGCGCAACCCACTGTCGTGACTGAAAAAGGTAAAGTAGGGAATTTTAATTCCTGAATGCGACAGCACGCCAGCTGATGCAAAAACAAGAACAGCCCAAATAATCGGATAATGTTCGTTCGCAGTTTCATCTAGGATCAGTGATTTCGTCACAAAGCCTGAAAACAGCGGAAATGCCGAAATCGCTGCAGCCCCGATCAGGCAGAAGACCGCTGTGCGCGGCATAGTGCGGCAAAGCCCGCCCAGCTCTGAGGCTTTGGAGGTCCCTGTGCGAAACAGAACGGCGCCAACACTCATAAACAAAAGCGCTTTGTAAAGGATATGGGCAAAGGCATGGGATGCGGTTCCGTTCAGCGCCATTTCGGTGCCGACCCCGATGCCCACAACCATAAAGCCAAGTTGGTTGTTAAGGCTATAGGCCAGAACCCTGCGCAAATCATTTTCAATTTCAGCAAAGAAAATCGGAAATAGCGTCATCACAGCGCCGATGTAAATGAGTATCTCGGTCCCCGCAAAACCGCGTGCCAGTGAATATACCGCCAATTTGGTGGTAAAGGCAGAAAGGATGACCGTGCCGGTGACCGTCGCCGCCGGATAACTGTCCTGAAGCCAGTTGTGCATTAGCGGAAAGGCACATTTCATCCCGAACGAGATAAAGATCAGCCATGTGCCCAAACTTCCCAGCGTCATTGCCCCAAATGCGATAGACTGAGTTTCGCGGTACAAAAGCGCAGTGCCTGCCAGCAAGATCACGCCCGATGTAATCTGGATAATCAGGTAGCGCATTCCGGTGTGATAGGCCCCTTCGGTGCGCCGCGCCCAGATTAAAAAGACCGATGTTATCGCAGTGGCTTCCCAGTAGATAAACAAAGTGATCAAATCACCGGCAAAGACCGCCCCGATGGCCGCACCGGCATAAAGCAATGCCGCAAGCTGTTGCACCGTATCGCGCACATGCCATGCGTAAAGATTTCCCAAAAACGCAGCAATACAGAAAATCAGCGCAAAAATGCGTGACAGCTTGTCTACGCGCATGGTGTCCAGCGTCAGCCCGAGCAAATCAAACTGGCCGTAAGTTCCCTCTGGTAAAGACCAGACTTGAGCGCCGGCAACCAAAGGCACCAACAGCAGCAAAGCTGCACGCAGCGGGCCTTTGGGCAATGCGAGCAATAAAAATGCAGCCGCAATAAATATAAATGCTGTTGGCATCAGGTTAAGCATCATCATGGCCCACCTGCTCTAATTCTTCCTCGGGGTAGCTTTCGCAATCAATGGCTTTCTCGCCATAGAAATCTTCGGGCCGTTTGATGAAAATCCGCAAGGTCTTAGCCGCAAGGATGAGCGCGATGAACATTACAAACCCATAGGCAGCATAAAAACCGGGGATATATTCGACTGCAAAATGACCATATTTCTTATAGGTAAAATCGGCTAGAAACGTCATCAAACATATCCCGGCCAATGCTCCGAAAATTTTGTTTGCATTTGCAGGGTCTGTAAACCACATCAGCACCCGACCCAGTGGTGGGTAGCTGTCGGGATTGTCAGCGGGCTTTCGGTCCATCAAACTCTCCTCAGTTGCTCGCGCCAAGTGGCATTAAAAACGCTTCAATATAGCCAGCAAAGAAAAACAGCACCAGACACCCAAGCGCAGTAAAAGCTGGCGGTCCCCATACGAGTGGCGATGTTTCAAGATTTTTAACCGGAGCGGCAGCTGCATTATCGCGGATGAAAAAGCCTTTTCCGACGATCGGCATTAAATAGGCTACATTCAGCAAGGAGCTGACCAAGAGCACGGCAATGATGACCATCTGGCCCGTATCCACTGCACCCATCATCAACATCCATTTGCTCCAAGACCCCCCAAGCGGAGGCAATCCGATAATTGACAGAGCGCCGATGAGAAATGCACCGAATGTAATTGGCATTGCGCGGCCCAACCCGCTCATATCGCTAATCTCGGTTTTATGGGTGGCCACATAAATCGAACCGGCACACATAAAGAGGGTAATTTTACCCATTGCATGCATCACCACGTGCAGCCCACCGCCGACAATACCCATGCTGGTCGCCAATGCCATGCCAAGCGTGACATAGCTTAACTGGCTGATTGTTGAATAGGCGAGCCGCGCTTTTAGATTATCTTTGGTCATCGCAATGACCGAGGCTGCAACAATCGAAAACGCCGCCAACCACATCAGCCAAACCGATGCGCCAGTTGTTGCCAGGAAATCGATGCCAAAAATATAAATGCCTATTTTCAGCATGGTAAAGACGCCAGCTTTCACCACGGCCACAGCATGCAGAAGGGCGCTTACCGGGGTCGGGGCCACCATGGCCGCCGGCAGCCAGCGGTGAAACGGCATCAATGCGGCCTTGCCAATTCCGAACGCATAAAGCGCTAGCAAGATCGCCGCCATCGGCCCCGCAATATGGTCTTGCAAAATGCCGCCTTGGGTAAAGTCCAGAGTTCCTGTTAGGCCAAAGGTCCAGATGATGGCGACAAGCTGCAACCCGATTGAGGTTGAAATCAGAACTCCAAGATAGGTCCGCGCGCCCTTGATGGCCTCTGGCGTGCCTTTGTGCGCGACCAGCGGATAGGTCGATAATGTCAGCGCCTCGTAAAACAAAAACAAGGTGAACATATTGGCGGCAAAAGCGATCCCCATCACCGAGAAGATCGCAAAAGAAAAACAGGCAAAAAACCGAGCGTGATTGTCTTCTTTATTGGTGCGCATATAGCCTATGGCGTAGATGTGCGTGACGATCCACAAGCCAGATGCCAAAAGCGCAAACATCAATCCCAAAGGTTCAACATTAAAGGCCAGATCAAGCCCCGGCAGAACTTCAAATAGCACCAAAGGCGCGGTTGTTTGATTGCCCACGTTGTAAAGGATGACCAATACCACGGCAAAAGTCGCAGCTGCGATCACAAAGGTCAGACCATCGCGCAGATTATCACGGTGGCGCAATACCAAATTTAGCACAACTGCCACAGCCGGTAGGATCATTGACAAAAGTATAGCTGTTGAGGTGTCCATTCCCATCGCCTGCCCTACTCCATACCCGTTGACCCGGCCAAAAGTCCTTCGGCCGCAGTTCTAGACGCGCTCAGGGTCAAATCGCTATCAAGACCAAAATAAATACACGCGAGCGCCATGATCCAAAGCGGAATAAGCATGCTCATCGGGGCTTGGCGCGCTTGTAATTCGGCTTTTGATTCAGTCAGGTACAAAGTTTCAATCATTCGCCAAACATAGATCACAGCCAGTAAGGATGAGGCGACAATCAAGATAGCAATCGGCCACCATCCTGCGTCGAGCGCCGCCTGTACCAATAACCATTTGCTGATAAATCCAGCGGTTCCGGGAATTCCAATTAAGGACATACCCGCGATGACCATTGCTGCGCTTGTCCATGGCATGCTTTTTCCCAGACCGTTTAAATGATGGTAAAAAGATCCGCCTGCACGCAAGACAAAGGCGCCAACGCCCATGAATAAAGCCGCTTTTGTAATTCCGTGATTGAACAATTGGATCATCGTCGCCATGAGACCAGCTTGTGAGAAAAACGCGATGCCAAGCAGCATATATCCAATTTGCGCGATACTAGAATAGGCTAGCATCCGTTTCAGGTCACGCTGAAAAATTGCCGTCAAGGATGCCCCAAACATCGCCAATAAGGCGAAGGGCAAAATGATCACCTCAAGGGTTGGAACCTGGGCAACAAATCCGGGTTGAAACACGCTAAACATAAACCGCAAAAGCACATAGATTGCCACTTTGGTTGCGGTTCCAGCCAAAAATGCAGTGATGGCAGAGGGCGCAAACGTATAGGCATTGGGAAGCCACAAATGAAGGGGATAAATGGCAACTTTAAGCCCAACACCCACAACAATAAACGCAAAGGCCGCACGGATTGTGCGGCTATCTGATTGCACGGCAATACGCTCTGCCAGATCAGCCATGTTCAACGTGCCGGTAGCCATGTACAGAAAGCCGATCCCAATGACAAAAAATGTCGCGCCAATCGTTCCCATAACCAAGTAATCATAAGCTGCGGTCAAAGCCCGCTTATCGCGATGCGATCCCTGCGCAATCAGCACATAGGTCGACAATGACGAAATTTCCAAAAACACAAAGACATTAAACGCATCCCCCGTGATCACAACGCCCAAAAGCCCCGTTAGACACAGTAAATATAGCGCATAGAGCAAAGTCGTGCTGCGGCGCGGTATCTCTGCTTCCAAACTTGCACGGGCATAGGGCAAGATCACTGTGCTGATGCCAGAGACCAAAAACAGCACAAATGCATTGGCAGCGTCTACGCGATATTCAATACCCAAGGGCGGCGCCCAACCGCCTATATGATAGGAAATATAACTGCCATCAAGGACCTGAAGCAGCAGCAAACAGGCAATTACAAATGAGATCGCACTTGCGACAAAAGCAATTGGCCATGCCAGCTTCCGGCTGCCCAATACCACGATTAAAGGCGCTGCGACAAAGGGCACAAGAACCTCTAAGATCGGCAGATGGTCGACCAATGTTAGCGCCGTGTGGTGAAGCTGTTCAGTGGCCATCAGCTATGCTCTCCTGTGGCGCGCTCGGATGCCCATTGCTCACTTTTCAGCACGGCATTTTCAATCTCGGCAATCTGGTCTTCTTCGATCGTATGGTATTCTTCTCGAATCCGAATGATCAACGCCAATCCTAGCGAGGTTGTGGCAATGCCAACAACAATCGCTGTAAGGATCAAAACATGAGGCAAAGGATTTGAATAGACGACGTCTGGATCCACCTTCATATCCAAAGGAAAAATCGGGGCGGTACCGCCAGTAACTTTCCCAATCGAAATATAAAGCATGAAAACCGAGGTTTGAAAAATATTCAAACCAACAATTTTTTTCACCAAATTACCTTTTGCAACAACAATATAAAGCCCTGTCATCATCAGCAGAATGAACAGCCAATAATTCAAATGTCCGATAACAAATTCCAAGGTGCCACTATCCATTTTCACCAGTCCTCATCGCTTAGGATTGGCGCGCGGGATGCAAACGCATAATAAACCGCAACCATAACTGCGGTGACGGTAATCCCCACACCCAACTCTACGATTAGAATGCCGTAATGTTGACCGTGTTCGGGATGGTGCGGTGCCAATGCCGCGTAATCAAGGTAAGCGTAGCCAGCCAGCAGGCTATAGATGCCCGTACCTGCATAAATCAGCACCCCAAGAGCAATTAACTTATGCACCAGCCAGGGCGGGAAAACCTGTTTAACTCTCTTTAGAGTGAAAACCAGCCCGTAGATAATAAATCCGGCGGCCATAATCACCCCGGCCTGAAATCCGCCGCCAGGTGAATAATCGCCGTGAAATTGAACATAAAGGGCGAAAAGGAAAATTGTACCAACCAAAAGTTTGGTGATCACCCGCAGGATGAGATGATGGCGCATTACGCAGACCCCCCTGTTTCGGGGTCATCTTCATCTTTTCTTCGGCGGGTTCGCAGCCCGCTAATAAGAATCAATACACCAATACCCGCAGCAAACACAACGGCCGTTTCACCAAGAGTATCATAGCCGCGATATGAAGCTAAAATTGCAGTCACCGCGTTGGGAACCCCAATTTCATGTGGAATACGTTCTAGATAATCCGGCCCAACATGAATTTGCGCTGGTGCATCGCTTTGACCAAAACTGGGCATGTCAAGCGTGCCGTAAACAAGCGCAGCTCCGGTCACCAGAACCGCCAGCAGAGGGACGGTAGAAGAGCGTTTTGTGCTGCGCTCAGACCGTGCTGTCAAAGCCAGCGTACCAAGCATTAAGACAGTTGAAATTCCAGCGCCAACAGCCGCTTCTGTAAAGGCTACATCAACCGCATCCATGGTAACAAACAACAGCGCAGAAAGAAGGCTGAAGACCCCTGAAAGGGTGACAACAGCAAACAAGCTTCGGGTGCGCACAACCGCCAGCGCAGTCACGGTAAGCATGACGAAAAGCGTTATGTTGATAAATGTCTCTATTTTGCACCTGTTAATTGTATTATTAATCTTGCCTTGATTGGTTATGCGGGATCTGGGTCATCACTTGTATCATCGTCATAGTTTTTTGGGCGCAAACCTGACACCAAAGCAGCATTTGCAACCGCATGCGTTGAGGTCGGGCCGGTGATAAATAAGAATACCCCGATGATCAACAGCTTGACCGCTATCAACCCCCAACCTGCTTGAATGATCATTCCGGACAGCATCAAAATCACCCCAGCTGACTCGGAAACAGAGGCCGCATGAAGCCGTGTCCAAAAATCGGGAAACCGATAAACACCAATGGCGCCGACAAGAACGAAAAATGATCCCGCCGAGATTAGTACCCAGCTCAAGATTTCAACAAATAGCTGCCAGCCACTCATTTGTTGTTTTCCTTTTTTTGGGGCGTCCACATCACATCGCCAATTGCGCGGTAGCGGAAAAATTTCAGCACCGCGATCGTGCCAACAAAATTTATCAGCGCATAAAGCAGCGCAATATCCAGAAAGTCTGGCCGCCCAGCCAAAAATCCGACCACACCAATAAACAAAACTGTCTTGGTCCCAAAGGCGTTGACTGCCAAAACCCTGTCATACAAAGTTGGCCCTTTTATCAATCTTGCCAAAACCAAAAACATGGCTGCAAAAACCGCTATAGCTGCAAGAGAGAACATTATTTTTGCCCCTCTGTTTCAACAGCTGTCACTCGGCGGTTCATATCCGCCAATGAGGCATCATCTTCTGGACGATAGCTCAGGGCGTGAACTAAAAATCCACTTTCTTCCGTTTCAATTGAAATCGTTCCCGGTGTAAGAGTAATCGAATTGGCAAAGATAACCTTTGCTAGATCGGTTGTTTGGCTTTGCTGAACAACCAGCAATTTTTGGCGGATTGGCATTAAGGGTGTTAAGATTACTCGGGTCACAGCCAAATTGGCTTTTGCTATTTGCCCAAAAAGCCAAATGATATATCCAATAAAGCGCATCGGATTGAGCCGAATATGAACATGATCCCCATCGACCTTGTCCATGCGCCATAGAATTACCATGATCAAAAGAACTGAAGCCATCCCAAATCCGATGACCAGCGGCTTGTAGACGCCTGACATCAAAAGCCATAAAGCCATTAGAAAAATTGCGCTGGCAACTGCCTTCAATGCCTTGTCCCCCAAGAGCCCTTTGAAGTTAAACCAAAACAGGCGATCCTAACCAGTTTTAAATTAACCCACATTTATCAGATGTATATGTAGAATGTGAATAAATGTTTCAATCCAGATCGACATAATTTTGCATATTTGGGACGAAAAATTCAGGCCTTTGTTGCGACAAAAGCACTCAGAGTTTCATTTTTGGATGTGAGGATATGCTCAAGGTAAAAATTTCAATATTAAAGCCGCACCTGGACCTGTCCACTCACAACGCCCTAACAGATTACCTGAAGCCTTTGTTTTAAAATCGGCGTCATTTAGACATCAGATTCTAAACGAAGCCTTAGATCACGCAAAACCGGCAAAACGCCGCGCAGCTTTTCCCTGCCCAACTCGCCAACAAAAGAGGACACGACAGGGGCGACGGCGGCCAGCGCTGTTTCACGCGCCCGTTTCCCAGCGGGGCTTAAAGCGACAAGCTTCCGCCGCGCATCATCCCAGTCGGGCCGCACGTGAATATAACCAGCAACCTCTAGCTTATTAAGCGTATTGGTCATTGCGCCACGGGTAACATGAAAACTCTTGGCAAGTTGCGCAGGCGTTCTTTCCTCACCTAGACCCGCCAATTTGTTTAGAACCGAGAAATGCGATAGCTCCATGCCCTTGGGCAGAACCCTTGCCAACCGATTTCGCAGCAACTGGTCAATCGTCAAAATCTCACTGAACAGCGATATGGCTAGCGGGCTTTGATCATCACTCATTTTCAGATCCAAGGTACCTTTGTTGATTAAAAAGCGATGGCACACGCGCACGTGCGCTGTCAACGTCGTCAAGGTTTATGTCAACCATACAAAATCCTGTTCCCTCTGCCAAAAGTGCTATGGTCTGCCCCCATGGGGCGACCGCCATGGTGTGTCCATAAGTGGTTCTTGGGCGACCATTTCTACAGCAATGTTCACCATGCTGGGCGGGCGCCAATACATAGCACCCAGTTTCAATCGCTCTTGCTCTGAGCAAGGCCTCCCAATGCGCCTGCCCAGTAGTCACTGAAAAGGCGGATGGAACGGATATAATTTGTGCGCCAGAGTATGCAAGATCGCGATACAAATGAGGAAATCGAAGGTCATAGCAGATGGTTAACCCTATCTTTGCGACATCTGTTTGACAGATCACCGCTTGGCCTCCTGGACGGTAGCCAGCAGATTCCCGATAGCTTTCGGCGCCGGATATCGTGACATCGAACATATGTATCTTGTCATAGCGTGCTTTTATATTGCCATGCGGGTCAACGACAAAGCTGCGATTGGCAAAACGCCCGTCTGGGTCTTTGGTTTTCAAGGCCAAAGATCCAATCAAGATCCATACTTTCGCAGCTCGGGCAATAGCGCGTAGCGCCGCCAGCGTGATATCGTCCTGCTCAAGTTGCAATACCTGTTCCTGATGACGGCGGCTTGCCGACACACAATTGGTTACTTCAGGTGTTAAAATCAGTTTCGCACCCTGCGCCAGTGCACCATCAACCAAATCAAGTGTCGCATCTAGATTTTTCCTCGGATCATCCGAGCTGTTAAGTTGAAGCAGAGCTGCCTTCATAGCCCGTTCAAAAGAGGCTCTAGCTTGCCGGCATGCTCAAGGCTGTAAAGCTCATCGCAACCACCCACATATATATCCCCAACAAATATCTGCGGAACTGTGCGCCCGCCTTCTGATCTTTGCGTCATCTCTGCTCTTTTTACTGGATCACCTGCAACATCCATTTCCTTAAAGGATATACCTTTTTTGTTCAAAAGCCGTTTGGCGGCGTAACAATAGCCGCAGGTTTTTGTGGTGTAAATTTCAACTTTTTTCATCTTATCGTCCGCCTCAGTCACCGATTTAACGGTTTTTTTCCGCGCGCGCCAGCACTGCCACATTCACCTTAGCAGCGCCTGCGTTTAAACAGGCTTGCGTTGCTGCGTGCAAGGTCGCACCGGATGTCATCACATCATCCACGATCAAAACATTTTTGCCCACAAGAGCCCTCTTTTTCCTTTGGTTAATCTCAATAGCCGCGCTTAACCGCTTATATCTTTCATCAAAACCGGCTTTTTCAAGAGCTCTTGTGGGGGCAGGCCGTCTTAATGCATATGGCATATAGGTTAGGTTTGTGTGTTTTGCGAGAGCATGCGCCAAAAGACATGCCTGATTGTATTTTCTGCGCAGCTGTCGAAACCAGTGCAAAGGGATTGGCGTTACGACTGTTTCAGGTGTCAAAATATCACGGCAAGCCTGTGCCAGCCAGCGACCAGCCGGACCAGCGATATCCGTGCGATCAGAGTGTTTTAAGCCAAGCACCAGCTTACGCGACGTTCCTTGATAGATTAATGCAGCGCGCCCGTTTTGCCATGGCCTTGGGGTTAAAATGCAAGCGTCACATATTGCAACTGCCGTGGTTGGTGACCCCATAAGGGCTGATCCACAAAGATTACAGGTGACACCGGACACGAAAGGCATCTGGGCCCAGCAAAGACCGCAAAGACCAAAGTCGCTTTCCACAACTTTTCCACAATGTAAACATCGAGGCGGATAAATCATGCGCAAAGCAGTTTGAAAATTGGCTGGATTCATTTATGGGTCTTTCATGTCCAAAGCACCCTTACTTATCGACCGTAGTTCACTTGCAAGGCGACGCTCCCGTAGCAAAGCTGGCCGTGGGTATTTTTTGCATCAAGAAGCGATCAGTGACCTTCAAGATCGCCTTCAAATGATTACCAAACCCTTTACGGATATCACAATTGTCACAGGCCACCCCGCACCTTGGGCAGAAGCTTTCCCAACAGCACGTATTTCGCCCGATGATGAGGTTTTGAACCTACTGCCTAACAGCAATGATTTGGTGATCCATGCAATGTCCCTGCATTGGGCCAATGATCCGCTGGGTCAAATGATCCAATGTCGTCGTGCGCTGCGCCCAGACGGTTTATTTTTGGCGAGCTTATTGGGAGGAAAAACCCTAAACGAATTACGTATTGCTTTGGCAGAGGCAGAAACCATCATACGCGGTGGGGTATCACCAAGAGTGTTGCCGATGGCTGACATTCGAGATCTTGGCGCTTTACTTTCAAGGGCAGGCTTCAACCTTCCGGTTGCTGACAGTCATAAAGTTCATGCGACCTATCTAAACCTAAATGATCTCATGCATGATCTTCGTTCAATGGGCGAAACAAATGCACAATCGGCGCGGTCACGCCAATTTACCCCCCACCGAATGCTGCAAAAGGCCGAAGAGATTTACCGCGACCGCTTCGGTTTGCCCGATGGCCGTTTACCCGCTACATATGAACAAATTTGTGTCACTGGTTGGGTGCCTGATGAAAGTCATCCCGAACCTTTGCGACCCGGTTCTGCAAAAATGCGGCTCGCAGAGGCGCTAAATGTACCGGAAGTTCCACTCAATGATTGACCCTGTGCCAGAATAGCTTACATCCACAACGTCTCTTATATCAAATCGGACCCCACGCATGCCCGAAGCCATTGCCCCAGCTAACAGACCTAATAGCAGCCCGGCAGATCATCCTAAGGTGCCCCAGAAAAAGGTGGGGATTCTTCTGGCAAATCTGGGCACGCCTGACCATTATGACTATTGGTCAATGCGCCGCTACCTCAATGAATTTTTGTCTGACCGCCGTGTGATTGATTATTCGCCCTGGCTCTGGCAACCTTTATTACAACTGGTGATCCTGACATCACGCCCGTTCCGCTCGGGCCCGGCCTATAAATCAATTTGGAATACTGCGGCCGATGAAAGCCCCTTAATGACAATCACCAAAGACCAAACAGCCAAAATTACTGACGCAATGCACGCGCGGTACGGCGAACAGGTCATGGTGGATTTCTGCATGCGTTACGGAAACCCTTCGACCAAATCAAAGGTCAGCAAGATGACCAAGGCCGGATGCCAGAAAATCCTCTTTTTCCCGCTTTACCCACAATACGCGGGCGCAACCAGCGCCACAGCCAACGACGAGTTTTTTCGAGCTTTGATGGAGCAAACTTGGCAGCCGGCAGCGCGCATCGTGCCCCCCTATTTCGATGATCCACGATATATTACCGCCCTTGCCGGCTCTGTTGAGCGGGCCTATGGGGCCGCGGACATTAAGCCTGATTTACTAATCTGCTCATACCATGGGGTGCCCAAACGTTACTTGATGCAGGGCGATCCCTACCATTGCCAATGCCAGAAAACCACGCGGCTCCTAAAAGAAAAATTGGGATGGGCGGACAGTGAAATTATGACCACTTTCCAATCAAAATTTGGCCCAGAAGAATGGCTAAAGCCTTACACTGTTAAAGAAATCGCGCGCCTGGCAGCCGAAGAGGGCAAGAAGAATATTGCGGTCATTGCGCCCGCTTTTTCTGCCGATTGCATAGAAACCCTTGAAGAGATCAATGAAGAAATCAAAGAGAGCTTTGAGGATGCGGGTGGAGAAAATTTTATGTATATTCCCTGCCTTAACGATGAGGGTGCCCATATTGCAGCTCTGAGCGCTTTAATCCAAGATAATTTAAAGGGCTGGCTGGATTAATAATCAATGTGTTTCAAGCAATAAAGCCTTCTCATTAGCGCCTGTTCAGGCGCTATTTGCAGAGCCGCTCAATCAAGATAGGATTGCAGGAACCAAGGCTGCGAGGGATGCAATATGTCACTTTATGATCAATTAAATTCGGCTTACACAACACAAGTGCGCGAAAATAATTCCTTTATCGAGCAAAATTTAAATTTTGCCGAGCAAATTGTAAATGCGCTGGTCCGCTTTATGGAAGTCCCTGAGGAAAACCCTAATTTGAAAGGGGTAGAGAATTACGTGCAATATCTGCGCTTAGACCCTGAAAAGGGATATCTTGCACAGAAAAGTTTGGCACAAGCGGTGTCACATTTCCCAGAAGGAAAGTTTCATTTTGGTCTTGGGCTCTTGCTGACGGCGCAACCTGACCAACACCCAAGACAATTCGCAACTTTTGCGATCGACGGCGACCGGGACGATGATCGGCTTAAAGTTAACGTTCTAGGTAAGGAGTTTGAGTACGAAGCAGCAACCCAATCTGAGCTTGAACTCAAGGCTTTATGTAAACATGTGTTCGATGATCTGATGACCGGTTTATCTTGGCGCATTAGTAATGAGGTTGAAAAAACTCGGATTGGATTTGATGTGACCCCATTAGAGGACTAGAACCACCCATTGATCGGGTGTTTTACCAAATTTCCGTTACGTTTCGCATTGCAGACCCCTTTTACGATTTATTGACGCACGCAGGCCTGTAGCCTACTTTGAGTTGTGGAAAATTAATTTGAAAGAGCTCTGATGGTGGACAAAAAAAATGATATAAACCAAGTCGTTTCAATTGAAGTGGCCGATGACTACGCGCTGATTTGCTTGAACAACCCACCAGTCAACGCCGCATCGCAGCTTTTGCGTCAGGGTTTGCAGGACGCTATGGCGTTTTGCACCGCGCAAAGTGATATTAAAGCAATAGCGATTTATGGTGCTGGCCGCACGTTCGTGGCGGGCGCTGATATCAAGGAATTTGGCAAACCGCCGCAGGCTCCGTTTCTGCCAGAACTTGTCAATACAATTGAGCAAAGCAGCACCCCGGTGATTTCTATTCTGCACGGAACAGCGTTGGGCGGCGGGCTTGAAATTGCGCTGGGAACTCATGCCCGCGTTGGCATCAAAGGCCTTCGGCTTGGGCTTCCTGAAATTCACCTTGGTTTATTGCCGGGCGCAGGCGGGACACAGCGCACACCGCGACTGGTCGGGATACCTGCCGCACTGGAAATGATTCTTTCTGGTCGTCATGTGCCCGCTGCAGAAGCTTTGGAATTAGGCCTGATTGATCAGCTTTGTGAAGGCGAGGCGCGTGATGTTGCTATAAATGCCGCCAAAGATGTTCTCGCAGGCCGGTTAAAGACGCGCAGGACCGATCAGATCACCGTGAAACCAAACCATGCGCATTTGGATGAGGTCGAAGCTAAATTAATGGCCACCCAAGCCCATCTTTTTTCGCCGCATAAATGTGTTGAAGCAGTCCGCGCCTCCAGCTTGCCCATAAACGAAGGTCTTAAGGTCGAGCGGCACGCCTTTATGGAATGTATGGACACGCCGCAAAGGGCGGGCTTAATTCATGCTTTTTTCGGCGAACGCGCTGTTAGTAATATCCCCGAAGCCAAAGGAGCCGCGCGCGAGATTGCCAAAATCGGGATTATTGGTGGCGGCACCATGGGGTCCGGCATTGCAACTGCATGTTTGCTAGCTGGTTTGTCCGTCAAACTGTTAGAAACAGCCCAAGAAAATTTAGACCGCGGCCGAACAACGATAACCAAAAACCTTGAAGGCGCGGTCAAGCGTGGCAAACTATCGCAAGATAAATTTGATATGGTTTTATCAAATCTTGATGGCAGCCTAGAAATCAGCAATTTTTCCGATGTGGATTTAGTGATTGAGGCCGCGTTTGAAGATATGGCCATCAAAAAGGAAATTTTCACGAAACTGGATGCGGTATGTAAAAAAGGCGCCGTACTGGCAAGCAATACATCCTATCTGGATATTAATGAAATAGCCGCCGTGACCAAGCGGCCCGAGGACGTCATTGGCCTGCACTTCTTTTCCCCTGCGCATGTGATGAAACTGCTGGAAATTGTTGTTGCAGACAAGACAGCACCTGATGTTGTTGCCACTGGCTTTGCGCTTGCTAAGAAACTGCGCAAAATTGGGGTGAAAGCAGGGGTTTGCGACGGATTTATCGGCAATCGTATTTTGTCATATTACTCAAAAACCGCCTCTTATCTGGTGCTGGAAGGGGCCAGCCCAGAGCAGGTTGATCAAGCCCTAGAGCGTTTCGGCTTTGCAATGGGACCACATAAAGTGGGCGATTTGGCCGGCTTGGATATCGGCTGGATGACACGGAAACGCAAAGCTGCGACCCGCTCAAAACAAGATCGCTATGCCGGTGATGTCGCTGATAAAATTTGTGAAAATGGTTGGTTTGGCCGCAAAACTGGTCAGGGATATTATGTTTACGATGGCTCGGATATCCGCCCCAACCCCGAGGTCAGAACCATAATTGAAGCAACACGCACAAAGCTTGGGATCACGCCAAAGTCCTTCACAGAAAATGAGATCGTGGATCGCTATATGACCGCGATGATCAGTGAAGCTGTGCGGGTGCTAGAGGATAAGATTGCCGCGCGTCCTGTGGATGTCGATATGGTGTTTCTATTTGGCTACGGATTTCCACGCCACCGTGGGGGACCACTGCATTATGCCGATGAAATTGGCGCAGAAAAGTTGATCGAGCGGATCGAAACCTACGCCAAGGATGATGATCATTACTGGAAAGTGCCAAACCTGCTTCGGGACATGGCGGCACAGGGTAAAAAATTCGCTGACTTAAACCGATAGAGATAAAAATGGATCTTAATTTTACCGACCAAGAGCGGGCCTTTCAATCCGAAGTACAAACATTCCTGGCAGATAACCTGCCAGACGATATCGCCGCAAAAGTCCGACTTGGCGATGGTTTGACCAAAGATATGATGGATCTTTGGCACAGCATCCTAAATGCCAAGGGCTGGCTTGCAACAACCTGGACCAAAGCTTTTGGGGGACCGGGGTGGACTCCGGTACAAAAGCACATTTTTGAAGAAGAGTGTTGCCGCGCCTATGCTCCGCGCATCCTGCCTTTTGGGTTAAATATGCTCGGGCCTGTGCTTCAGAAATTTGGCACCGCAGAGCAGCAGGAAAGTATTTTACCGCGTATTTTATCTGGTGAAGATTGGTGGTGCCAAGGGTATTCAGAGCCGGGCGCAGGATCGGACCTTGCCTCTCTTAAAACCCGCGCGATACGCGAGGGCGACGAGTACATCATCAATGGTCAGAAAACATGGACCACATTAGGTCAGCATTCGAATAAGATTTTCTGTCTGGTGCGCACAAGCAGTGAAGGCAAACCGCAAGAGGGCATCAGCTTTGTTTTGGTCGACCTTGACACACCGGGCATCGACATGCGCCCGATCCGGCTGATCGAAGGTGGCCATGAGGTCAATGAAGTCTTCTTTACCGACGTGCGCGTGCCGATCAGCAATTTGGTTGGCGAAGAAAACAAAGGCTGGACGATTGCCAAGTTTCTTCTCAGCCATGAGCGCACTGGGATCGCAGGTGTTGGCTTTTCGATGCAGGCGTTAGAAGAGGTTAAATCCCTTGCCCACACCATTCGCCGCGGGGCTAAGCGGCTCATTGATGATCCATTGTTTGCAGCCCGTTTAGCAAAGGTAGAGATTGACCTAGAAGCGATGAAAATCACCAATTTGCGCATGTTATTTCAGGCCCAGAAGCAAGGCGCCCCAGGACCGGAAACATCAATGCTTAAAATCAAGGGGACCGTGATTAATCAAGAGCTACGCGATCTTGCCCGTCGCGCATTAGGCCCTTTAGCCGCGCCTTTTCCCGGTCATGTCAGCGATGGCAATATTCTTTTTGGGCCGGCGGACACTGCCTTTAACGCAGCGCGGTATTTTAACAATCGAAAAACCTCGATTTTTGGTGGTTCAAACGAAATTCAGCGCAATATCCTAACCAAAACCATGTTGGAGCTTTAATTCATGGACTTTAACCTAACCGAAGATCGGCGCATGGTTTTGGATACGCTGAGCCGCTATTTGCAGGATCAATATCCGGTCGAGCACCGTATTAAAGTCGCCTATGATGCACCATTCCATGATCCGAGCGAGTGGTCTGAACTTGCTAACTTGGGGCTTTTTTCTGCCCTTGCCGACGAAAGTGTTGGTGGATTTGGCGGCACCGGTTTTGATATTGCTGTGATCTTTGAAGCCTTGGGAAAAGCGCTTAATTGCGAACCTGTTTTACCCCTTGTTATGGCCAGCAGACTTCTTGGCTTTGCCGGGCGTGATCAACACGCACTGTTAGAAGGCGTAGAGAATTACGCCGTTGCAATATCCGAACCCGATGCGCCCTACGAATTAAGCCATATCAACTGCACTGCTACGTCAGAACATAGATTAAGCGGCCGCAAATCAGCAGTCTATGGCGGCCAAATTGCAAAGACGTTTTTGGTTGCTGCAAAAGCTGGCAATATATTGAACCTATATCAAGTTGATGCACACCAAGCAGAGGTCATCAGCTACGGTTTGATCGACGGTGGCGGCGCTGCCGAAGTGTTGCTTGATGATACGCCTGCAGAACTTTTAATCGAAAATGCTGTGCATGCTCTAAGCGATGCTGTGAATGCCGGCATTGTTGCTCTGTGTTCTGAGGCTGTTGGTTTAATGACCGTTAGTTATGATATGACCGTTGATTACTTACGGCAGCGCAAGCAATTTGGCCGGCCTATTGGCAGCTTTCAGGCTTTGCAACATCGGGCAGTTGATATGCTGACCGAGATCGAGCAAGCCCGTTCAATCACTATCAAAGCCGCCGCAGAGCTTGATGGAGCACAGGCGAGCCGCTATGCCTCTATGGCCAAAAACCTCATCGGTCGGGCAAGCCGTTTGGTCGCTGAAGAGGCCATTCAATTACATGGCGGCATTGCGATGACATGGGAATACCCCGTTTCGCATTTTGCAAAGCGACTTGTTATGCTCGACCATCAGTTAGGGGATACTGATTATCATTTATCCAAGATTATTGATGGCCTTGCTTCAGACTTGTCAAACCATAACGCGGCTTAAATCCTCGGACATTTTCTAGATTTTTTAACACGCAAACTGATCAAGTATTGTGCTGATCTCTTTAAATTTTTCATTTACCAAATGCGTGTCGTTACGGCTTTCTATGTTTAACCTTACGACGGGCTCTGTATTGGATGAACGTAGGTTGAAACGCCAATCATTAAATTCAAGGCTCACCCCGTCGGAGCGGTCTTTAATCAAAGCATCCTCTTTATAGGCATCAACAACTGCTGAAATCGCTTTAGCCGGATCAGCAATTTTAAAATTATGCTCGCCGGATGACGGGAATTTTTGCATCCTCTCTGCCAACAAGGCCGACAGCGGTTTGCCAGTGCGTCCCATCAGTTCGCAAATTAAAAGCCAGGGGATCATACCGCTATCGCAATAGCTAAAGTCACGAAAATAATGGTGTGCAGACATCTCACCGCCGTAAACCGCTTTGTGTTTGCGCATCACCTGTTTGACAAAAGCATGCCCTGTTCGCGATTGTACAGCTTGCCCGCCCTTTGCAGCAATCACATCGCGCGTGTTCAATACCACGCGCGGATCATGAACGATTGCCGCAGCCGCTTCTTTGTCCAAAAATACATCCGCCAAAAGCCCGACAATATATTCACCCGGTATAAATTGTCCGGTTTCATCAAAAAAGAAACACCTGTCAAAATCACCGTCGAAGGCAACACCAATATCTGCCTGTGAACCCAATACCTTTTCGCGGGTTACAGGTTGGTTTTCCACCAAAAGCGGGTTTGGAATACCATTTGGAAAGCTGGCATCCGGCTCTAAAAACTGATCTACAAAAACAAGAGGTGCTGACTGGTTTGCCAGTTCTTGTTTAATTGCAGTATAGGCAGCCGCCGCCGCACCATTGCCGCAGTTAACAACAAGCTTAAGTGGCCTGAGGCTACCTACATCTATAAAGGACAGGACTTTTTTCACATAAGCGCAGCGTGCTTCGATATGAGCGTCGCGATAGGCGCCTATCGTGGTTTGAACCTCAAAACGCCCGGCCTCGGCAACCTTATGCACTTTTGCAAGCTCACCATCCGGATCAACCGGACGAGACCCTTCTGCAACAATTTTCATCCCATTGTAGTTGATCGGGTTATGAGAAGCCGTAATTTCTATTCCACCACCAGCACCAAAATGACTGGTTGCATTATATACTTCTTCTGTGCCCGCCAGTTTAATGTCAATCACAGCTGCACCGGCATCGCGTATTCCACTTATCAAGGCCGCAGCAAGCTCGTGCGAGCTGGCCCGTGCATCATAGCCCACGACAACAGAATTTACTTTGAGAACATCAACAAAAGCCCTTCCGACCCTGTAAGCAATATCTTCATCAATGGTTTCGTTTAAAATGCCACGCAGATCATATGCTTTAAAACAGGTGATTTCCCGAGGCGGCAAAACATCAGCCAAAATAGTATTCATAATTTTTAATCTCTTTGCTTAGCGACATGTAAAATGGCATCTAGGTATCCGGTAACTGATCCACAATCAAACCGTGGATCTTTTAACATGACAGAGCTAACTTTCCCTGCAGCTGCCTGTTTATCAATGGCTTCTGCTAGCTGAATTTCACCGCCCACTCCGCATTCTTGATGTCTAAGGATATCAAATATATCCGGAGTTAAGACATAACGCCCGATTGAAGCCAGAAGGGAGGGCGCTTTTTCCGGGGATGGCTTTTCAATCAATCCACGTATTTTCCTGGGTGTTACATCAGGCTCTATAATTCCGTATTTGGAAACATCCACCGGGTCTACAGCCATAACCGATAGTTGAGTGTTTCCCGTTTTCTCATAGGCAGCAACCAACTCGGCGGTAACCCCGGGTCCCTTACAAGGAATAAAATCATCTGCCAATAAAACAGCAAACGGTTCATCCCCCACGACCCGCGCAGCACAGGCGACTGCATGGCCTAACCCCAATTGCTCGGCTTGGCGAACAAAAATACACTCAACATTCGTGGGCAGAATATTGCGCACCAAATCAGCGGCAGCGTTTTTGCCTTTTTTTCGAAGCGCGCCTTCCAATTCAGGATTGCTATCGAAATGGTCTTCAATGGCGCGTTTATTTCGCCCAGTCACAAAAATCAGAGTATCAATCCCGGCTGCAACCGCTTCTTCTGCCGCGTATTGGATCAACGGTTTATCGATGACCGGCAAAAGCTCTTTGGGCATTGCTTTCGTAGCGGGTAAAAACCGTGTCCCAAATCCAGCCACCGGAAACACTGCTTTTCGAATTTTTTGTCTCATTACCGTGTTATTCCTGGCGGTATAGTAAATCTAATAACTTCAAACTGGGTACAATTTATGCACAAGCCATTTGGTGTGGATGCATCACAACCCTTGTCCAGAATATCTACCAGCCCTCTTCCCTGTTCACAATCGTTTTGCTAAATTTTTCAAGCCCGTTATCGTCAGAACACAACTTTATTGATCTATGGGATTTCATTTGTTGCTTTATCTTAGGACAAACATCCTTGCTTGATAAATTCCCTATTGCTAGGGTTTGTTTGATTTTTCTTTAATGTAAGTCGAGTTACCCATGCAAAAGCTCAATGATATTGTTGATCTGGACACCTACCCCATTGAAAATACAGCCTTTGGTGAACGATGTTTAAATATTTTGAAAAGTGAAGGCGTTTTAACATTACCGGGGTTTTTGCAAGAAAATGTGATTGAAAAACTTGTTGAAGAGGCCGAATTACAAAAGCAAAATGCCTATTTTACCACTTCTACGCATAATGTTTACCTCACTCCGAAGCGCTCTGACCTAGAGGCAGAGCATGTATTCAACCGCCAACTTTGTTCCTCCAAAGGCTGTATTACCACAGATCAGGTGCCGCCAGGCTCGTATCTACACACAGTTTATAACGCTGAAATTTTTCGCCAGTTTATAGCAGCGGTTGTGGGTGAAAATAAGCTTTATGAATATGCGGATCCCCTATCCTCTATCAATGTACACTTTGCCAGCGAAGGTCAGGAATTAAACTGGCATTTTGATAATTCCGAATTTGCTATCACTTTACTGCTTCAATCCCCTAAAGCTGGCGGCAGGTTTGAATATGTTAAAGATTTGCGCCGCGCTGAGCAGGACGATATGAATTATGCCGGTGTAGAAGCTGTTCTCGATGAAAAAGCCATGCCCTCATATCTCAAAGTAGAGCCCGGAACTTTGGTATTATTCAGAGGGCGGAACTCCATGCATCGCGTCACCCCAACGAAGGGGGATCGGACCCGTATTTTGGTGGTTCTTGCCTATAACTCAGAACCCGGCATTGCCCTTTCGGAATCTGCCCGTATGACATTTTTTGGTCGGTTAGGGTAAATTCGTCTCTAGCAACAGTTTATGACTTTTGGGCCATTCAGCCAGTAATTTGCCTTTTTATAGCTTTTATAGCTCGCAGGCTTCTTTGACCTTGTTGGTGCCCAGCGAAATTTTTCCTATGAAACTGACGTGGTATTCCCAACAAACTGGAACCCGCATTCCATCTATAAAACGAATTTGGCTAAAATATTTGCTCCCAAGGACAGGGCTCTAATCTGCGTTCCCCTCGTGCGCTGCCGTCAAAACATACTTAGAAAAGTAGCCGTGAAGCAGTGGCACATGTTGACCTGGGATAGAATAAAATCGCCTTATAAAAGAATGCGGGTTACGGGCAGCGTTATCGCACGCCACATCGCGTATTCCGTCAAAATTTAGCGTAAATTTATTCGCTTTTTTTAGTTTAGAAGACCCATATCATCAGCTTCTTGCCAAATTTCTTTGAAAACAGCTTTTGCTTTTCCCCTATGTTTAAAAGCTTTTGACGCTTCTAAATTGTCCATCATGCCGGGTCCTTTAACGACGACCATACCAACCATGCCCATCGTCGCATGAGGCGTACAGACATATCCATAAAATCCCGGAATATCAAATTTAACTTCTATGTCTTTGCCAATTTTGCCTTTCCAAGGTTATGCACCTTCAGGAATCATCCCTTTCATAGAAGCACTATTATGACCCCTATCGACCGCCTGAAATAAAACCGAATCTACAGCTTCTATCGCAATCAGTCGCGGTGAAAACAGCATTCTTAGTTTTTTATTGTCCGGATGTTTGTTCAACATTTCGACAACATTGGCACCCTGCGATGTTAGGAGAAATCTAATGGTATAATTTTAAAGTTGTTTCTTAGACAATTCTGTTTGATATCTTGCTGCGGTCCCAGCCTGTATCCGCTTAAAAGTCGAAGTTTTAACATAACAGACTGGAGACATTTAATATTGTGAGGATTTTTTAAATTATTTATTTCTCCGATTCTGTTTACTTTCACCAATTCAGAACAGCGTTTTCCAAAAAATAATCTACAAGCTCCTAAACGGTACATGCGATCCAGATAGTATCTATTAAGCAATCAAGCCCCAAAATAGCATGGAACAATGGAAAATGGTCCAACACCATCTACTAGATGAAACCAACATGGTTTTATAAAGGCAACATCACAAATTGTCACATTTGGAAGTACCGTTAAACTCCTGATAAACAAGCGATACAGATCCGTTCGAACATGTTGCACTCTCACTGTTTTGAAAGACAAAAAGTGCGTAATGTCCTAACTACTCACCCAGTTTTAAATGCGTAAAAATTCAACAGCACGGGAAAGCATCAGATGAGAAAATTCATCTATCAGTGTAAAAATAAAATACTGCGTTTTTCCATAACTTTGCTCAACCAACATGCCCGATATTTTCTGTACTGCGACAGACCTATCAAAATAGAAAGTTCATATTCATGCACCTGAGGCGGTATCAAAGGTAAATTTTTTGAATAAAAACTGGGCATAATGATATCTTCTTTGTATACAAACTATATTTTTTATAAATATTAATTGAATATTTGTCTTGTATTTACTGCCTAAATATTCATCATCTCTTCTATAAATCTCTCAGATGGACAGGCTTTCATGCGCGACCGGACAAAGCACTATAAACAGGCGCTTTATGATCACCTTAAAGTGTCGGTTTTGACACTGGCATTGCGGCCCGGTGATGATATTGATGAAGCGGTGTTCGCTGAAACCTTTGGATTGTCACGCACACCATTGCGCGAAGTTCTGCGTGAATTGGCTGGTGAAGGCTATCTGGAATTGCGCGCTGGCCGCGGCGCGCGTGTAACCGAGATGTCTTATACCACCCTGAGGGATTTCTTTCTTGCCGCACCAATGATCTATGGGGCTATTTTGCGGCTTGCAGCACAAAACGCCACGGCAGAGCAGATAAAATCTCTTAAAGCAGCGCAATCAAAATTCAAAAAATCTCTGCGTTCAGGTTCTGCTGCCGATCGCACGCTTGCCAACAATCAATTTCACGAAATTACTGGCGAAATGGCGGGAAACATTTTTCTTTTGGCGGCGTTTAATCGTTTACTAATTGATCATGCTAGGATTGGTATGACGTTTTATCGCCCCCAAAATTCCCAAATGGCAGATAATCTATCGGCGGCCAGTTCACATCATGATGATATTATTTCTGCGATTGAAGCCCAAAATGATGACGCCGCCGCACAACTTGCCGAAGCGCATTGGAATTTATCGCGCAACCAGATCGAATTGTTTGTTATGCCGTCTGCGTTAGACATTGCGCTTGGAACTGCTTTGCAACAAACGAGTGCATGAGGGTTTAAATGGCATCTGTTTTTCATTTTAAAGGTATATACACACCGGTGGTGACCCCCTACCACGATGACTTCAGCATTAATTGGGACGCTTTGTCCGATGTTATAGACAGTCTTTTAGAACACTCCGTCCATGGTCTGATCCCCGGTGGCTCAACAGGCGAAAACTATGCACAAACTGTGGTCGAAAGGATCGAGATTGCACGTTTTACCCAAGAACGCGTAAAAGGCCGAGCGCAGGTCATTATTGGAACTGGCGCCATGCTAACCGCGGATTCTATCTCCCTTGCCCAAGCGGCTCGCGACATGGGGGCTGATGCCATTTTGCTGGCAAGCCCACCCTATGCAGTTCCCACAGAAAGAGAAAATGCCCTAAATGCGCTCGCGATAGATAAGGCTGCCAACTTGCCAGTCATGCTTTATAATTATCCGGGACGTACAGGCGCGATGATGGGGGATGAATTTCTCGACCGAGTTGGAAGATCGCACAATTTTTGCGGCATCAAGGAAAGCTCTGGCGATATCAACCGCGTGCATACCTTGGCCCGAGATTACCCGCATATACAGCTTGGCTGCGGAATGGATGACCAAGCCTTAGAGTTTTTTGCCTGGGGCGCGCCGTTTTGGGTATGTGGGGGATCAAACTTTCTGCCAGCAGAGCATCTAGCTCTTTATCAAGCCTGTGCTGTTGAAGGGAATTTTGAAAAAGGCAGGCGCATTATGTCAGCGCTCATGCCGCTGATGAGGGTCTTGGAGCAAGGCGGAAAATTTGTGGCCACTATAAAATACGGCGTGACCTTACAAGGTATTAATACTGGTGCAGTACGCCCTCCTTTGAAGGCTTTAAACAAAGATGACAAACGACAATTAAAACAGGTTGTGCGCGTGATCAAAGCAACCGTTGCAGACATTCAGGCAGGAGATTGACCATGAATTTGCTGACCAAAGAGGAATACCAAGCAATTGCAGGCTCTTTAGAGTTACCAAGCACTGCCTATATCGACGGCGGCTATCGGCCAGCCGCATCGGGAAAAACCTTTACCTCCTTCAACCCCGCAACCAATGTTGCGCTCGGTGACATTTCTGCTTGCGGACAAGAGGACATTGATTTTGCCGTGCAAAAGGCACGAGAAGCCTTCGAAGATGGTCGCTGGTCGAAAAAGCATCCTTCTGAGCGCAAAGACGTGTTGATCCGTTTTGCAAAACTGCTAACCCGGAACGCCCGCGAGCTTGCAGTCATGGAAAGTCTTGATAGCGGGAAAACCATCTTTGATTGCGAAACAATAGATATACCTGAAACCATCCATTGCCTGAAATGGCATGCCGAAGCGATCGACAAAATTTATGATCAGGTCTCGCCCGCCTCCGACGACCATATTGCCATGGTGGTCAGAGAGCCAATTGGTGTTGTCGGGTTGGTTTTGCCGTGGAACTTCCCATTGTTAATGTTGGCCTGGAAAATTGGACCCGCGCTGGCGGCAGGATGCTCGGTTGTTGTCAAACCAGCGACAGAAACCAGCTTGACGGCGCTTCGGGTTGCAGAACTTTCGTCCGAGGCCGGTTTACCGCGCGGCGTTTTAAATATTGTGCCTGGCTCAGGAGCAGAGGCAGGAGAGCCCATTGGCCGGCATATGGACATCGATATGGTGTCCTTTACCGGCTCAACGGCGACAGGAAAACGGTTTTTGGCCTATTCTGCAGAATCAAATGCCAAAGAGGTTGTTCTTGAAATGGGCGGCAAGAACCCAGCGGTGGTTTTGCAGGATGCCGAAAACCTTGATCGCGTTGCGCAGCATATCGTCAATGGTGCATTTTGGAACATGGGCGAAAACTGCTCGGCTGCATCAAGATTGATCGTCCATAAAGATATCAAGGATGCATTGCTAAGCCGTATCGATACCCATGCACGCCATTGGAATATCGGAGACCCGCTTGATCCGGAGACCCGGCTTGGCGCATTGGTTTCCAAAGCACATTTTAAGAAAGTCAGCGGTTTTCTAAAACTGGCCGATCGCTTTCGCCTTGGCGGAGGTGCGAAAGAGGGCTTTGTCGAAGCCACTATTATTGAACTTGAAAACAACAACCACCAACTGGCCAAAGAAGAAATATTCGGGCCGGTGCTCTCTGTAATAACTGTCTCCAGCTTTGATGAAGCGATAAAGATCGCTAATGAAACCGACTACGGACTTTGCGCCTCTTTATTCACTTCGAATGCAAAGCGTGCCATTCGGGGGGCGCGCGCAATCAAAGCCGGAACAGTGACTGTCAACAGTTATGGAGAAGGTGA
>CABXKH010000007.1 GCA_902512685.1 Paracoccaceae bacterium | reverse complement strand
AAATTGAATTCATAGATTGTAAAAGTGGGATCGAAACCGACGCAGGCTGCGCTGTTGCTCGCGCTTGACGCAGAAGCTCAACCTGTAATTTATTGACCCGTTCAATATCCGGCGCAACTTGGCAAAATCTTCCTTTGAACGCTGGAAATCTTTCCGCAAGCCTTTGCGACCCAGTTATGAACAAAACACCTTCACAGGCCAATTTATATTCATCTTGAATTTTCCCTAACACCGCATCACGTGTTTCGGCATCAGACACGAGCGTTGCGTAGTCAGCTGCGATCGCCATATCCGTTTGAAACAAAGACTTTTCCACTTCATCAACGATCAAGCGAAAGAGTTTGGCATGATCAAACATATGTCCGAGCGTTTCATCACCCTGCAGCCCCCGAAATCGCCGAAAGGTAGAAATGGCGGTGCCAAAGCCATACCAACCGGTAATCAAATGACGATTTTGCGACCATGCAAAAACCCAAGGGATGGCACGAAGATCACCTAGCGAAGCTGCCCCAAAGCGGCGCGCTGGCCGTGAGCCGATTTTCAACAGGGACAATTCTTCAACCGGGCTTGCCTGTTGAAAATAATCTATGAATCCAGAGGTGTCTAAAAGATCGCAATAGGCTGTTTGTGAAAGGCCCGACAGCGCATCAAGGGCGTCGGTTATGGTAGGATCAGCCAGACTGTCGCCTTGGTTTGAGCTATGGCGGAAAACACTGGATGCTAACAACTCAAGATGTGCTGCTGCCGTTTCTACGTTCGAATAATTGGCAGATACCACTTCGCCCTGTTCGGTCATGCGCAATTGACCATGCACTGTGTTGGGTGGCTGCGCTGCGATTGCGCGGTCGGTGGGGGCTCCGCCGCGGCTGACTGAGCCGCCCCGACCATGGAAAAAGACCGGTTGAAAATCCTCGGACTGCAACGCACGCATAATTTTTCGCTGGGCTTGATCCAGCTCCCAGATCGAACATAGAAACCCGCCATCTTTGTTGCTGTCCGAATAGCCGAGCATAATTTCAATCTTTTGCCCGCCCACCTTTAGGCTGCGCCGTGCCAGCGGTACTTTCAGCAGCGATGTTAAAATATCGGGCGCTGCGCGCAGATCATCGATGGTCTCAAACAATGGGACAACGGTGATATCAATAGTTTCCGCGCCAAAACCGGCGTAGCGAGCCAATAGATAAACCCCCAACAGATCATCGGTCGACCGGGTCATAGATAAAATAAATGGCCCGATCGCGGCCGGATCTGCACTTCGCCCTGCAGTTTTCATCAGGCTTAATACATCCAAAAGCTCGACAGCTTGCGGGCTTAATTTAGCGCGTTCAACAGATTTCAAATCCGCATTGGCTAATTCGGTGCGCAGCCGCTTAGACCAGCCTTCACTGCCATATTGAGGCACTTTTATTCCCGCTTGAAATCCCCATATTTCGGCCAAAACTTCCGTTGTCACCGTTGAGTTTTGCCGAATGTCGAGGGTAAAAACGCGAAACCCAAATACCAAAGCCCGCCATTTGACAGGGCGAATATAAAGTTTGACCAGCTTTTCTGCACCGATAGATTGCAGCGCGTTTTCGATCTGCCCTAGGTCCGCAATAAAATCATTTATATGGTCATATCTGTCTTTTTCTAACCGGTATATTATAGAGCTCAGTGCCTGACGAAACATTTCGTTTGCATTGTTAGCCTGTAAACCATGTGGACAAATAAGCGCCGATAAACCTGCTGAAATGCCATCGCTTAACGGGGTGATTTTATGACTAATACTAAGGCGAGCGGCGGCTTTGCGCAGCAGGCGGATATAACAGGTGATAATATCGGTTTTGGCATTTTGCAGTGCCAGTGCGGTCATTTTGGCTGTTACATTCGGATTTCCATCGCGGTCACCGCCGATCCATGAATGAAACTTGATGCAGGGGGTGATATTGTCTAGGCCGCCAAAGACTAGATTAGCGGCCTGCTCAAAGCGCTCAAAGACCTCAGGCACAGCATCAAAAATACTATCACGGAAAAACTGCAGGCCCCATTGGATTTCATCTTCAAGTGTTGGCCGCTCAAGTCGCAATTCCCCGGTCATCCATAAAAGGTCAATTTCGGCTTCAATTTCGGACAGACGATTGTCATGGTCACGAGGAGTGAGTTGCTGCGGGTCAAAGGTAACCAAATTGGCATAGAGGCGGCGGTGGATTTCCAAAACCGTGACCCGTTTGGCATCAGTGGGATGCGCGGTGAGCGTTGGTCCAACAGATAGT
The DNA here is from genome assembly GCA_902512685.1 of Paracoccaceae bacterium. GTDB lineage: Bacteria > Pseudomonadota > Alphaproteobacteria > Rhodobacterales > Rhodobacteraceae > CABZJG01. Next base: position 49,356 of record CABXKH010000007.1, on the reverse strand, counting down.
GTTGAAAGAATGGTTTTGATCGCATCCGGCTTTAAGCACGAGTTGTTAAGGCTTTGGGCAAAGCTGTTATTTAATTTTACTTCGCCCTGATCGTTTTCAATTTGATGTCGGCGGCGCATCAGCCTAATTTTTTCGGTAATTTTCAGAAGTTGAAACCAGATATTTAAAGCCTGCAGATGGGGAATTGCCGCCCTACCTGCAGGGATCGTCGCCTGGGAGGTGGCGGCGGTCATCCAAGTTGCGACCTGCGGAGCGCGCTTGCTAAGAATGTTATTGAGAAGCTCAAACAGCAATCGATCCAAGTCATCGTCTAACGCAACACGCGTATCTAGGTCTTTATCGTTTAAAGTTTGCACTGCCGACATTGGTCTAAATCACCCGATCACGTGGTGCACGACCCCCAAAAAAATCAGCTAGGTTTTCCACCACACGAAAGCCCATCGCTTCACGGGTGGTGCGGGTGGCGCTTCCTAAATGGGGCAGCATTACCAAATTATCACAGCCCAAAAGATCAGGACTTATATTGGGTTCGCCGTCAAATACATCTAGCGCCGCGCCGCCAATGGTATCAAACCAAAGCGCGCGCGCCAGATCATGCTCATTGATCACCTCACCGCGTGCGGTGTTGATCAAAAACGCATCTGGCTTCATCAAATTGAGCCGCGCGGCATTGATCAAATGCCGATTATCCGCACCACCGGGGCAATGAAGCGACACAAAATCGCAGAGCGGTAAAAGATCCTCTATGGTATCAACCTGGGTGGCGCCGCATTGGGCCAATATATCTGGGTTCACCGCAGAGCGGCTTTGGACGATGATCTTCATGCCAAATCCATGATGCGCGCGGCGGGCCACTTCCTGGCCAATGCGACCATAGCCGATAATGCCCAGTGTTTTGCCCGACACTTTGGTGCCAATAAGATGCGTGGGCCGCCACCCTGTCCATTTGCCATCGCGCAGTTCACGTTCGCCATCGCCGGCACGGCGGGCGACCATCAGCATCAAGGTCATGGCTAAATCAGCTGTGCATTCGGACAGCACATCGGGCGTGTTGGTGACCATGATATTAAGGTCTTTCGCAGCTGCCGCATCAATATGGCTATAGCCGACGCCATAGTTGGCCAAGATTTTCGTCTGAGCCTTTGGGATATCCATTGCATCAGCGTTGATTAGATCGGTAACGGTGGGAAGAACCGCGTCATAAACGGTTAGCGCGGCGCGAAATTCGCTGGGCGTAAGAGGCTTGTCGTGGGTGTTTAAAACCACATCATATTGATCCTGAAGCTGGGCTTCGACTGCCACTGGCCAACGCCGAGTGACAAGAACGCGGGGTTTTGCCATGGTAGACCTTGCCTTTACTGCATAACGCTGGCAATTGTTTCACCAATTACCGCGGGATTTTCGGCGACTGTTACGCCCGCCGCATTTAGGATTTCCACCTTTTCCGAGGCACTTTCGCCAAAGGCCGATATGATGGCTCCGGCGTGGCCCATGGTGCGACCTTTCGGGGCGGTTAAACCGGCAACATAGGCCACCACGGGTTTGCTGATATGATCACGGATATAAGCGGCCGCCTCGGCTTCTTGCGGCCCGCCGATTTCACCGATCATGGCAATAAGATGGGTTTCATCATCTTTTTCGAAGCGTGTTAGTATATCTTTAAAGGACGAACCATTAATCGGGTCGCCACCAATGCCAACCGATGTTGAAACACCAATGCCTTTTTCTTTCAGTTGGGCAGCAGCTTCATACCCTAAGGTGCCCGAGCGCCCCACAATGCCAACATTGCCCTGCAAATAGATATGGCCGGGCATAATCCCCAATAACGCCTTACCCGGGCTGATCGTTCCGGCGCAGTTTGGTCCGGTTAGGACCATACGTTTTTCTTTTGGATACCGCATCATATAACGTTTCACCTGTATCATGTCCTGTGCAGGTATGCCGTCAGTGATACAAACGCAGTATTGAATTCCGGCATCTGCGGCCTCCATAATGCTATCTGCGGCAAAGGGCGGCGGCACAAATACCAAACTTGCAGTGGCTCCGGTTTCAGACACAGCATCTTTCACGGTGTTAAAGACCGGCACGCCTTCGACCGTTTCACCGCCTTTTCCGGGAACTACACCGGCCACGACATTGGTGCCGTATTCCAACATATCTTTGGTATGGAAACGGGCCATTCTGCCGGTAATGCCCTGAACGATAACGCGGGTATCGCGATTGATAAAAATACTCATTGGACCGCCCTCACTCTGGTGGCTTGCTTTAAATCATTTGACCATGCGCCAACCGCGCGCTCTGCAGCTTCCATCAAGGTGGTGGCGCGAATAATTGGCAAACCGGACTGCGCCAGAATGCGCTGGCCCTCTTGCACGTTGGTTCCTGCAAGCCGGACCACCACGGGGACGTCAATCTGCACTTCTTTGAGGGCTTGCACCACGCCTTCGGCCACCCAGTCGCAGCGATTGATACCAGCGAAGATATTAACCAAAACTGCTTGCACATTTTGGTCTGACATCACCAATCGAAAGGCTTTGGCCACGCGCTCAGGCGTTGCTCCGCCGCCAATATCAAGAAAATTTGCTGGCTCACCGCCGGCCAGTTTGATGGTGTCCATCGTAGCCATTGCAAGGCCAGCGCCATTGACGATGCAGCCTATGTTTCCATCTAGTCCGACATAGGATAATCCGCGGTCAGCCGCCCGGCTTTCGCGCGGATCTTCTTGGCTTTTGTCACGCAGTTCAGAAATCTGTGGATGGCGAAACAAGGCATTATCATCAAAGGTCATTTTGGCATCCAGTGCCAAAATCCGGCCATCTCCTGTGATCACAAGCGGGTTAATTTCAACCATTGTTGCATCCAAATCGCGAAAGGCGCGATAACATCCTTTCAACGTGCGCACCATTTGCTGCACCAGAGGTGGTTCAATCCCCAAAGCAAATGAAATCTCGCGGGCTTGAAACTCTTGCAGGCCCACGGCCGGTTCAACTGTCGAACGGACAATGCTGTCAGGTTTTTCAACCGATATATCTTCAATTTCCATGCCGCCTTCTTTGCTCGCAACAATCATCACGCGCTGGCTCGATCTATCGAGCACCAAACCAAGATAGATTTCGCGCTCAATTGGCACGGCTGCTTCAACATAAACCCGATAAATGCCTTTGCCTTGCGGACCGGTTTGATGGGTCACCAGCTTTTTACCAAACATGTCTTCACAGGCGGCTTGGATTTCCTGATCTGATTGGCAAAGCTTAACGCCGCCGGCTTTACCGCGGCCACCGGCGTGGACCTGTGCTTTGACCACCCAGCTGTCGCCGCCCAACTCTCGAGCGCGATAGGCGGCCTGCTCTGGGCTATAGGCCAGAGCGCCGGGCGCTATGGTGACGCCAAAGTTCGAAAGGACATCTTTCGCCTGATATTCGTGAATATCCATAGTATTCTTCCTTCTTTCAGGCGTTACTGAGCAGCAATCGCCGATACTCTTTGGTTCAGACGGTAAAACTCTTGCGCGGCAGCAACGCCGCTCCCTGCCTCGACGGACAATCCTTCGTCGCGCATCGCCATCTCTGCTCCGGCAATCGCACTCATGAGCATTAGCTCGTTAAGATCGCCCAAATGACCAATGCGGAAAACCTTACCGGCCACCACGGAAAGTCCAGCCCCAAGGCTAAGGCCATAGTTGTGATACGCTCGGCCAATTACTGCATTGGCATCAAAACCCTCCGGCACCACGATTGCAGTGACAGTGTCTGAATACCACTCGGGCCCTTTGGCGCAAATCTCAAGCCCCCAGGCGGCAACAGCACGGCGCACACCTTCGGCCAGAAAGTTATGGCGGGCAAAAATATTATCCAGGCCCTCGCCTAGCATTCGGTCAACAGAGGCGCGCAATCCGCGCAGAAGCGTCATTGGCGGTGTGTAGGGAAAATAGCCGGTGGCATTGGTGGCGATCATATCCTTGAAGTCAAAATAGCAGCGATGCATCGATGCTGTTTTTGACGCCTCTAAGGCCCGTTGACTGGCGGCCATGATGGCAAGACCTGCGGGGAGCATAAAGCCCTTTTGCGACCCTGATACAGCTAGATCCACCCCCCACTCATCCATGCGAAAATCTACTGAACCGATTGAGCTGACGCCATCAACGTACAGCAATGCAGGATGCCCCACGGCATCCATCGCCGTTCGCAGTGCCGCGATGTCTGATTGAACGCCAGTGGCCGTTTCGTTTTGGGTGGCCAGCACGGCTTTGATTTTGTGCTGAGTATCGGCGGCAAGAATATTGGCAAACACGGAAACTGGAACACCAGTGCCCCAGTCGCATTCCACAACCTGAATATCCAGACCAAGTCGTTGGCACAAATCAATCCACAAATGTGAAAACTGGCCAAAGCGGGCTGCCAAGACTTTATCACCGGGGTTAAGGGTATTGGTGATCGCTGCTTCCCACCCTCCGGTGCCAGAGGCTGGAAACAAAAATACCTGACCAGTTTCGGTTTTGAATATTTTTTTCAAATCAGCAAACAGCGGGAGCGTAAACCGCGGGAGGTCCGGCGCGCGGTGATCTTCCATCGGCACATCGATGGCCCGGCGAATATCATCAGGAACATTGGTTGGTCCCGGAACAAACAAACTTTTGGTGCCCGCCATGGTTTTTCTCCCTCAAGCAATGGAACAGATTCGATTGGCTGAGTTACTCAAATACAGATCGACGAATCGCACAACATCGGTTAATACTGCTTTTGGGTATCTATTTAGGTAGTAAAATTACTATACTTTACGGTAAAATTAGCAAATCAACCCGAAAACACACCCACCCTAATAGGTAGGTAATGGAAATATTGTGAGAAAATACAAATGCTTAATAAAGACGATGATCCAATCAATGTCATGCTGGCTGACAGCAACCCTCTGGTTTTGTCGGCGATGTCGGAAATTTTTGAGCGAGATGCGCGATTTTCCCTAGTTGCTACATCGGCAACTGCAGAGGGCTTTCTTGGCATGGCAATGCGGGTGCCAGTTGATGTGGGCGTGATTGATTGGAATTTGCCAGTTCTTGGCGGTGCTAAGCTCGTCGAAGTGATGCGCGAGCAGGAAAGCGCACCAAAACTTGTGGTCTATGGCGACCACCTATCGGACTTACCGCGTTTGGCGATGACTGCTGGCGCAGCAGCCTTTGCGCCGCGTTCAGGTGAAATCGACGGCTTGCTGTCCACCTGCATGGATGTGGCGCAGGGCAAAATGGTGTTTCCGTTTTTGGATGTGCGCGAGTTGCAGCAGGACCCGATTCAGCAACTGTCGCGGCGCGAGCGGGTGATGCTTGAAGCCCTGTCAAAAGGGCTTACCAACCGCGAGCTTGCCAAAGAGCTCGATATATCGATCAACACGGTGAAATTTCACCTCTCGAACCTGTTTGAAAAACTCTCGGTTCGCAACCGCGCTCAAGCGATTGCTTTTTACTATTCATCACGCCTTCCTGGGGAGAAATTAAATACCGAAAGCGTCGCGAAATGATTTTTCAAAAGTATGCCAATGTACGCAATAAAATTTCTTGACAATGGGTGAATTTCTGTAATTTGTCTGACCGCCATATCGCAAGACCGAAAAAAAGGAGTGGTCAAAATGAGTTTTCATCCCGTTGAGCAAGCCCCCGGACGGCTTAATCGAAGCGAACTGGCTGTACCCGGAAGCCAGCCGCAAATGTTTGAAAAGGCAGCACAATCTGACGTTGACGTAATCTTTCTAGATCTTGAGGATGCGGTCGCACCCGATGAGAAACTGCAGGCGCGAAAGAACATTATAAAAGCGTTAAATGAAATCGACTGGGGCAAAAAATCAATGTCCATTCGAATCAACGGGCTGGACACGCATTACATGTATCGCGATGTTGTCGACATTGTTGAACAGGCGGGTGAGCGGCTAGATTTAATCATGATCCCCAAAGTGGGAACCGCTGCAGACGTCTATGCGGTGGACATGATGGTCACCCAAATCGAGGATGCAAAAGGCTATAAAAAACGCATCGGTTTTGAGCACATAATCGAGACCGCATTGGGCATGCAAAATGTGACTGAAATTGCCGCAGCATCAAAGCGGAATGAAAGCCTGCATTTTGGGGTTGCTGACTATGCAGCCTCTACCCGTGCCCGCACTACGATTATTGGCGGTGTGAACCCCGATTATTCGGTTTTGACCGACCCGGCTGAGGACGGAAGTAGGGACATCCATTGGGGCGATATGTGGCACTATGCACTGGCTAGAATGGTGGTGGCAGCACGGGCTAACGGTCTTCGACCTATCGACGGTCCATTTGGCGATTTTTCCGATCCAGAGGGGTATAAAGCGGCTGCGAAACGGGCTGCTGTTTTGGGCTGCGAAGGTAAATGGGCCATTCACCCAAGTCAGGTCGTTTTGGCAAATGAAGTCATGAGCCCTTCAGAGGGCGAAGTGGATCGTGCAAACCGAATATTAAGCGCAATGGCTGATGCTGAGGCCGCGGGCAAAGGTGCGGTATCCCTTGATGGCCGATTGATCGATTATGCCTCAATCCGGCAAGCAGAAGTTCTTATTGAAAAGGTCAAACAGATTGCAGCGGCATGATCATGACTAACCCACGGCTCTTTGCGCGGTCTCTATTTGACCGCGCAATCGAGGCGGCAGAGCCGGCACAGGCTGTGCGCCGATCGCTGCGTGAAGCGCCTTTGCCCTCTTTGCCGGACGGCCGCCTTATCGTACTTGCGGTGGGAAAAGCGGCCTGCGCAATGATGGAGGAGGCACTTAAACATGTGCCGAAAAGTGTTACACCACAAGCCATTGCTGTTACAAATTATGAAAATGCTCGGCCAATAAAGGGTTGCGAAGTGATCGCGGCGGGCCATCCTGTTCCAGATAAAAATGGCCTAAAGGCTGCGCGGCAGATCGCAGATGCCCTTGTTAATACTGGACCTTCAGACTTTGTCCTTACGTTAATCTCAGGCGGTGGATCTGCACTTTTACCGTCACCTACCGCGGGCATTACACTCGAAGACAAAATCAAAACCAATGAGCTTTTGTTGCGCAATGGCTATGATATTAAAGAAATAAATCTGATCCGGCAGCAGCTATCAGACTTAAAGGGAGGTGGGTTAACGCGTTTGGCATCACCCTCTGCCGTTCGATCCCTTATCATCTCAGACGTTATTGGAGATGATTTGCGAGTGATTGCCAGCGGCCCGACAGTGACACGTATTGGCACCGCCGCGCAGGCAGCGGAATTGCTACGCACACGCGGCCATTTAAAAATGCTTCCCAAAGATGTCCGAACGCATCTTTTGGATGATAACACACAGCCATCTGACGTTCATGCACAGGTGCAAAATCAGTTAATCTGTTCCAATCGGTTTAGCCTTGACGCAATGCTTGATGCTGCAGATGTTTGGGCCCCAATAGTGGTCGCAGATGACTTACAAGGCGACGTTACAAATGCTGCCGTTGAGATTGCCAAATTCATTCAAAGCCAGAAAGCTTCTGGTCCTAGGGTATTCTTATGGGGCGGGGAAACAACGGTCAATGTCACGGGCACTGGCCGCGGCGGCCGAAATCAAGAAATGGCGCTGAGAGTGGCCCTTTTGTTAAAAAACACTCCCGGAAACTGGGTCTTTTTAAGTGGGGGAACCGATGGGCGGGATGGCCCCACGGATGCCGCAGGCGGATTAATTGACGCCAAAACAATTGAGCGCATTGAAACCGCCGGCGGCGATATTGAACAGCTACTGACCAACTGCGATAGCTATCACGCCCTTTCAATGGCAAATGATTTGCTTGTTACCGGCTCAACCGGCACAAATGTTGCCGATGTCCAGGTATTCGTCAGCGACAGTTTAGATTGAGTCTTGGATCCAGCTTTGCAAGGCCGCTTTAGGTGCTGCCCCAGCACGATTGGAAATAACCTGACCATCTTTGAAAATAAACAGAGCGGGAATTCCGCGAACCCCCATCGCTGCAGGTGAGTTGGGGTTATTGTCGACGTCAATCTTGACCACCTTTATCTGACCTTCCATTTCATTGGAAAGCTCTTCTAATGCGGGGCCAATTTGTTTGCAGGGACCGCACCACTCAGCCCAAAAATCGACCACAACAGGGATGTCTGAATTTTTAACTTCTGCGTCGAAGGTGTCATCTGTTACCGCTACTGTCGCCATTTTATGCTCCTATCTTGACCTGCTCGCTCTGTGCAAAACTAGGGTCGGTCTGTTCAAAGGTCAAGAGAGCTCGACCTTAGAAATTTCTGCTGCCACAGCTGTATAGCTAATAGGCATCAATTGCGCAGTTTTCGTCCATAAAATTGCCGGTTTAACGTTTTGGTTCGGGTAAAGCCGGGCAATTCCGGTTGCATAAGCGCCAAGCTGCCGCAATAGCCCCACAGGGACTTCTGAAGGCGTCTTTGGAACTTTTGCATTGGTTTTGAAATCAACAACCCAAACATCATCATCGCGAACCAGCAAACGGTCGATTACGCCGTTCATCTGCTCTGTGTGTTGCGGCGAAAGCTGACCTGATATACCAACTTCGCTTAAAGCCTCCGGCGAAAACAAAAAGCCGAGATCAGGATTTTGGATAACACCGGTTGCCTCGCGCATTAAACCGGAAAGCTCAAAGGGCTCGGCCGGAATCCCGGCGTTCGCCAATATAGCAGCGCCGTGCTGCGGCCAGCGACTTGGATCAATATCCGGAAGTACTTCGAGCAGCTTATGAATTTGGCTGCCGCGCCTTTTGGCCATATTTTCATCCAAACCATCCTCAGCAGGCAGTGCTTTAGCGCCGCCCAGATCAGAGGGGCTTAGCGGCACATTTTTAACCCAAGATTCTGGGGGCAAACGGTTTACCCAATCCGGCAGAGGTATCGCAGCCGTTCTGACTTTGGCTGGAACGCCTGTAGCTTTGCTCGGCCAGGCTCCATGTTCAACCCGTAACCCATCACCAAGACCAAAAGAGTGTTTAACCGCACCCGTTTGCTGCATCGCGCTTTGGACTTTGCTGTACCACGCCGTTGGCTCGCCCGTGATGTCACCTGCAGCGGCAACCATAAGCCATTTTTCTGCCCGCGTCATGGCCACATAAAGCAGACGGTCGCGCTCATAAATTTCTGATTGCTGTTTTTCAGCAGCAGCCCGACGTATCGCATCAGGCATTTCATCAGATTTGGTTTTCCAAATCACCCCGCCCGAGCCATCGATTAATTCATCCTGCAGCCGCATTTGTCTATGCGCGCAATCAGGCAGAATAACTATTGGCGATTCCAAGCCTTTGGCACCATGCACAGTCATCACGCGTATCTGGTTGCCTGCACTGTCCATTTGACGTTTGATTTCCAATGTGTCGGTTTCCATCCACACTAAAAACCCAGTGAGGCTTGGTACGTCGTTTTGCTCATAAGACAACGCTTGGGACAAAAGCGCGTTTAGCCCATCTTCAGCCTCGGGTCCCAAGCGCGACAGTATTTTAAGCCGTCCTTCGTGCCGCGATAAAATGCGCTCGAGTAAATCATAGGGACGCAAGAAATCAGCCCGCTGCAAAAGATCGTCAAGTACTGTTAATTCAGTTCGATATTCTTTGGGGGCATTGCGCAATTTTTGCCACAAAAACTGCTTTCCACGACCATGCGCTAGGGAAAACAGTCTTTGTTCATTCCAATTAAAAAGCGGTGATTTCAAAACAATAGCCAGGGAAAGGTCATCCTCGGGCGTGGCAAGAAAGGACAAAAGTGCCGCCAAGTCCCTGACCGCCAATTCGGCCCCCACCTTTAACCGGTCGGCCCCGGCTATTGGCAAATTGCGGGCTTTGCAGGCGCGAATGATTTCATGAAATAAATCAGACCTGCGCTGCACCAGAATCAAAAAATCTCCTGGCTCTACAGGCCGCGCAGAATAGGTATCCTTTGCATCATTGCCTTGCGGCAAAGGGGTGCGTTCCGAAATCATCTGATCAATTGATCGCGCAACTTCATCGGCCAGTTGCACCAGATGATTGTCCTGACCCAGCAAATCCACAGGCCGCTGCCATTCGGTGTCCTTTTGTCGCTCTACCGGGTCTATAACGGGCCATAAATCAACCCGTCCGGGCATATCTGTTTTGAAAGCCCGGTGCATCTGGTCGGATTCAAACCCGGAACTCACATGCTCTTGGAAAGTCTGGTCAACCACGCTGAGGATCGCAGATGAAGAGCGAAAGGAATATTCTAATGTGGTGTCCAAAAGTGGTGTTTCACTTTCCTTCAGGCGCTCGGCAAACTCTTGTTTCATACGATCAAATTCGGTCGGATCAGCGCCTTGAAACGAATAAATTGATTGTTTTTTATCGCCAACCACGAAGATTGTTCGCCGCACGCCAGCGCGCGCGCCTTGGCCGCTGGTAAACTCTTGCGCCAACGATTGGATGACATCCCATTGCACCGGGCTGGTATCTTGGGCTTCATCCACCAATATGTGGTCTATCCCGCCGTCAAGCCGATATAGCACCCAGTCGGCCACTTTGGGATCGCTTAGAAGATTGCGCGCCCTCAGGATTAGGTCGTCGAAATCAAGCCAGCCGCGCAGCTGTTTTTGACGTTCATACAGGGGCAAAAATCCGACGGCAAATTCATGTAAAACCGCGGTTTTTTGCGCCGCTTGCAAGGTAAGCCGTGTCTCGCGCAAGCCCTCAACTTGAAGCATAAGCTGTTCTAGTTCGGGCATATCTTCGGCCATGACCCCAAGGCGCAAATCTTTGCTGGGAAACTTGCCGATTTTTGCCCCAAAAGGGTTTTTAGCAGAGCCGCCGAATAAAAACACACCTTCAAGGATCGCAAGGGCGCTAAAAGAGGCATGGTTGATCCGGCGCAATTGGGCGGCCATTTTAACATCCGTTTTGCCACCCCCGTCCAGAAGGGGAATAATTCGCGCAATCAAATCGAGATGCTCTTTGCTCAAAACCTCGGACAAAACGGTCGCTTCGCAAGAACCCGGCGCAAGGCCAAAGCGCGCCCATATTTCGCTACGGGGCGATGCCAGCTGAAGTTTGTGGCGGTATTTTATAACCGACTGGACCAGTTTTTCCAAAGAGTGCTCAGTGGCAAAAAGCGCTAGCGCATCAACCAATGGTGCATCCGTTGATTGCGCCATGGCTTCCAAAACCTCGCCGCACAAAAGAACTGAAGCACGCTCTTCCATTTCTTTGAATTGGGGGCTGACACCTGCTTCTAAAGGAAACCGTCGCAAAATTGTTGCGCAAAACGAATGGATGGTTTGAATCTTTAATCCGCCCGGCGCTTCTATGGCGCGGGCAAAAAGCGTGCGTGCGCGGCGCAACGTGGCAGTATCAGGGGCTTGGTCAAGCCCGAGTTTGATCAATTCTTGACCAAGAGCATCATTGCCGAGCATTGCCCATTTGCCCAATCTTTTGAACAACCGGTTTTGCATTTCACTGGCCGCAGCCTTGGTATAGGTCAAACACAAAATATGTTCAGGCGAAATTCCACTAAGCAAGAGGCGCGCCACACGGTCTGTCAAAACCTTGGTTTTTCCAGAGCCTGCATTGGCAGATAGCCATGTGGACATATTCGGGTGCGCGGCCTGCACTTGCCGCTGGGTTGCAGCATCGCGGATCATGTTAAATCCTCTGGTGTCGGCACATCGCTCAGGCCCCACTCTCCAAATCTCGACAGTTGGTCATAATCGGAAAAATCTTTCACACTAAAAAGCGCCCGGCGGGCGCTATACCCTTGCTCATAGGATTGATATGACACAATTAGATCTTTGAATTTTTCCCATGCACCGCCGAGCGGTTCATCATCAAAGGGTGCGATTTGTTCTTTGTACTTTCCGCCAATTCCAATAAAGGCCGCCGAGGCCACCGGCGCAGGGTCGATTTCCTCAAACCCGCCGTGTTCGGCAATCGCCGCCATAAGGTATAATTGCTTGTCAAAAACGCGCTGTTGATCGGGTGTCGGTGGGGTCCCGGTTTTATAGTCATAAATGTGCAACCTGCCGTCTTCGGCGCGATCAATCCGATCTGCGATGGCCGTCAGGGTGAAATTTATGCCGTCGATTGTCAATCGGCCGCGACGCTCAAACGCAACCGGTTCGCCGCGGCGCTGGCGATCGTTTTCCTTGGTGATCAAATCAGCTGCAATTTTTTGCATCCGTGACTGCCAAAACATACGGCTTAAAACCCAAGGAACATCCTGATCCAAGGTGGTACGGGAAATTTCCAAAAACTGATGCACCCTATCTTTGGGGGGGGGTGCTTGCCCAGTTCTTGATATAGCTTTCCATTATCCTGTGGGCGATAATGCCCCGCAGCTTGGCATCGGGCGCTTGGTCCAAAGGCTCGAGCGGCCGCAGTTGAAGCACGCGTTTTGCATAGATTGCGTAAGGATCACGGATCAATGATTTAATCTCGGTTACCGAAAGCTGTGTGGGGCGGGCGCAAAGCGGAGGCCGCGGTGCTGGCCGTGTTGCCGGCGCTCTGGGCTCGCAGGCTTCAAACTGATCCACAAGTGTTAAATACTGCCGACCGCGGTTTTGCATTGCATCAAGAGCTTGGGGGCCGCCATTATCGGTTAATCCGCTCAACAAATTGGTTAATCGGTTCACCCAGCGGGACGGGACGGTTTCGGCATCATCAGAGCGCTTGGACCTTGTAATCCAAACGTTTTTTGCAGCCACTGCCTGTTGAAAATCATGTGCCGAGAGCCCAATCCGCCGTTCAGGAAGCAACAGCCCAACCGCGTTTCGCATTGCCCTGTTGAGCCATGGATCGGGGCTTGGCGCTTGTGGCCAGCTTGTCTCATTAAGGCCGCCTAAAATCACCAGATCAGCCCCCTGAACCCGTGCTTCCAATGTGCCCCATATTAGCAGATGCGGATGCGGCGTGTCGTGATCGCGCACCTCTTTTTGGCTCAATACACCATTGAAAATATGGCGATAATCCTGCACCGACATAATGCCCGCATGATCGGCAGCAGCTTTGATATCGGTGATCACAGCGCGGGCCTCTTGGCCTGCCTTTTTGGACCAAAGCCCACCACTTTCTTCTTCTGGTTCAGGTTGGCACCCAGCGGCGATTAGTTCAGCTTGGCATATATGTTGATCAAAAAAGTTGCGAAAACTATTTTGCTCATCATTGTTTTGGCCGATAAAACAGCGGATTGCCCAATCGGCCCAATCTGTGGCCATTTCATGCCGTTGCGCGTTGGCCCAGAGCCTTAGCGCCGCTGTGTCAGGATAGGGAATGGCTTTTTTGCGCAAATGCAATTCAAGCTCGCGGGTGAGCAAAAGATGATCGCCGCGCGCTGCACCGCTGTGGGTTAGGGGATGCTTGAGCAATGCGAGCAATTGGGCGGTGGTCAAAGGCGCAGAAAGGAGGCCGCCAACATGACGCAAAAACCGGCCCGGCGGGGTGACCGGAAGCGGAATACCCGCACTGTCATCAGGCAAAATATCCCACCGATCAAGAGCCGCCGTGACCTGCCGCGTGAGCTGCCGGTCCGGGGTAATAAGCGCCGCGGTTTGACCCTCTTCTGCGGCCTGTCGCAGACGCAGTGCAATGGCAAGCGCTTCGTGGCGTGCGCTGGGCGCTTCGAGCAGCGTCATCGCCTCGGTCGCTTTGGCAAGATCTGCAAGTTTAGGCCCTTCGGCAAGCCAGCAGTCGGTTACCGGGGCCGGGCGTAGCGCGAGGGACATTAGCGCCGTTCTGGGGTGGGCTTCTGGCGCTACAGCCGACCAGTGCTCAACCTGATCAGGGGTCTGCCCCAAAATATTAAGAAGGTTATAAAAACGATATTGCGGGTGATCTTCTGCGCTGAGCGCCTCGGCCAGATCATCCCAAGCTGCACGGGGCATATCAAAATCGAATCCGGGCAGCAAAATAACCCCTTGGGGCAATTGGGACACCGCTTTCATCAGCTCTAGCGTGGTGCCACGTGATCCTGTCGATCCAGCTAATATGATTGGTTCGGAAATCGGGTTTTTGGCCCATCTTACAGCCAGATGGTTCACAATTTTCCGTTGCAGCCCTTCTTTGTCCGGTTCGGTTTGGCGGGCATTTAAATAGGTCTGCGCAATCCCCAAAAACGCTTGCATGCGTTGCCAATGGCCGGATTGATCGGCAACATTAAGCGCACTCACAGCGGCTGGATCAACAGCTTCGCCCTGCATTTCGTCAATCAGGGCCGCAAGGCTATCGGCAAGATCAAAGAGCGCAGATCGTGCTGCCAGATCAGGTTGTGACTGAAGCAGCTTGTCAATTAGTGCAACCAGTTCAAAGCGATTTTTAAGCGCAGACTGCGCATCTGGTAATTCCAGATCTGCGGCAAACCAGCTAAGATCGGTGAGGACATGTACTTTAGGATGCAAAACATCGGATTTTACAGCAAAAAGCTGCCGAACACGGCGCCGCATGCGTTCGGTGTTTACGATAATATGGCTTCGTGCCATGGCATCCGGCGGGCAGGATTTGAAATGTGCGCAAAGACCGTCCACCAGAGCCTGCGGGAAATCAACACCCGGCGGTAGCCCAAAAAGTTTTTGTGTTTTAAAATTCATTGCCTCAATTGCCTGCTTGTCGCAGGGATAAGCATATCGGTGATCGGCGCGGATGCAAAGGATTTCACAACCGAAGTTGGCCCTCACAGGCAGTTGGCGCGGCCGTCCGTTTTCTTTGCGTTGGCTGAGGTGCTTTTACGCGGTCTCGTTTGCCAATTGAACCGGCAACCCTGAGGCCAAGGATTGTGCCGCGGCATCGGCCAATAGCTGTGCTTTCAACCCATCGCTGGCAGAAGGCGAAGGCGTTTGGCCACTGTTGAGAGCATCAATGAAATGCGCCATCTCACGGCGGTATGCTTCTTCATAACGCTCTAAAAAGAAATGCTGCGCCGGCGCTTTTTGAAACCCATTTTGCGTGGCCATTTCAACGCTGTTTTCCAAGATATTTTCAGCTCGTAGCATGCCTTTTGATCCATGTACTTCCAGTCGTTGATCATAACCGTAACTGGCGCGACGTGAGTTGGAGATTTGGCATATTTTGCCGCTGGCGGTGGTGAGTGTGACCGCGGCCGTATCAATATCGCCTGCAGCGCCGATTTCGGGATCAACCAAACACGACCCCACTGCGAAAACACTGATCACCTCTTCGCCCAGTAAAAACCGCGCCATGTCAAAATCATGGATCATCATATCGCGAAAAAGTCCCCCTGAGGATTTGATATAGCTGATCGGGGGCGGGGCAGGGTCGCGCGACAGAATTGTAATAAGCTCGACATTGCCAATTTCACCGGCGGCGATACGGGTCTGAATATCGGCAAAATTGGGATCAAACCGGCGGTTGAATGCGGTGAGAAAGGCAACATTGGCCTCTGTGGTGGCTTTGATACAGGCGCGAATGCGCTCGGCGGACATATCAATGGGTTTTTCACAAAAAATGGCTTTTTCAGCGGCGGCGGCCTCATGGATCAACTGATAATGGGTATCTGTCGGGGTGCCGATAATGACCGCGTCGATATCACTGCTTTGCATAATCTGGGCGCTGCTACGCACCTCTGCGCCGGTTGCTGTTGCCAACTCTTGTGCGGCGGGCTCATAAGCATCTGCAACCGCGACCAATCGTGCACTGCCGGCCAGTTGGCTGATCGAGCGGGCGTGCACCTGCCCGATCCGGCCGCATCCCAAAAGTGCGAGGTTTAGCATATATGTTATCCTTTTTCCTGCGCGCGAAAGCCCCGAAGAACAAAGCGCGTTGCGCTTACCAACGGATCGTGAGTGTCCTTTAAAATAGCCACCCTGTCAAAACGATCAGGATCAGCCTGAACCGCAGTGCGCAGCGCCGTGCCAAAGGCCATACGCAATTCAGTGCCGATATTAAATTTGCAGATTCGCGATGTTTGGGCCAGATGGCGACGTTGTGCGGTGGGAACGCCAGAGCCCCCGTGGATGACCAAGGGCACATCTGTAACCGCCTCGATTGCGCGCAGTCGCGGTTCATCAAGCCCGCCTTCCTGATCTTGTTGAAGGTGCACATTGCCGATCGAAATAGCCATGGCATCAACGCCGGTTTCGCGCGCGAACTTGGCCGCCTCATCCGGGTCTGTGCCGGCAGAATTTTCGCCGCCTGAATATCCAACAAAGCCAATTTCACCTTCACAGGAAATCTGCGCGGATCGGGCCAGTTCGACAATCGCCGCCGTTTCGTCAATATTTTGGGCCAAAGCTTTGCGTGACCCGTCAAACATGAGAGATGTAAATCCGCTTTCAAGCGCTTCGCGGCACTCTTCGAAAGTATACCCATGATCCAGATGGGCCACCACAGGCACCGAAGCCTCTTCGGCCAAATGGCGAAACATTTTACCCAAAATTGGCAGCGGAGTATGAGCGCGGCAACTGGGTCCGGCCTGCAGGATCACAGGTAAATTTTCTTGTTCTGCGGCCTCGACATAGGCGCGCATATCTTCCCATCCAAGCGTAACCAACCCGGCAACCGCATAGCCGCCGGACTGCGCCGGCTGCAAAACCTCTTTCAGGGTTGCAAGTGTCATTTAAATTTCGCCACCATATCCTTGATCCCTGGGATCGTTTCTATCTGATAGGCATGTGTGGGTTGGAAATATTGCACCAGTGATCGCTGGGTCAAACCGCCTAGGATGGTGAAGTAATACATCTCATATCCCGGCAAGGCTGCGCAGGGGTGATAGCCGTGGTCAATGCAGATGGTTGATCCGTCAACAATGTGATAGGCATCACCGGGTTCGTTATCGACCCGTTGCAGCATTTGCAAACCCGAGCCGTGATCGGGGCGGAAGCGAAAGTTATAGGTTTCATCATGGCGGGTTTCATCCGGCAAACGGTTTGTGTCATGCTTGTGTGATGGAAAACCCGACCAACCGCCAGCGCCGACAGTAAACAGTTCGCTGACCAACAGCCGGCCGACTTTACCATGCTGCTTTTGCCCCAAGATATGTTTGATTTTGCGATGTGTTTTGGTGTCATCACTGCCGTATTGCACCAAATCGATATCGTCTTTCAGCACAGCAAAAGGGGTTAAAATCTTTTCATATTTTGCCCCCGCAATAAAGGTTTCGGTGGTGTCGGAAACACATGTGATCGTGGCTTTGGCTCCACTGGGAATATAAACGCCTTCGGGTTCGCCATCCCAAACATCAGCGCCGCGATTACCCAATGCTGAAAAGCGCATGCCTTCCACCTCGATATCCAACGATCCTGTAGCGGGCACAATGCAGGTTTCATAGCCCGGGACCTGATAGTCAAAAGACTGGTCTTTGGTCAGTTTGACGATATTGAAATAATTCAACGGCACCGTGGCATCATCCATATCAACGATCGGCTGGTTTTGGTTGTCAAAAGGCGCAATATGCATCGGTTATGTCCTGTCTATATCTGTGTTGGGCCGGTGTGCTGGCTTAGGAACGCGTCAAGTTCGGCCGTGCTGGGCATCGCCGGCGCGCAGCCCACTTTTGAAACAACGATCGCGGCAGAGGCCGAGCCGCGCAAAACTGCATCATGCAGATCGCGTCCGGCTGCAAGCGCGGCAATAAAGCCGCCCATGAAACCATCGCCTGCCCCGGTTGGTTTCAGAGCCGTCACCGGATAAATGCCGGTGCGAAATTCGCCATCGGGGGTCAAAGTGATCGCGCCCTTTTCACCCATTTTATAAATCACAATCTGGGCTGTTGTTTTGGCCAAGTCGCGGGCTTTTTCAAGGCCCTTCTCATAGCTTCCTGCCATAAACCCGAACTCAACATCATTGCCAATAACAATGTCAAAATAATCAGCGGCACGTGAATAAGTTTCTGAGGCGACCTGCGGTGATGGCCAGCTATAGGGTCGGTAATCAAGATCAAATATAAGCGGAAGCCCCGCCGCTTTGGCCAGCTCAAAAGCCCGAAAGCTGGCGCTGCGCGAGGGCTCGGCTGCCAGCACCGTGCCGGTGGTGATCAGGGCGCTATAGGCCGCATAATCCACTGGTTCGACATCCTCGAGCTCCATCTCGAAATCTGCCGCCCCATTGCGGTAAATAATGGATTGATGATCTTCGGTACGGCTTTCCACGACGGCTAGAGAATTTCGCGCTTCACCGCCAACAGATCGTACATGGTTTCGCTCGATACCGTAATGATCTAGCTGATTGAGACAATAGCGGCCAATGGCATCGTCAGAAACGCAGGTTACCAAGGCAGAGCGGCCGCCATGACGGTTGATGGCTACGCCAATATTGGCCGACGAGCCGCCCAAAGCGGCAAAGAACTGGGTTGCCTCTTCGGTTTTTGTGCCCGGCGGGTCGGGATAGAAATCCATGCCTGCACGGCCGATGATGACAAAATTATTGCCTTTGATACGGGTTAGGTCAGCCATTAGACACCCCGTCGTTGGTTGCTGCGGCCGGCTTCTTGGTCGACATGCGCGCTACGGATTTTTTTGCTTTCGGAAACCTGCGGTGTGCCCACTTCCCACCAGGCGTGGCCCTCGGTGGTCCATCCGTCATAAGCATCAACCTGCATGGTGATGACATATGTTTTATCTGCGGCCTTGGCGCGTTTGAACGCGGCGGCCAGCTCGGAGGGATTGCCCACGGTTTCGGCCGTAGCCCCCATGGCTGCAGCATGGGCTCCAAAATCAACCGCAAACGGCGCCTCTACGGTCGGACAATCCGCGATAAGATTGTTAAAGCTTTCATTGCCCGTGTTGTTCTGCAATTTGTTAATCACGGCAAAACCGCCGTTATCCAGCACCAGAATAATAAGCTTTTTGCCGCTGAGAACCGATGAATAGATATCAGAATTCATCAGCAGGTATGATCCGTCGCCCAGAAAAACAATCGTGTCTTTGTCAGGCTCACGCTCGGTTTGGGCAATGCGGGCACCCCAGCCGCCCGCTATTTCATATCCCATGCAGGAAAAGCCAAACTCGACATCCACGGTTCCGATATCCAAAGTGCGCCAGTTTGCGGTCACCTCTGCCGGCAAGCCGCCCGCGGCCGCGACCACCCGATCACGGGGATCGCACAGCGCGTTGACGATGCCGATGGCCTTTGCATAGGAATTGGGGCCATTGTCCGGCGCCACATTGCGCGCCACATAGTTATCCCATTTGCGGCGCTCATCTTGGGCTGTTTGCATCCAAGCGTCTGGCGCGCGCAGGCCCTCTAAGGCAGCGCTTAGCATTGGCATAGCGGTTTTTGCATCTCCAACAATCGGTTGCGACATATGCTTTAGCGCATCAAAGCGGGCGGTATTGATGGCGATAAATCGGGCCTGTGCATCAAAGGCAGTCCATGAACCGGTGGTGAAATCCTGAAGCCGCGTGCCAACCGCGACAACCACATCGGCCTGTGCCGCAATGGCGTTGGCGCTGTCTGACCCGGTCACTCCTATGGGGCCAATATTCAAAGGATGCGTGGCAATCATATTGGCGCGCCCGGCAATGGTTTCGACCACGGGAATGTTGTGGGTTTCGGCAAATGTGGTTAGCTCGGACACGGCGCCGCTATATTGCACACCGCCGCCGGCAATAATCATTGGTCTTTGTGCAGTCAGCAGCAGGGCGGCAGCCTCTTCTATTTCCAGTGGATCGGGTGAAATCCGCCGAATACGGTGAACTTTCTTTTCAAAAAAGCTGAGTGGAAATTCATAACTCCAGCCCTGCACATCTTGTGGCAGTGCGATAAACGCAGGACCGCAATCCGCTGGATCAAGCATGGTCGCCAACGCCTGAGGCAGGGACTGTATGATCTGCGCCGGATGGGTGATCCGGTCCCAATAGCGGCACACTGATTTAAACGCATCATTGACGCCTAATGTAGGGTTTCCAAAATGCTCAAGCTGTTGCAGCACCGGATCGGGCAAGCGGGTCAGAAAGGTATCCCCACACAGCATCAGCATCGGCAATCGGTTGGCATGCGCCAAAGCCGCCGAGGTAAGTAAATTGGATGTGCCCGGTCCAGCACTGGCGGTGCAGAACATAAACCGTTGACGCAGCCATTGTTTGGCATAACCCGCAGCGGCAAACCCCATGCTTTGCTCATTTTGTCCACGATAAAGCGGCAATGCATCCCGGTGGTCATAAAGCGCTTCGCCAAGACAGGTCACATTACCATGACCAAAAATACCAAAACCACCACCACACAGACGTCTTTCATGCCCGTCTATTTCGATAAACTGATTGGCAAGATACCTGACAATCGCCTGTGCGGTGGTCAAGCAAACAGTTGATTGATGCGGCATACGAAATCCTTTTTAGCTGAGGTAGTGAATTGCAACTTGCAAAGCCATGACTCAATAGATACTTGTTTTGCAACCGGTTGCAAATTGATTTTCTGATCTGTAAGCAAAAACAACTCTTATCCGTCCAAACCAATGATACGGATTTGCCTAAACCAGAACCAACATTAGCAACAGACATTGATTAAGTTATGCAGGTGAAAGGGACCTTTGAATGACAATTCGAATTGGCAATGCGCCCTGTTCATGGGGGGTCGAATTTCCCAATGACCCGCGCAACCCAACATGGCAAAGTGTTTTAAAGGACTGCGCTGCGGCGGGGTATAAGGGCATTGAATTGGGGCCGGTTGGTTTCATGCCAGAAGATCCCGATATTCTTGGGCCAGCACTACAAGATCATGATCTTACTTTAATCGGTGGGGTGGTTTTTCGTCCCTTTCATGACGCACAGGCATGGGAGGATGTTTTGGATGGTACCCAGCGCACCTGCAAAGCGCTGACGGCTCATGGCGCCAAGCATCTCGTGTTGATTGATTCCATCTCGCCGCGCCGCGCGCCCACTGCTGGCCGCGCCGCTGAAGCCGAACAGATGGATCAATCAGAATGGGCCGCATTCCGCGACCGCATTGCAACCTGTGCAAAAATCGGCAGCCAAGAGTACGGGCTGACCGTCAGCATCCATGCCCATGCTGCAGGGTTTATTGATTTTGAACCGGAACTAGAGAGGCTTTTGGACGAAATAGATCCTTCGATCTTGAAAATCTGCTTTGATACCGGCCATCATTCCTATGCCGGATATGATCCAGTGGCTTTTATGCGCCGTCATGTGGGCCGAATTTCTTATATGCATTTCAAAGATATTGATCCTGCCGTGAAAGCGGATGTAATTGCCAAACGCACTGGGTTTTATGATGCTTGTGGTCAGGGTATTTTTTGCAATTTGGGCGATGGTGATGTTGATTTTCCGGCTGTTCGCAAAATCCTGTTGGATGCCGGGTTTCAAGGGTGGTGCACGATCGAACAAGATTGTGATCCAACGCTTGATATAAAGCCTGTAGATGATGCCAAAATAAATCGGGCCTACCTGCGGTCGATTGGCTTTAACGAGGAGTAAGAGCATGCGCAAACTCAAATGGGGTCTCATTGGCGGCGGCGAAGGCAGTCAGATAGGCCCGGCGCATCGCTTGGGCGCGGGTCTTGACGGGTGTTTTGAATTTTGTGCAGGCGCGCTGGATCACCGGCCTGAAGTTGGCCGTGAATATGGACAGCGTTTAGGGTTGGCGCCAGATCGGGCCTATGGCAACTGGCAGGAAATGCTGGCAGGTGAAACCGGCCGCGAGGACCGTATTGACCTTGTCACCGTGGCGACACCCAACGCGAGCCACTTTGAAATCACCAAGGCTTTTTTGGAAGCAGGTTTTCATGTCTTGTGCGAAAAGCCCATGACGATGACTGTGGAAGAAGGCGAGGCGATTGTTCAAATTGCTGAAAAAACAGGACAGATTTGCGCCGTGAATTACGGCTATTCTGGCTATTCACTGGTCCGCCACATGCGCGCCATGGTCGCCCGCGGGGATCTGGGTAAAGTCCGCTTGGTCAAAGCCGAATTCGCCCATGGGCATCACGCGGATGCAGCCGATGCAGATAATCCGCGCGTCAGATGGCGCTATGACCCAGCGCAGGCAGGGGTTTCAGCGCAATTTGCCGATTGCGGAATACATGCGCTGCATATGGCCAGCTTTGTGACAGGACAAGAGGTCACAACACTTTCGGCTGATACGGTTTCCTGTCTTGAAAGCCGCGAATTGGAAGATGATGCTATGGTCAATTTCCGTATGGATGGCGGCGCTGTCGGGCGGCTTTGGACATCCTCAATTGCCATTGGGCGCCAACATGGGCTAGGCATTCAGGTTTTTGGAGAAAAGGGTGGACTGCGCTGGGCGCAAGAACAGCCAAATCAGCTTTATTGGATGCCGCTCAATGAGCGCCTGCAGGTGATCGAACGGGGCGCCAGCGGACTGTCGCCAGAAGCTGATCGCAGCAGCCGGGTCACGGTGGGTCATGCCGAGGGTATGCCCTTGGCCTTTGCAAATATCTACAGTGATCTGGCCGAAGCTATTTCGGCGCGCAAAGAAAACCGGCCCATGGATCCTGCTGCAGGATTATATCCAAATGCCGAAGCGGGCCTTCGCTCGATGGCGGCGGTGTTTGCGGTGGCTGCTTCGGGCAAAGAAAATGGCACTTGGGTTGACGCCCGTCCGCCGATGTTTCGCTAATTTTCCTGTGGTGCGCGCAGCGTGCCGCGCTCGATCACGGTGCAGGGAAATACGCGCGCTTCGGGGTAGCGATCTGGTTTTTCAAGCATCGACACCATCAATTCGATCGAGGCGTTTATAATCTGAACAACCGGCTGACGAATAGTGGTCAGGTTGATATTTTGCCAACTGGACATTTCCATGTCATTCAAACCAATGATCCCAATATCTTTCGGTACGTTTAACCCCATTTCTTCAACCGCACTCAAGGCGCCAATGGAAAGCACATCGTCGCCGCAGAAATATGCTTCTGCATGGGATGCTTCACGCAGCAAACGCTGCATTTCTTTGCGCCCTGCGTCAAAAGAATAAGCCTCGGCAAAACTATAGCTCAATCTGGCCTCTGGATGTTTTTGCAATTCGTTTTGAAACCCCGCAAACCGGTCTTGGGTCGAGGTGGCCGCCTCGGGCCCGCCCATAAATCCGATGTTCTTATATCCGCGATTTATTAATGCATGTGCGGCCATCCGGCCACATTCTATATTGTCGATCCCAACGATATGCATGTCGGGATCACTTGAATAGCGGCCAAAACTATTTACCACCGGCACCCCGGCATCTCGAAAGGTCTTGGCAAATGCGGGGGGCAAGGTTGAAGAGGCCACTATTACCCCGTCAACAGAATATTGGCGCAGCATCCGAGCAGAGCTTTCAGCATCAGTTTCCACTGAAAGGTTGACCAGCAATGGCCGCAACCCGCGGTTCTGAAGCCCACGTGTAAATTGATCAAATATTTCTAAAAACAGCGGATTATGAAAGTTATCCGAAACCAAGCCGATCAATTTTGTCCGGCGCGTGGTTAGGCTTCGGGCAAGAAAATTCGGGCTGTATCCCAACTCGCTCGCCGCCTTTTCTACCCGACGTCTCATTTTCAACGAAACTGATGCGCCATCGGTAAAAGTTCGAGACACCGCTGAGCGCGATACCCCTGCTAGTTTGGCAACATCATCCAGTGTTATGGCCATTAACCAAGCTTCCCCCATAGTTTGAAAGCCACTTATATTATCAATTCTACAGACAAGCATCATGAAACTTTTCAAAGATTTTTGCAACCGGTTGCAAAAAATTCAAAATTGTGGTTGTCTTGATTCTATCGGCATTAAAAGCCGCTCCTTTGTTATGTTTACATCAGATGAGGGGGTAACCACATGCCCAACTTTGGGCTCCGGTGCTGAAACATTGGTGAGCCGGCACCTTTTTGGGAGAAAATCCATGAAGAAAACTTTACTAGCCACAAGTCTCGTTGTCCTTACGGGTACAACGGCATTTTCTGAAACTATCGGGGCAACATTTTCACGGTTTGATGACAACTGGCTGACTGTTCTGCGGAACGGTATGGTTGAGTATGCGGGGACCATTGACGGCCTTTCGTATCAGCAAGAAGACGCAACTGACGATCTGGCCAAGCAAATTGACCAGGTAAAAAACTTTGTAGCATCAGGCGTTGATGCAATCATCGTGAACATCGTTGACACATCTGCTGGTGCAGCGGTTTCTGCGGCTGCTGGCGACACTCCGCTGGTATATGTTAACCGTGAGCCTGACAATGTGAACGAACTGCCTGCCACTCAGGCCTTTGTTGCATCGAACGAAATCGAATCTGGCACACTTTCCGCATTCGAGATTTGTAAAAACCTGCGTGCAGACGGCAAAGCTGGCGGCGCAACTGGATACCTGATGAACGGTCAGCTTTCCAACCAAGCGGCTGTTCAGCGTTCGAAAGACGTTCACGACGTGATTGGCATGGATATGTGTAACTTCATGACAATCATCGACGAGCAGACGGCAAACTGGTCGCGCGACGAAGCACAAGACCTGATGACCAACTGGATGTCTTCTGGTGAGCCATTTGATTTTGTTCTGGCAAACAACGACGAAATGGCAATCGGTGCGATCCAGGCGATGAAAGCTGCCGGCATGGATATGGCTGACGTACAGGTTGGCGGTGTTGACGCATCGCAAGACGCTCTGCTCGCAATGGCAGTCGGCGACTATGACGTCACAGTTTTCCAAGACTCTGTTGGTCAAGGTACTGGTTCGATCGATACAGCACTTCGCTTGATCGCTGGTGAAAAAGTAGACAAGAAAGTCTATATCCCATTCGTATTGGTTACACCTGCGAACATGGGCGACTTCATGGACAAGAACTAAGTTCTGTTACAAGATGAAACCGCGGGGCGGCGCTATCGGCGCCGTCCCGCTCTCGTACTAGCGAATAACAAGAGGCCTCATCAATGGAAGAGACGAGCCACGGCACAGGCGGACTAACGTTCGATAAATCCAAGCGATCTTGGCCCAATGAGATGAATATCCTGCTCGCGTTGATCATCATCATCGTGATATTCGAGATTTTAGGGCAGGCTCTGCCTTACATGAAGGACCAAAGCTTCCTGTTTGACTCAAGGGACCGCTTTGATTCAATCTTCAACGAAGCAAGGTTGAAAATTATTATTCTGCAGGTTGCGATTATCGGGATTATCGCACTTGGCGTAACGCAAGTTATCATCACTGCTGGTATCGACCTAAGTTCTGGTCCCCTCGTTGCGGCGACGGCTATGATCGCGATGAGCCTTGCACAGACCGAATTGGTCAACGGTTACCCGAACCCCAAAGCGGTCTTTGGCGTCTGGGCCATGGATTTGCCGGTGATTATACCCGTGGTAGCGGGACTTATATTCGGGGCTATGATCGGGGCCATCAACGGAACATTTATTGCGTATTTTCGCATACCACCCTTCATCGCGACGCTTGGCATGTTTATGATTTGTCGCGGAATCGCACTTTGGTGGTCTGGTGGTAATCCAGTTTCTTTTCCAACGGAAAGTTTCAAATCCATCGGTGCGGGTATGATGCCCGTATTCTGGTTCTTATCCCTTGCGGTGATTTTCCACTTTATTCTGAAATACACGGTTTATGGAAAGCACACTTATGCGATTGGCTCAAATGAAGAAGCCGCGCGGATGTCCGGTATTAATGTCAAACGACATAAAGTATTGGTTTACATGATCGCCTCTATGCTGGCGGCTTTCGCTGGCGTTATACTGAGCGCTAAAGCCTCAACCGCACAAGCGGGCATGGGTGAATTTTACGAGCTCTTTGCCATCGCCATGGCGGTCATCGGGGGCATCAGTTTAACGGGGGGCCGCGGATCAATCATTGGTACTGTCCTTGGTGCAATGGTCTTCGGTGTTATTCGATCGGGTTTCACTTTTGTGAAATTAGACGGGTCATATCAGTTGATGGCCATGGGCGGCATCATCATCGCCGCGGTGGTTTTGGACCAATACCGACAACGCAATAAAGCCTAAGGTTGGGAGAAATAGACATGAGCGAAGATATCGTTCTTAAAGCAGAGGACCTAACCAAGCATTACGGGGGCGTTCATGCGCTGGAAGGTGCCGACTTCGAAATGAAGAAGGGTGAGCATGTTGCTATCATGGGTGACAATGGTGCCGGTAAATCTACATTCGTGCGTCAGATCACTGGGGTAGAGCAGCGCACGCGCGGCAAAGTTTGGCTTTATGGCGAAGAAGTGAACTTTGCTGGCCCACTGGACGCACGCGAAGCCGGGATTGAAACTGTGTTTCAGACACTGGCCCTTGCGGATGATCTTGATGTGCCGGATAATCTCTTTCTGGGGCGTGAAAAAACCTTTGCAAATTGGCTCGGACCCTTCCGCATTTTAGACTATAAAGGCATGCGCAAAGCGACGCTGGCTGGTCTTGAAAAAACAGCTGTGAAGATCCCCAATATCCGCAATACCATCCAAAATATGTCAGGAGGTCAACGGCAGTGCGTTGCTATTGCCCGAACGGCAACATTTCAGTCGCGACTGACCATTATGGACGAACCAACTGCAGCGCTGGGCGTGCAGGAAACCGAACAGGTCGAACATATCATTAAGACATTGAAAGAGAACGGCGAGCCATTAATTCTTGTCAGCCACAATATGCGACAGGTCTTTGATCTTGTAGATCGTATCGTTGTTTTTCGGCGTGGACGAATTTGTGCTAACCTGGCCAAAGCAGATACAGATCCGCAAGATGTTGTTGCTTATATTACAGGTGCAAAAACTGGCGAAGAATATAGAGAGTCGGCGCTCTAACGCACGAGTATAAGCACCGCTAGACACGAGAATGGATCAGTCGACTTAATTCATCACAGGTGGGTTAAAAGTAATTTTGATCTAAAATTCTATCTATTGCGGTAGCAAGAACAACGTAATCGCTGGAAATGTGATTAAAATAGCCACTCGAATCAAATCGGTGGCCACAAAAAAACCAACCGCTTTATAGGTTTCCACCGCCGGGGTTTGCCGGTCCATTGCATTGATTACAAAAAGGTTCAGCCCCACCGGTGGCGTAATCAAGCCCACCTCAACCACAATTAAAACCAAGATGCCAAACCAGATTGCCAGATGTTCCGGCGGCAGGGCGAAATCTAATGACATCACCACTGGAAAGAAGATCGGAACAGTGAGCAGAATCATTGAAAGACTGTCCATCAAACAGCCCAACAGCAAATAGAAGAGCAAGATTAACAGCAAAATCCCCATTGGGCTAAGACCTTGATTCACAACCCAACCGGCGATTTCCTGCGGCACTTGGGTCAGGCTAAGAAAACCGTTGTAGAACCCCGCCCCAAGAATGATAAAAAAGATCATGGCCGATGACCGCCCCGTGACCAGAAAGCTGTCAATCAGGCTAGACCATGTCAAACCGCCGCTGCGCCAAGCAATCAAGCCCACTCCAAAGGCCCCCACAGCCGCCCCTTCTGTCGGGGTGAAAAGAGCCTGCGTTCCGCTCTTGGCCCAATTCCAATCGCCGGCAATCCCGAAAATAACCAGCAAAAATATCACCACAACGGACCAGACCTTTGCCAAAGCGCGAAAACGGTCCTTGTAAGGCACCGGCGCCCGGGTTCCGGCGCGATCAGGATAAAGGCGGACATAGATCGACACTGCCACCATATAACCAAGCGCAGCCATAATACCGGGCACAAAAGCAGCCAAAAACAGTTTTGAGATATTTTGTTCGGCCAAGATGGCATAGATCACCAAAACCACGGAAGGTGGAATTAAAATCCCCAATGTTCCCCCTGCGGCAAGCGTTGCCGTCGAAAACCCGCCCGCATAGCCATAGGCTTTCAGCTCGGGCAGGGCGACACGCCCCATCGTGGCGGCGGTTGCCAAGGATGATCCTGCTATCGCGCCAAAGCCGGCACAGGCCCCTATCGCCGCCATAGCCACACCGCCCTTGCGATGACCCAGCCAGCTTTCCGCAGCTTTGAAAAGCGCCTGAGACATCCCGCCAAGAGTGGCGAACTGCCCCATCAAAAGGAACATTGGAATAATAGACAGGGAATAGTTGGAAAACGTGCTATAGGTTTCGGTTTTCATTTTGGCCAACGCCATATTGGGGCTGCCGGTTACAAGGTACAAGCCCCCAAAACCCACCAAAAACATTGCAAGCCCAATCGGCACGCGCAAAAAAATTAACACCAAAAGCGTTGGAAACGAGGCCAGACCAATTTCCAGGGTGCTCATCGCTCAGTGCTTTCGTTTTCAGCGAGCAAATGGCGACCGCTTAGCGCCTCTAGTATTCTGATTATGGCCATATAAAGCGAAATAAAGGCGGCGATCGCCGCGCCAGAAAAACTTGCCGCATAAGCCCACCAAATGGGAAACTGGAGTAAAAAGGTTGTTTCGCCGTAGCGCTGTTTTGCCTCCATACCCTCAAATAGGCGCCAAGCAATTAATCCCAAAACAAGCGCAAAAAGGCACTCGGAAATCATTTGCAAAACCTGATTGCTGCGCGGGGACAGTTTTGATGTAAAAACGTCAACCGTTGCATGGCCGCCGCTCAATTGGCACAGGGGCAAAAAGGCAAATATTGAAAAAGCAATACCGGCTTCTACCAATTCAAAATCACCATTGATTGCGCCTATACCGGCCCCAAGCGCCCAATTGGAAAATACGGTAAAATTGGTTTGCATAAATGCGCCATGAAGCAAAGTGCCAACTGATCTGCCAAGCACAGAGGTGCAGACCAATAAAATCAAAATGGTGAGGACAAGCCCCCCCAACACTGCCATAATTTGCGCCAGTTTTTTGATTAAAGCATACATTTTGTGATGCCTATTCTGCCTCGGAAATTGTTAAGGCAATAGGATCCAACCCCTCAATCCCGCCGGTTATTTTATCACCTGGCACCACCGGCCCCACACCTGCTGGGGTCCCCGTTAGGATCAAATCCCCGGGGCGGAGATGATAAAAGTGGGAAAGATGAGATACAATTTCGTCGACATTCCAAACCATGTCACTTAGGCGCGCGTCTTGTTTGAGGTTGCCGTTGAGCGCCAGATGTATCCGTTGGGCCCCAATATCACCCATGCTTTGCGCAGGAGTAAGGGGGGCAAAGACCGCCGAGCCTTCGACGTCTTTTCCCAAATCCCACGGCCGCTGTTTAGCGCGCTCGGCAAGTTGCAAATCGCGCCGTGTCATATCTAAGGCGCAGCAATAGGAATGAATGGCCGCACGGGCTTGGTCTTTGCTGGCTCGAAATACGGGCGCGCCGATCGCCAGACCCAATTCCATTTCATAATGAAAATTTTCCGTTCCCGGGGGATAGGCCAATACACTTTCGTTTGGCTGTGCGGCCCAAGGGGTTTTGGTGAAATAGAAAGGGGCTTCGCGATCTACTTCCACGCCCATTTCTTTTGCATGGTCAACATAATTGCGTCCAACGCAAAATATGCGCCCAACAGGGTAATGCGCAGAGCCATCTGACATTGGCACAGCGGGTAAAGCGGGTAGATCAAACAACAATTGGCTCACGTCAAAAACTCCTATGGTTCGTGCAAGGCTTACCCAGTGAACAGTCGTAAAGTAAAGCAAAACACTCATGGCCTAAGCAAAATAGAGTGATTCAAATAAAAGAAGGCTGTGCGAAATTTGATTTCGCGATATCATCAGATGCGGCTTAACTCTAAACAATGAGACCTTCGCACCGTATTAATTAACAGACGTTAGTTTTCATTTTCCTCCCCATATGACTGGCCGGGCGCTTTGCCCGGCTTTTCCTATTTAGCATCGCCATATAACAATAAAATTGATTACGGTCGGGCTATTTGCTTAAATACACGAATAAAATATAAATTTTCTGACAGTGGCTTTTTAAAGGGGCGTGACATGTTGGTGGGATATTCTAGGACGGCATTGGTTCAGCCGGAGGAAGACAGTGATCTGGAGTTAGAGGCGTTAAAAAACTATGGGTGTGTCGAAGAAAATATTTATCAAGAACAAACCGCAAGCAGTGATGAACGCTATCAATTGCATATGGCGTTAAACTGTTTGAGGAAGGACGATAAGTTTGTTGTCAACAAACTTTCAAGTTTGGGGTATCAACCTGAGGATTTTGAAAAGGCATTCCAACATATTGAAAAAAAATCATCCTATTTGGTGATATTGGACATTGCTGGACAACAACTGGATTCCACCACCAAAAGCGGTCAGTCGATGTTGGCATCCCTTAAAGCGATGGCAGGAATAAATTTCGAGTTTTTGCGTGAAAAAAAATTAGAAGAAATTAGACTAAAGCGCGACAAACTAACGTAAACGGATATCCCGTGCCACGCGCCAATTCTGACTTAAGCTTTTATCAGTTGCTTGGGACGGATTCAATCCGGTCTTGCACAGTATAGCGATACCCCAGAAGTTCGCACTTTGAGATGCTGTTTAGTTTTTGCAGCTGCACATTGACAATGGCAGTCCACATTTCGGTGCCAAATTTTTCCATCATTTTGCCGTCAATGGTTTGCATCAAGGTTTCACATTGTCCGGTACTGCCCGGTGCAAGCATGGTTGCGCCCTGCGCGCAATTGAGTTCGGTGTTTCCAAGCAGATTTTCGTTTACATTGTAAAAAAGCACAGAAACCCCGGAAACTGGGCGCCCCGTTGGATTTTTGACTTGGGCCGATAAGGTGTAATCAGCCACGGGCCCCAAGGCATCCTGGCCGAATTTCAACATAATACTGCAGGGTAACTTTTCATCCGACAGAACGCTTTGCGACCAGCAACTCAATGCAATTGTAATGGCTGCCAAAGATACTCTAACCACTTAAACCCCCACCTCTTTTCAAAGTTTACAAAAGGCCTTTCATATTAAGGGTAAAGTATAGTTTGTTTGACGAAAAACCACAAATTATGCGGTAAAATATATTACACTGTTTTGAAAAGTTTAATTGGGCGGAAGAAATGACAACATTTATAGATCAAACACCTGAAACCGTATCGCGTGTAAAAACCCAAACTATTTATCAAAATAATTTCTTGGTTGGTGTCTTCCCTATTGATTTTTTTGTTATTCTTGGCATTGATATACACAGTAAACTTGGAGAACGAAAAAATGAAAAAATATCTTGCATTATCAATTGTTGTATTGGGACTTTCCGGATGTAGTGTCGTAGAAGATTATAACCTGAACCCATTGGGTTGGTTTGGTGATGGCGCAGAGGCCAGCAGCGAGTAAATCCGACATATCGCTAAATAAAAACACGTTTAAGGGCCGATGTGAAAACAAAACCTTTTGCAAAGCCGCGGGATTAACGCCTGCGGTTTTCTTCTTTGGTATTTTTTGAATGCCGATCAAATATTAAATCACCTTTAACCTGCTGAATTACAAACCTAGCCTACATATTTGTATAATTATTTCAGAATTTGGACCTTGCTGCCTTCATCAAATTTATTTCTTTTCATGAAAAGTAATTAAAATTCTGAAACACCATGAATTTCAAAACTCTAAAGTCTTCAAGCACATTCAGGTCAGCGGCACTGAGGGGTGGATCAACGGCAATTTTTTCGCCAATGTTGAAATCCTCCGCTTTTGAGGCAGGATTAATTTGTTATCCAAGCTCTGGAGCGAGGGAAAAGGCGGTGATCATATATTGCCTCCGCCGCGATTTATCGTCACCGAAGATCAAATTGGCGAGATTGCGGAGAAATTGCGAAACACGCTAACAACCGTTTTGGGGTGATCCGTCAAGAGCGGCTTGGTCAAAGCCCGCAAGCCGATCATCCCATGATGGCCCGCTCCAGTTCATTTCAAGCTGACGATGGTTGGGATCTAGCATGGTTTTGAAGGTCAGTGTCAACGCGTCCCTAGGGGTAAGAGTTCCAAGAATGGCTGGCCATTCCACCAGACAAATAGCATCTTGAAAAGCCTCGGTCAGGCCCAACTCTATAATTTCGTCGGTGGCGCCAAGCCGGTACAGATCAGCGTGCCATATTTCACCAATTCGGGTGGTATAGGTTTGCACCAAAGTATATGTCGGCGAGGGCACATCCTCTGCAATATCTTGCGAAAATTGGATAATAGACCGCGCGAAAAAGCTCTTTCCTGCACCAATTTCACCAATGAGCAAGACCACATCACCCGGTGCCAGATGACGGCTCAACCGATGCGCCAAGTTGGCGGTATCCTGTTCTGACTTTAATGAAATTTTCAAGGGTTTATGGGTCATTAGTACTCAATGTCACTTGCTGAGATGCGCCAAGTCGCTTTGGAATGTCCCCATACCACATTATGTGAAGTCTTGCCCATGCCTCATGTCCTTTACGCTTTGATCTGCTTGTTTTCGCCCAGCGCTCCGTTGGCTTGTTCAATATCGCTTCGTTGCCACGAAATTTCAACATAGGCGCCGGTGGGTTCGCCTTTGCTATCATCAAAAATTTCCAGCGTTGAGCCATTTGCAAACTTAAGTTCTGCGCCGGTTCTTTCCAACAAAGTCTTGGCTATAAAAAGTCCCAATCCCATGCCCTCATAGGCCGGCCGTTTTGTGCTATCGTTTTCCAGCTTTCTGTCCCGCATAAAGGGATCTCCGATGCGTCCGATCACATGCACCGGATATCCCGGGCCATTGTCCATAATCCGTACCTTGACCTGAGTTGCGCTCCAGATGGTTTCGACCCAGACCTGTGAATGCGCAAAATCCACAGCATTTTGTACCATATTGCGAAGCCCGTGAATGATTTCAGGCCGCCGCAGCACCAAAGGTTGTGCAAGGCTGGACATATCATTGGACCGAGAGGCCATTTCAATATCTATACCGCGGTCCTGATGGGGCTCGGCGGCTTCGCGAATAACTTCGCTGAACGGGGCACTGTGCAGATACAGGTCATCTTTGCCGGTCCTGCCCATAGATTGCAAAATATCGCGGCAACGATCGGCCTGTTCGCGGATCAATTCAGCATCTTCACAAAGTTCTGGCCGGTCGGATAATTCCTCCATCAGTTCCGAACTCGCCAGTTTAATGGTGGCCAAGGGCGTGCCCAACTCGTGGGCAGCGGCGGCGACCACCCCGCCCAAATCGGTCAGCTTTTGTTCACGCGCCAGTGCCATTTGGGTGGCTACCACCGCTCCGCCCATGGCGTTCATTTCATTATTAACACGGCGTGAATAGACACTTAAAAATACCAATGCTATGACAATTGCAGTCCAGTTTCCGAAAATGAAAATATCAGGAATACGCAAAATAAACCCTTGATCAGTGTGCAGTGGAAGGTGATAGTTGGCCAAGATCGTCACCAAGGCAATGGCCGTACCCCCCAAAATCAGCAGAGATCTTAGTTTTAGCACATTTGCCGCCACCGCCACCGGCGCCAGCAGCAAAATACTAAACGGATTATGCAATCCTCCGGTCAAAAAAAGCAAAAAGCTAAGTTGTAAAAGATCAAACAAGATCATCATCATGTTTTCAAATTCTGACAATCGTTTGGTTTCGGGAAAACTGAACATGGCCAAAAGGTTTCCCCCAATGGACACACCGATTGCCAATAGGCACAGTGCCAATTCAAGTTGCAAATTATAAAGCTGTATGGCCGTAAAAATCGCGATCACCTGACCGGCAATGGCAATCCAGCGCAGCAAAATTAATGTTCGCAGACGGATCCAGTTTCCACGCTTTTGTTGGAACAACAGGTTTAGATTCGTATCTGTCATCGCCCTGGCACCTTTTTCAACATATTGTGACTTGTTCTTAGGCCGCATCATGCTACCAATCAACGCGATAGGAAAGCCCATTAGGATTTGAAGCATGACCCGTTCTTTAGCCATTCTTGCCGCCGCTGTTTTGGCGTGCCTATTGCTGGTCACTTGGATCGCCAGCCTGGGCATATGGCCATTTGCATCCCGCTTAGATGATCAATTTGCCAGTTGCCGTAGCAGCACGGTTGCCGGCGGTGTTGGCCAGATTGGTGGTCCATTTAATTTGCTCGATAGCAATGGAAAAACCGTCAGTGATACAGATGTAATCACCGGGCCATCACTGGTGTATTTTGGCTATACATTCTGCCCGGATGTCTGTCCGATGGATGCGATAAGAAATGCAGAAGCCGTTGATGTGCTGGAAGAAAATGGGCAAATGGTCACCCCTGTATTTATCTCAATAGACCCCAAGAGGGACACGCCAGAGGTCATTGGGGATTATGCCGAGGCAGTCCATCCACGTATGGTTGGTCTGACAGGATCGGCCGAGCAAGTCAAAGCGGCAAGCCGCGCCTATCGCACCTATTACAAAGCCCATGACAGTAGCGACGAATACTATCTGGTGGACCACTCAACCATGACCTATCTGGTGCTGCCAGAACATGGGGTTGTCGAGTTTTTTCGCCGCGATGCCAGCCCCGAGGCTATGGCAGAAAAATCGGCATGTTTTATTGATAAAATATAGGAATCTGCACAGGATTGTTTGACCCTGTTGACAAACAACATTAGATACCAATTTGTATAAGAGAGCTTTTAAGGGGGTTCTGGTGTCTGAAAAAGTACTGCAAGACTTAGGTCCTGATCCATCTTTGTTATTGGTTGACGATGATGAACCGTTTTTGCGCCGACTGGCCAAGGCGATGGAAAAACGCGGCTTTACCGTTGAAACAGCAGGCTCTGTTGCGGCAGGCCGGGCGATTTCAACAGCGCGCCCGCCCGCCTATGCGGTGATTGATCTGCGTTTGCAAGACGGCAATGGTTTGGATGTGGTTGAGGTGCTGCGCACCAAGCGCCCCGATTGCCGCGTTGTGGTGCTGACAGGCTATGGGGCCATTGCCACCGCCGTGGCTGCGGTGAAAATCGGCGCCACCGATTATCTCAGCAAACCGGCCGATGCCACCGATATTACCAACGCCCTGTTGGCCACTGGTGATGACCTGCCGCCGCCGCCGGAAAACCCGATGAGCGCCGACCGCGTTCGGTGGGAACATATCCAGCGTGTCTATGAGCTGTGTGATCGCAATGTGTCCGAAACCGCACGCCGGCTCAACATGCACCGCCGCACATTGCAGCGCATATTGGCCAAGCGCAGCCCACGGTAAAACTGTAAATTCCCACGTCGGTATTGCGTCAGTATCGCGTCAGTTTGACGGCGGTGCGAAAATTGACCGAAATTCGGCTCTAACGCTGGGTAAAATCACCTCGGATATGGGGCGTTAACCCCGTCATTTAAATCAGTCTTTTCACCGTTCTGCGGTCTAGCCATTTTGTTTTTTACAAAACTGGCTTACTACTACGCGAGTGAGGGCTAATAGCGGTACAGGGATTTACAGGAAACAGCGCGATGGGTTTTGATATTAGATGTACATGTGGGCGCTGCGCGATTTCATTGCGCCCTGCCTTCCCGCAGCTAAGTTTGCTTTGCGGGTGCGAAGATTGCCGGCAGGCTTTGGCATGGGGCGCCGCGCAGGGTGGCCGTTCTGCGGACCCGTTGCCGCATTTATTCTATATCCGCTCGGACATTACCAAGGTTAAAGGGCTTGAGTTTATGCAGCCTGTTCAGCTTCGCGGCGAAGCAAAATCGACACGGGTTTATTGCACCACCTGCTATGCTGTGCTTGCCGTGGATCACCCGGGCTATCAGGATCATGTGTTCATGTTTTTCAAGGGCCACTGTGACACCTCGAGCGATCTGACTTTAAAGCCTTCAGCCGCCATTTATATGAACGATTATCGTGACAAACCGATACCCGATATTCCGGCGGACATTCCCGTATTGCAAAGCTTTCAAGACCCAAAGGACCAAAAACGGTTTTGCGCGCTGCCTGCTGAGCCGGCGGAAGGACAAAGCCTTCGTGAATTGATCCCAAATATGCAACCGCTGAGGGTTTTGAACCTTGCCAAAGGCGCTGCTGTTTAAAGGCGATTTGACAGGATCAAACGGTCCGCTTTTTCCGGATCCGATCCACAAGTGTGCCGTCTGACAGGGGGATGTCCCGCAGCCTGCTGTAATCGGTAAAACCAAGCGATGTGTAAAACGCAAGGCCCCCCTGATTGTCGGAGCGGATGGTGGCATCAATGCAGCGCGCGCCCGCGCTTTGGGCGGCGGCGAGGGTTTGCGCAAAAAGCGCCTTACCAATACCGCGCCCCTGAAAATCTGCATCCACAAAACTGGCAATCAAGGCCCAATCAGCGGGCAAGCTGTCCGGCCCGGGCCAGTTTGGATCGCTCCACTCTAGCGCTTGAAACCCGGCGATTTGGCCGCCGACCTCGGCCACAAAGCAGCTGATGGCCAAAGGCGGCGCAAGATAATGGTTGAGCAGGCGCTCTCCATCGAAAGGGTGTAAATGGGCGGTGGTGCCGCCCGACTTGATAATCTGGTTCAGCAGCACGGCAAGCGCGTCCGCATCTGCTGG
This sequence comes from Paracoccaceae bacterium, assembly GCA_902512685.1. Classification (GTDB taxonomy): domain Bacteria; phylum Pseudomonadota; class Alphaproteobacteria; order Rhodobacterales; family Rhodobacteraceae; genus CABZJG01. The sequence continues at coordinate 13,121 of CABXKH010000007.1, read as the reverse complement.
GGTGGCCAGTCTGAGCTTGATTTGGCTCATAGCTGCGACAGCAGGTCTGAGTGCCGGTCGATATAAGCCTGCCGCGCCGCTTTGGGCGCGCGCAGATCAATTTTAAGACCGTTAATAAGGCTGTGATCTGGCGCCCCGAAAAACCCATCGGCTTCTTTGGCGGAAAACCCTGCGATCTGGGTGGCCTCCATCCAGGCGCTTATTTTGTCGGCCTTTTTAATCTGCTTTTTAACCGCAGTGGGCAGTTTGGCGGGCAGGCCAAAGCGAATGTGAATTGCGGCACTTAGCCGCTCATCCAGCACCTCATAGCCCGGCCCTACGGCGGCTTTGACCGGCGAAATCATATCTCCGATGACATATTCGGGCGCATCATGCAGCAGGGCGGCAAGTCGCCACTTGGCGGGGGCTTTGAGGGCAAGCCGGCCATAGATTTCCTCGACAAGCAGCGAATGCTCGGCCACCGAATAGGCAAAATCACCCTGGGTTTGACCATTCCAGCGCGCCACAAAGGCAAGCCCATGGGCAATATCTTCTACCTCGATATCGACCGGCGTCGGGTCCAGCAAATCGAGCCGGCGACCCGAAAGCATTCTTTGCCATGCGCGTGGTTGTTTCATCTAAGCCTCTTGCAGTTGAGATGATATCTGCACGAAGCGAACCCTGTGCGCAAGCTTTGCAGACATAGGGTTTTGTTTCTTTGCGCGCCGTATGCCACCAATGACAAAAAAGCAGGTGTACTTTACCTGATTGCTGCACGATCTAAGTTATGTTACGCGCCAACTGAGAATTTTAGGAGATATGACCCGTGAGCACTGATTATATTGTCAAAGACATTGCCCTGGCTGAATTTGGCCGCAAAGAATTAAATATTGCCGAAACCGAAATGCCCGGATTGATGGCGCTGCGCAAAGAATATGGCGAAAGCAAGCCACTGACCGGGGCGCGCATCGTCGGCTCGTTGCATATGACCATCCAGACCGCTGTTTTAATCGAAACATTGGTGGAACTTGGCGCGGATGTGCGCTGGGCCTCATGTAACATCTTTTCGACCCAAGACCATGCGGCGGCGGCTATTGCAGCAGGCGGAACGCCGGTCTTTGCGATCAAAGGTCAAAGCCTGACCGAGCATTGGGATTACCTTGACCGGTCGTTTTTATTCCCCGAAGGCGCGAATATGATTTTGGATGATGGCGGCGATGCAACGCTTTATGTGTTGCTGGGCGCGCGGGTGGAAGCCGGTGAAACCGACCTCATCGAAGTGCCCACTTCCGAAGAAGAAGAGGCGGTCTTTGCACAGATTAAAAAGCGTATGGCCGAAAGCCCCGGCTGGTTCACCAAACAGCGTGATATGATCCAAGGTGTGTCCGAGGAAACCACCACTGGTGTGCACCGGCTCTATGAGCTGGTCAAACAGGGCCAATTGCCGTTTCCGGCGATCAATGTGAACGACAGTGTGACCAAATCGAAATTTGACAATAAATACGGCTGCAAAGAATCGCTGGTTGATGGCATCCGCCGCGCCACCGACACGATGATGGCCGGCAAAGTGGCTATTGTGTGCGGCTATGGCGATGTGGGCAAAGGTTCGGCCGCCTCACTGCGGGGCGCGGGCGCGCGTGTTAAAGTCACCGAGGTTGATCCGATCTGCGCTTTGCAGGCTGCTATGGACGGCTTTGAAGTGGTGCTTCTGGAAGATCAGATCGCCACCGCTGATATCTTCATCACAACCACCGGCAACAAAGACGTTATCCGCATCGAGCATATGCGCGGCATGAAAGATATGGCCATCGTGGGCAATATCGGCCATTTCGATAATGAGATCCAAGTGGCGCATCTTAAAAACCACAAATGGACCAATATTAAAGAACAGGTTGATATGATCGAGATGCCCTCGGGCAACCGTTTGATCCTGTTGTCAGAGGGCCGTCTTTTAAACCTTGGAAATGCCACGGGACATCCGTCGTTTGTGATGTCTGCCTCCTTTACCAACCAAGTGCTGGCCCAGATCGAGCTGTGGACCAAGGGCGATGATTATAATGATGACGTCTATATCCTGCCCAAGCATCTGGATGAAAAAGTGGCGCGGCTGCATTTGGACCGCATTGGCGTTAAGCTGACCACATTGGATAAAGATCAGGCTGACTATATTGGTGTGACGCCAGAGGGGCCGTTCAAGCCCGAACATTATAGGTATTAATCACTTCCGGTTTAATGGCAAAGCCTGCTGGCAATCATAGTGATCCGCTCTGAGCGGATCACAAGCGGATGCTGCGCGAGATTTGAACTAAATTTGCCTTACTTGGTTCTTGGTTTTTGATGCCAATTTGGGTTAGCTATAACCACCGTGCCAGGATGGCCGGACCTGTATTAAACACCTGACATGCCGTGGGAGCACAAGGGGTGATATGAGGGTTCTGGCCACCGTGTCGGAGCCCTCATTTTTTTATAAAAGCGCTGCTTGTGAAAATGGCAAGCGGGTGAAAAGCGCCGTTCGGAAATTTGAAGCCATCCGGTGCTTTATCCAAGATCAGTTCACTTTGACGATCTGTTTGCCAAAGTTTTCCCCGGTCAGCAGACCCATGAACGCCCGCGGCGCGTTTTCAAGCCCCTCGGTGATGTCCTCTTGATAAGCAATTTGGCCTTTCGCCAGCATTGGGCCAACGTCGCGCAGAAAATCACCATAGCGGTCCCAATGATCGGAAATGATAAAGCCGTTCACTGAAAGCCGGTTCACAAGAATAGTGCGCCAAAGTTTAGGTAGATTATCCTTTTCTCCGCCTGCATTTGCACCCAAGGCCCCGGCATTATACCAGCTGATCAATCCACAAAGCGGAATGCGGCCCCCCACATTCATCAGCGGCAGCACACCTTTGAAAATCTTGCCAGCCACATTTTCAAAATAAATATCCACACCCTTTGGACAGTGCTCGGCGATGGCGGCGCGCATCGCTTTGCCGTCGGCGTATTTCGTATGATCGAGACAGACATCAAACCCGAACTTGTCCACTGCGAGCGCGCATTTTTTTGCGCCGCCCGCAATGCCGACGGTGCGCAGCCCGCGCGCTTTGGCCACCTGACCCACCATCGAGCCAACAGGGCCGGTGGCCGCCGCAACAACAAGGGTTTCACCGGCCTTGGGCCGGCCCAGTTCGATCAACCCGTACCAGCCGGTAAATCCGGGCATCCCAAGCACCCCAAGAGCAGTGGTGATGGGCGCCAGTTTCGGGTTAAGTTTTTGCAATTCTTTGGCCTTAAGACAGGCATGGCTGGCCCAACCAAGCATTCCAAAAACATAATCCCCGACCGCATAATCGGCGGCATTTGAGGCCACAATTTGGCCCACGCCCCCGCCTTCCATTGTGCCGCCAAGTGGCACCGGGTTAGCATAGGATTTTGCATCATCCATGCGGCCCCGCATATAGGGGTCAAGCGACATATAATGCACTTTGACCAGCACCTCGCCTTCGGCGGGCGTTGGCATAGGGATATTTTCCAATAGAAAATCATCATCAACAGGTGCGCCCATTGGCCTGCGGGCCAAGGCAATGCGCTGCATGGTTTCGGTCATCTTATTCTCCTTTAGGGTGGGCTGCTGCGATAACGGAATACGCCCGTTGCGCTGGCAATTTTCGTGGACAGGTTATCGCTGATAGAGGCGTCAGCAAAAAACGTTTTGCGCCCGCCGCCGGTAAGATTGGCCGTGGCGATTAACAGGTCGCCTTTGCATTGGGCCAGATAATTGACGCTTAGATTGAGCGTCATGGCCCAGCGTGGCGGCGCACCCTTTGGGGCAAAGCAACCGGCATAGCCCATCGCTGTATCGGCCAGCGTGGCATAGACGCCCCCGTGCGGTATGCCCTGACGGTTCATCAAAAATGCCTCTAGCGGCAATTCAAGGCGGCAATAATCTTCCGACCAATCGGTCAAAACGAATCCCAGATGGTGCTGCAGCGGATAGGGGCGCTCATCAGAAAAATGCGGGGGGTGATCCATACCGCTCATACTGTTTTTGCAGCTTTTAGGCCGGCGGCAGCGAAAACCGATACATATTTTCCCACTTTCATTGCCCGCTCGGGGTTTGAGGCATTGCCGTCAAGCGCCCGCTTTTTGACACCTTGCAGAATTCCGGCCATGCGAAAAAAGCAAAATGCCAGATAAAACCCGAAACGGTCGATCCCCGCCAATCCGCGGCGGGCGCAATAAAGATCAACAAAGGCCTGATCCTCCATCAACCCCTGCGCTTTGCGGTCAATGCCGGCCAAACCGCGACCCTCAGGGCCGGGCGGCATCGCCCATTGCATAATAACGGCAGCAAGATCGGCAAAGGGATGCCCGATGGTCGACAATTCCCAATCCAGAACCGCAAGACATTGGGGGCCGGATTTTGAAAACAGCATATTGTCGATGCGGTAATCGCCATGCACCAAGGTGCGCTGCCCATCATCATCGGGTATATTGCTGCCAAGCCAGTCGATCAGCGCATCCATATCCGGTATATGTTCGGTTTCGCTGGCCTTATACTGTTTGGTCCACCGATCAGTTTGGCGCAGATAATAATTGCCATCCGGGCCAAAGTCAGAGAGCTGAGCTGTCTCAATGTCGATACTATGGATCGCGGCCAGAACGCGGTTCATTTCTTCTTGGATCGCTCGGCGGTCGTCTTGAGTGACCTCGGGTAGGGCCGGGTTGTCGTAATTTATCCCATCGACCATATCCATCACATAAAAAGCAGAGCCGATTACCGCATCATCTTCACACAGAACATGCATGCGCGCGACCGGCACATCGGAGTGTTCAAGTGCCTTTTGCACCCGAAATTCGCGATCAACCGCATGTGCAGATTTGAGCAATATGCCCGGAGGTTTGCGGCGCAGAACAAAGTCTTTGCTTGGCGTAATCAGCCGAAAGGTTGGGTTTGATTGCCCGCCGTCAAATTTCTCGGCGCGGACCGGCCCTTCAAACCCGGCCATGCGCTGGCTCAGCCAGGCGCTGACAGCTTCGGTATCTAAATGGGCAGTGTCCGACATGGTTGGCCTTTAGCTATAGGTCAAAAACTGATGTGTTTCGGCCGTGATATGCGGCGTTTCATTGAACCCGTGTAGATAACATGCTTTTTGCGTAAAAATAAACCGTGTGAGCGAACAGTTTTTGACCTGCAGTTGCAATTTAATCTGTTGATCGTCTGGCGTTTGCAGCACCGAAGCCACCATTTGGCCGATCGGGCCGCCCGAACTGACCGCTAAAACCGTGGCCGGTCCCTCGCGCATGATAAATCGCCGCGCGGCCTCAATACGCCGGGCAAAATCAGCCCATGTTTCAGGAGGGTTGGCGATTTCATCGCGTTGCCATGCCAAAACGGTTTCGCGCAAGATTTTGAAATGGGTTTTGCGGTCGCTGTGCATATCCTTTGGCCCGCCGCCCATTCCAAAGCGCGCGTTCAGCAGGCCGGTAAAGTCAAATTCATTAAGCCCTGGGTGAATTTCCGGGGTAGCTTCTGCCATGCCCATGCCGCGTTTAATGCCCGCAAGAGTTTCGCGGTGGCGGTTTAAATCGCCAATCACCCAAAGGTCCGGCCGCACGCCCTGTGCGGCGATGGCCTGCCCAAGGGCAAAGCTTTGCATGTGGCCAAGATCAGACAACACATCATAATTATCAGCGCCAAAACTGGCCTGTGCATGTCTGACCAGATAAAGCTCAGCCATTGGCCGATCCAAGCAGACGGGCTTTGGCATTGCTGTATTGTGCAGTCAGCTGATCCACCAACCCTTGGGTTGTCATATGCGTTTTAATCGCGCCGATCCCCTGACCCGACCCCCAGATTTCCTTCCATGATTTGGGCTTTTCTCTTTGGTCGGAAAAATCCATTGAACTGACATCCGCACTGGGCAGGTTGTCGGGGTCCATTCCGGCGCGCGCGATCGAGGGTTTTAGATAGTTGCCATCTACCCCGGTAAAGAGGGATGAATAAACGATATCTTCGGCGCTGCTGTCGATAATCATCTGCTTGTATGCAGGGTCAGCATTGGCCTCTTTTGTGGCGATAAAGGGCGAACCGATATAGGCCAGATCAGCCCCCATGGCTTGTGCCGCCAAAATGCTGTCGCCGGTTGCAATGGCGCCGGATAACATCAGCGGGCCTTTGAACCATTCGCGGATTTCACCAATAAGCGCCATCGGGGATAACGCGCCGGCATGCCCGCCCGCGCCTGCGGCCACCGCGATCAATCCATCTGCGCCTTTTTCGATGGCTTTTTTGGCAAAGCGGTTGTTGATCACATCATGCAGTGCAATGCCGCCGCAGCTATGGGCGGCGTCATTCACCTCGACGCGGGCCCCCAGAGATGTAATCCAAATCGGCACTTTCCATTTTGCGCAGATTTCAAGATCACGCTCAAGACGTGCATTTGATCGGTGCACGATCTGGTTGACTGCAAAAGGCGCCGCCGGATTGTCAGGGTTGGCTTGATTGTGACGGTCAAGTTCTTCTGTAATACGCTTTAACCACAGCTCTAACACGACGGCTTCACCATCTTTTTCGCGCGCGTTGAGCGCGGGAAACGAGCCGACAATACCGGCTTTGCACTGCGCAATCACCAGATCAGGGTTTGAGATAATGAAAAGCGGCGCTGCGATGGCAGGAAGCCGCAGACCCGTGAGTTGCAATGGAAGTTTGGTCATTTCTTTGGAAGTCCTTGGTTAAAAATATTGTCTGCCAATCCATTCGGCGATCAGCGCGGGGCGCTCTTGGCCCTCAATTTCTACGGTGATGTCCCAGATATTGGTCACCTCGGTTGGTTTGGGATGGCGCAGCGCCTTCAATGTGAAATGTGCACGCACACGCGCACCGGATTTCACCGGTGAGATAAAGCGGATTTTATCGAAGCCATAGTTAATGCCCATGGTGGCGCCTTCGATGTCCGGGACCCCATCATAAATCATCGCTGAAAGCATCGATAAGGTCAAAAACCCATGCGCGATGGTGGTGCCAAAAGGCGTCTTTTCAGCCGCTTTCGCATCCACATGGATAAACTGATGGTCTTCGGTCACATCGGCGAAATTATCGATCCGGCTTTGATCAATTTCGAACCAGCGAGAAGTGCCAACTTTCTGGCCCTCAAGCTTTAAAAAATCATCTAGTGCAATGCTGCTCATCCCTTAATCATCTCCGAATATCGAAGCCCCTGTGGCCACGTTGATGCCGCCAGAGACAGGGATCACGGCGCCGGTTATATAAGAACCGCCATAGCCGCAGAGAAACTGAAGACAGGCGGCGATATCTTCTGGCCGCCCGATACGGCCGTTTGGCACACGCTCGGCAACCCGATCTGCACCGCTGTCCTGACCAATGGCAAAATCGGTCATCCCGGATTGAAACGGCCCCGGGGCCAGGGCGTTGACCGTGATGTGGCGGGGGCCCAGTTCTTTGGCCAGAATGCGGGTCATATGATGCACCCCGGCTTTTGAGACCGAATAAGAATAGGCACCATCACCCATGGGCACTTCGCCCATCACGCTGCCCACATTGACCACACGCGCCGGGTCGTTTGCCGTGCCTGCATCCGCCAGCATATCGCCAAGACCTTGGGTCAGGTGAAACATGCCGGTCACGTTCAGGGCCATTACCTTTTCCCAAGCGTCATAGGGAAAAATGTCAAACGGCGCGCCCCAAGTGCGCCCTGCGTTGTTCATCAGGATGTTCAATTCAGCGGTGCGCTGCTGCACTGCGCTGATTAAGGCAGCAATGCCCTCGGCGCTGCCGACATCCCCGCCAAAGCCCTCGGCAGAGCCGGCAAGTTCGGCGGCGTTTATAGCGGCGGCAACATCGGCGCAGGCTTCTGCCTTGCGGCTTGCAATCAGCACATGCGCGCCGGCAGCCGCCAGCCCTGTGGCGGCCATCCGCCCAATACCGGTCGCCCCGCCGGTGACCAAAGCGGTTTTGCCGATTAATCCAAAAAGACTGTCAGGCGTCATTTGTTTTTCCTAATTGGGTTAGATTAGAAAAAGGTTGTTTTGCGAAATGTACAAGTGGTCAATTGGCAAATGCCGTTACGTTTTTGGCCGCTTAGCTTTGTCTGGCTTGCTCGGTAAGCTCGCGCCAAAGCACTTTGCTTGATCCGGATTTTGGCAAATGGGCTACAAATTCAATATGAGTGGGGCATTTATACGCCGCCATATTGGTTTTGCACCACCTGATAATATCAGCTGGATCGGGCAGGTTTTCATTGTCAGCCGGTACAATTACGGCCTTGGCGGTTTCGCCGCGCCGCGTGTCGGTAATACCAATCACACAGACCTCGGCGATCTCTGGGTGGCCATGCATGATTGCCTCGACCTCGGCAGGCCAGATTTTATAACCGGCGGCATTGATCATGCGTTTGAGGCGGTCAACCATATAAAAATAACCGTCCTTATCCACATACCCCATATCGCCGGTGCGCAAATAGCGCGTGCCATCCACTGCGACAAACACCTCTTCTGTTTCTTTTGGCCGCTGCCAGTAGCCCAAAAAAAGCTGCGGACCGGTCAGCAGAATTTCACCCACCTCATTGGCGCCCAGCTTTGCGCCGCTTTGGGGCGACCAAACACAGGCGTCCACATCAAAAACAGGTATGCCAAGGCATTGCGGACGCGCATCTTCGACCGGATTAATATGGGTGGCAGCCATAGTTTCGCTTAGCCCATAGCCTTCGATGTAATCAAGTCCGGTGATGGTTTTCAACCTATGGGCTACAGGCGCAGGCATCGCAGCGCCGCCGCCGCCAATTGCGCGCAAGCTTGACAGATCATAGCGCTCAAGATCGGGCATATTGGCGAAATCTATAGCCATAGCGGCAATCGAGCGCCAGCGGGTCACTTGATAGCGCTGGATCAGTTCGGCAGCGATGCGCCGATCCCAGCGGGTCATGATCACTACGGTTCCACCCGCATATACCGGCCCGTTCATAACGGCCTGCATGCCGGTGACATGAAACATCGGCATGGTTGCCAGCGACACACAGTTTTCATCCATGCCGTACCATTGCACCCCGCCCACTGCAGTGACCATCACCGTGCGGTGGCTGTGCATACAGCCCTTGGGCTGTCCGGTGGTGCCTGAACTATAGGGAATGACCGCTAAGTCATCGGGGCTTATCCTGGCCGGTTCTGCGCCGCTATGGCGGTCGATAACACTATGCCACAGGGTGAAACCTTTGGCTGCTAAAGGCGCCAAATCCCGCTTTTGCAGCGCTTTGGGCAGCGCCAGATCATAGTTCGGATCGGCCATTTGCGCATAATCAGCCACCAGTGCGCAGTCGAATTTACCAGCCCGTAGAAGCGGCGCGACCACCTCACAAAGCTCGGCGCCAAGACAAATTATCTTTGCCCCGGTATCACTGCAAATATAGTCAAGCTCGGCGCTGCGCGACATGGGATTGACCGGCACCACAACGCCTCCGGCATGTAAGATGGCGTAGTAGGAAATGATGAATTGCGGGCTGTTTTGCATAAACAAAAGCACTCGGTCACCGGGCTTCAGGCCCTGGCCGTGCTGAAAATACCCGCTCAGCTTTTCAACCCGATCCAAAAGGGTTTGATAATCGTAGTGCGCCCCATGAAATATAATCGCTGTGCGCTGAGCAAACCGCCGGGCTGAAGCGATTAAATTTGCTGCCAATGGTTGCTCTGGTAGAGCAAGCGTTTTTTCAACGCCGCTTGGCCATTTTGCGCGGGGTGTCACAGACATATCCTCCTGTTACGTCAGATAATTATTTGTTTTTTCCTTGTTATCAAGCCTTCTTGCGGCTGTTCAACCATCTTCAGGGTTGGCCTAAGCTTGCCTAGAACTTGCCGCAGCAGTTGCGCAAACAACCAGATCACTTTATGTGAAAGAAACATTTCTTGACCAAAGCAGGACATAGACAGTGACTAACTTTCTCTATCAAGGCGATCTTCCCGACAATTTGGACTTGGGGCCCGAGGTCGCCATTGACTGTGAAACCATGGGGCTTAATCCGCACCGTGATCGTTTGTGCCTTGTGCAAATGTCTGGCGGCGATGGAAATGCACATCTTGTACAGGTGGCGCTGGGCCAAGATCAGGCACCCAATTTATGCCGCATGCTGGAAGATCCCAAAGTACTAAAGCTGTTCCATTTTGGCCGTTTTGATATTGCGGCGCTTTATCATGCCTTTGGCGCGCTAACCGCGCCGGTCTATTGTACCAAAATCGCAAGTAAATTGACGCGCACCTACACCGACCGGCATGGATTGAAAAACCTGCTGCAGGAATTGCTATCGGTTGATATTTCCAAACAGCAGCAATCCTCGGATTGGGGCGCTGAGGCATTAAGCGATGCACAGATGGACTATGCCGCATCCGATGTGCTTTATCTGCACCAACTGCGCGATGCGCTGAATATCCGCTTGGCGCGTGAAGGCAGAACAGAGATCGCGCAAAGATGTTTTGACTTTCTTCCCGCCCGGGCGCAGCTTGATCTTGCAGGTTGGCCCGAGATTGATATCTTTGCCCACTAGGGCATTACAGCGAGCGAAAATCCCCAATGACGACATCACAGGATATACATTTTCAGCTGATGACGGGGCTGAAATATATATTGCCAATGATCGCTTTGGGGCTGCTTTCAGTGATGTTTTACATGTCGCAGAGCGTGCCTGAAGAAAGCACAATTCCCTATAGTGAAAGACGCCTTTATGATCGGGCTAAAGGCCCGCAGGTCAGCGCGCCGTATTTTACGGGTGTGACCGGCGCCGGTGACCGGCTTAGTATGTCGGCCATGTCCGTAAAGCCAGATCAGTCCGTTGATGAGGATTTAGAAATTGATCAGGTGGTTTTGCGGATCAAAACCGGCCCAAATCAGGATATTCTTGCGTCTTCTGACAGTGGGCTCATTCGAAATGAAAAGGGCCTTTTGGTCATGGAGGGCAATGTGCAGGTTGTAACCAACGACGGCTATCAACTGAGCGCTTCTAGGATTACCAGCAAAATGGAGGCGCTTTGGCTTTATGCAGATGGGCCCGTGAAAGGCACCGGCGCCGCAGGCGTTCTAGAGGCCGGTTCAATGGAGATTTTACGCGATTCTGAGACAGGTAACCTGCAATTTATTTTTAAAGATGGTATAAAGCTGATATATGATCCTAAAACCTAAAAGGGGCATAATGTGCGCAAGATTTCTTTAGTTTTAATTTTAATGGTGTTTGGCGTCATGGGCGGCGCGTCCTCAGCGCTTTTGGCGCAAGATGCCACCCCCGGATTCGGATCCATAAGCCAAGACAGCAAAGAGCCGATTGAAATCACCGCAAATCAGCTTGAATTTAATGATGAAAGCGGGATTGCCACATTTGAGGGCGATGTATTGATTATTCAGGGCGATTTGCGGCTAACGGCAGAATTTGTCGAAGTTGTTTACTCAGATGACAGATCAAAAATTGACAGTATGATTGCAAATACCAATGTCAGGCTGACCAGTGGTCCGGACAAAGCCGTATCTGATGCCGCCGACTATGATTTGGCGCGCGGCAGCATCATTTTGACGGGCAATGTTTCAATTCTTCAAGAAGGAAACACCCTTGTGGCTGAGCGGGCCGAATTTGATCTTGATACCGGCAGCTCTACCGCATCAGGTCGGGTCAAAACCGTTTTAATACCTACAAGCGATTGAGAAAAATATGAGCGTGGCCGAACTGATCAGTGAAAATCCCAACTCAGGCTTGACGGTCAAGGGCCTGCGTAAGAACTATCGCCGGCGGGTGGTTATTCGGGATATATCCATGTCTGTTCAGCGCGGCGAGATTGTGGCGTTGCTTGGGCCAAACGGCTCGGGAAAAACCACAAGTTTTTATGCGATTGCAGGTCTTGTTGCCTCAGATGGCGGTCAAGTTTTGCTGGACGGAGAAGACATCACTCGGTTGCCGATGTATCGACGCGCTCGGATGGGCATTGGCTATCTTCCGCAGGAAACCTCTATTTTCCGGGGCTTGTGTGTCGAAGACAATATTTCCGCAATTTTGGATATTTCCGAACAAGATCGGCATAAACGGCGAGAACGTCTTGAAGAACTCTTGGCCGATTTTGGTCTAGAGCATTTGCGCCGCACATCTGCAATGGCGTTGTCTGGCGGCGAGCGCCGGCGGGTGGAAATTGCCCGCAGTTTGGCGGCCCATCCTAAATACCTGTTGCTGGATGAACCCTTTGCGGGCGTTGATCCTATTTCAGTCGGTGATATCCGGCAATTGGTGACCAATCTCAAAACCCGCGGAATTGGGGTTTTGATTACAGATCACAATGTGCGCGAAACGCTTGAATTGGTGGATCGCGCTTATATCCTGCATGACGGCAAGGTTTTGATGTCGGGCAAACCCGAGGATGTGATTGACAATGAAAATGTCCGCCGCGTGTATCTTGGGGATAGTTTTCGGATTTCCTAAAATCCGCCGATGGGGCGGTATTTTTGAACTACACCATTGACACATACCCCCCGGGTCGCCTTCTATATAGAGGACAGCGTGAGACTTCAGCTGAGTCTTTTAGGGCCGTTTTTAAATAGCGATCCGCATAACTATGACTGTCAAATCCTGCATCCGGACGTAAGTGCGCCCGTCGGCATCGGTTTTGTCGCGCTGTTATTTCTATCAATCAAAAGGAGTTCATATGCGATATCAAATTTCTGGAAAGCAAATTGACATAGGAAACGCCCTTCAAGTGCATGTTAAAAATGAGCTGGGTGCTGTGGTTGGAAAATATGCAGAGCGTCCCACCGATGCAAATGTGGTATTTTCCAAGAACGCCCATCAGTTTTCCTGCGAGGCAACGGTTCATTTGTCCACCGGTCTGCGTGCGCAGGCAAAAGCTTTAGCAACAGAAATTTACGCAGCCTTTGATAGTTGTAACGATAAAATGGAAAAGCAACTTCGACGGTATAAGCGGCGATTAAAAGATCATCACAAGGAACGCACACAACCTGTTGAACTTTCGCACGCTTCCTCGTATATCCTCGCGCAAGATAATGGAATTGAGGATTCGGAACCAGGATCACTACAGCCAGTCATCGTTGCAGAAACAGAAGCGCAGATTCCGATGATTTCGGTGGGCGAAGCTGTAATGCAAATGGAGCTAGCAGGGTC
>CABXKH010000006.1 GCA_902512685.1 Paracoccaceae bacterium | reverse complement strand
TTGTAGCGGCCGTTTGCAGGCTGTTGCATTTCTGCTGCATCGCAAGTTTAGGGCAGAAAAGCTGTTATCCGCCTGTTTGGTTCAAACCGCAGCCTATATAACCAAGATCAGAATTTAAAACGCATGGCCCGCCAAATCAATCAGCGCCGCGTCATCCCAACGGGTGGACCCAAGTTGCAAAACCATAAGCCCGCTGTTGCTGGTTTCGACAATATCACCTGTTTTTGCACCGATCAAAGAGCAGTGCCGGACTGTATTGGTCACTGATTTAAAGCCGGACGCTGCATAAAGAGGCCGGTTGCCGAATAGTAAGAAAAACGCGCATTGAGAGGCATTAACTTCCTGAATAGCGCGGTGCATCAAGCGGGTTGCAATACCTTGTCCCCGGTAGTTTATATCTGTGGCCACGTCACCCAGACCCGCAATTGTCAAAAGCGTGGGCCCCATTTGTATAGCTCTTATGCTAATCCCCATATGGCCAATGACAGTGTTGTTTTCACGTATCAAAAGGCGAAGATGATGGCGTTGCTCAAAAAAACTACGTTGGCCAAAGTTAGTTTCAAATGAGGCATTGAGCAAAGCGGCTATTGCCGCATCATCGGCTTTTGAAAGCCGCAATTCCTCTATGCGTTCGATTTTCATTTGACTTATCCAGACCTTGAATTTCAGTAAGCCTTTTGTGGCGTGGCACGCGACTTAAACGCATATATTTATGCCATTAGAGCCCAACTGATCCAAGCTAAATATTGTTGAAATTCAAATCATACGCCGTGTATCAATCTATATTGTGGTAAGGCTTTGACCGATATTCACCCCAAAACGTTCTTCGATTGAAAAAGATATGCTACGCAGATTGGCAACGCTTTATTTCCCCACGCATATGCTCGGGCGTTTATCTTTGCAATGCAGCTTATGTGGCTATTTATTGTTTTACACCAAGGCGCTGGATTTAAGAATTGGCTCTAGCATGGATTTCATTTCCTCTTTACGATATGGCTCGTCTTGGATCAAACGTTCGACAGAAAGCCCATAATCTGCTTCGATTTCCGCCACTTTCTGCGCAGCCAGATCAATACGTCCCAGATGATAATTATTTGCAGATTCGAACACAGAAATGATCGGATCTGGAAACTTTATTCTTTTAAAAATATCATTGCTGGCTTGATGATCGTGCTGCCAGAATTTTAACACACCTTCAATTTCATAAAGTAGATCAGAGGCCGTTGGATTTATTTTTGTTGCTCGATCCAACTCATTCTGCGCCGCATCCAATCGACCGTCATACATTAGTACTTTGCAGTGCTTGGCGGCTATATATAGATCAGAGGGACAAAGACTACAGGCATGGCGGTGATGCTCTAACGAAGCTTCGTAGTTTCCATTTGATAATTGCATAGCGCCCATGATCCTGTTGGCTTCAGCATCGTCAGGGTCAAGTTCAAGAGCTTTCTCAACGCTTTTTAATGCATCTTGCATCCAGTTTGGTCCTAAAATCTCTGGCTCCCAGGATGATAGGTTGGCCGTCGAGCAAACTTTCCATGCCATCGCTCTGGGATAGTTTGGATCAAGATCCACAGCTCTGCTGAAAAGATCATAGGCCTTGCGTGCATCTTCACGCGAAACAATTGAATTTCTGTGATGTTTCAGTCCCTGCAGAACCAGATCATACGCGCGCGCATCCTCAGGCGGTTTATTGGCTGATGAGCGCATTTCATCTTTTTCCACTTGGCCAACGAGTTTTGAAACTACGGTCGATGCCAAGGTCTCCTCTAATTCCCAAATGCCTTCCTTAGTGGTTTCAAATTTTTCGGACCATATGGTTTGACTGGATTCAGAGTTGTCTAATTTTATATTGATACGAACTCGGTTGCCCATGCTGCGCACGGCACCCGACAGGATATACTTTGCCGACAGCGCATGGCTGATCTCTTGCAATGTTTTTTCACTGGCAACAAAGGCAAAACTTGCGTTGCTTGAAGTCACCCGCAGCGATTTATATCGCGACAAGGCGCTAATTAAATCTTCTGAAACGCCCTCGCAAAAGTATTGTTGTTCTTCGTCCGAATTCAGGTTTTTAAATAGCAATACCGCAATTGAACCAGGCAGAGTTTCGACATTGGCAACTTTTTCAGTGTTTGACGCCCCATAGCGCCCCATTTGATATCCTGATTTCCACATATAAACAGCTGTCGGGTTTGGAATGTTCTTAAGGCTTAATTCGCCCAAATAGGCAAAAGAGCTTTTGGTATCCGACATCAGCTTATCAAAAGCACTTTTGCTTAGATAAACACCTTCAGGAGAAGAGGCGGCCTCAAGCCGGGCGGCTACATTAACAGTGTCTCCAAACACATTGTCATCTGCATCCATGACCGGACCATGGTTGATGCCTGCGCGAAACATCATCCGCCGCTCTGTTGGAGAACCCGCATTTAAACGGGACATTTCCTCTTGAATTGCCATTGCACAAAGCGCAGCTTTATCTGCTTCGGAAAACTCTGAAACAATGCTGTCTCCGGCTTCATTGAATACGCGCCCATTCATTGAAATAACAAGTTTATGAATGCGTTTTCTTCGTGCAGACAAAACATCTATGGTCACTTTAGGATTTTCAGCAACTTGCTTTGAAAACCCAACAACATCTAACGCCAAAATCGTCGTTTCTCTCATAGTGAGGCCCCAAATAAACAAGAGAATTTAAATAATCTAATTTGCTTATTTAGAATAATATATATTTTACAATCAGGAGTCACATAAAAATTATTAAGTTAAATTAATATGAAGTGTTCTCAAATAATATAATAAAGATGTTAATTTATTCTGAGGCGAATTTATCGAACCCATAGTCGTCTCGTAATATTATTAAATCCTCAACACGACGATTTAACAATTGCCCGAGTTCAGGTTTCTGTATGACATCCGCGGGAACGGATATAGCCATCTTTAGGGCCTCAACAGGTGATATTCCAATGCAGTCGATCAGCCGTTTTACACTTTGAGACATGGTGATATGCGCTCCGGCCAGATTGCCTTGACTATTAATCAGCCGGCCATCTTTTATTTTCACCTCTGTATTATAAAGCTTGAACTGCTCGGGGCCGCTAATTGTTGGCATCGCATCTGAAATAACGAACATGCGATCGGGGCAAGGCCGGGCACGCAGGGCCATTTTTATCAATTCATCAGACACATGATGCCCATCGCAAATGATCCCTGCGTAGGCATCAGAGTTTATGGCGGCCGCAACAACGCCGGGATCTCTGTTGATCATTGGCGGCATAGCGTTAAACAAATGGGTAAAGCACCGTGCCCCCTGAGCGAGCGCCGCACGGCCCTCTTCTACAGTGGCATTGGTATGGCCAATGGACACAATCGCCCCAAGGTTGGCAAGATCGCAAATGACTGTCTTGCCCACAATTTCGGGCGCAACAGTCACCATAACAGGAATGTCAGAGTTGCGAAGTTTTTCCACCAAGCCAAGAGTTTCTGGATCAAAGGGGCGAATATGCTCTTCGGCATGGGTGCCGCGGCGCGTCACGGAAAGATGGGGTCCTTCGATATGCAGGCCTATAATACCGGCCTCCTCTTTTGCCTCTAGGGCAGCATTAACCGCTGCGTGCAATACCTCGCGGGTGTCGGTGATGACGGTTGGTAAAATGGCTACAGTGCCGTGACGCCTATGAGCGCGAAGGATCTGACACATTGCATTGTGGCTAGGCTGATTGTTCAGCAAGACGCCGCCGCCGCCGTTGACTTGCAAATCCACAAAGCCGGGTGTCAAAATACCGTGCAAGTCAACCATCGAAACGGTGTTGGGCATCTCATCCACTGGCGATATTTGAACCAAATACCCGTCTTTAAGTTGAACTGCTTGACCTGTTAGAAGATTAGTGCCGTCAAAGACGCGTTTAGGTTTTATCCATCCATTCAATGGTATCATCATGCTGACCTTTCGCGTGTCGGAGCAGCAAAGCTGCCTGAGTGGAAAAAGTACGGCTCTAGACTTTGCTCCACGCTTGAGGTGATCAATGTCTCGGCGTTCAGACCGCCGCACAGTTCTGCACGCTCAAGAGTAGAGTTGTGGAAAAATAGCTCTGAAACAGACCGGTTCAAAGTTTGGCTTTCCATTGCCGTCATCAACGCGCTCACAGCGGCCTGTGCGTCAGGATGTGGCCAGTAATAGCGGATGCGATCCGCCAATGCCAAATGCCGCTGTGCGAACTTTGCATTTGGCTCGCCTTGGTAATGCGATTGCCATGCGCCGGCATTTTCAAGCATGATGCGCTCCATTGTCGGGATGACAATCGGCGCTGACCCATGAAGAAATGACAGCATCTGATCCAGTGCATAAATGGCTTGTCGCCAGGCGAATGTTAAAGCTGGGCCAACCTTTTGATAGGCAAAACCCAGTTCGGCAAGACGCGGATAGGCTGCGGGCTTTTGATAATCGGTTGAATGCGCTTCAAGCGCCAAATTAGGCCAGCGCATCATGACCGAGCGCAAATCAAACGAGCGATCTAGGGGTAGGTGATAGACCGTCATGGGACCAAACTCGACACCCGGTTGCACCACCAGACCCGAGACCAAAGCCTGCACATCCCCAAGACCTGCATCCACAAATGCGCTTTCATGGGCCTGAAGCGTTGCGGCGGCGTTTGCTGCGGTAGTGGCGGCTATATCTCCGTGACTGTCCACTCTGGCGCCGCCAGGGGGGGGGACCTCTGTGCCGATGACAAAAGTCAAACTCTCAGGGTTGTCACTGGCGTGCAAGGCAACAGACATCAAACGCGCTGCACGCTGAGCTGCCGTTTGCTCATCCACTTGGGCGGGTTCACCCGCGCAGCCTTCAGAGCAGTCTAGATGTATCTTATAAAAGCCAGCCTGCACATATTCACGGATCATCACATCTGCTTTTGCCATAGCCTCTTTGGCTGGAAAATTGCGCCAGGCCTGTGGCCCCAAATGATCCCCGCCAAAAATAATGGCGGTTGGGTCAGCGCCAGCATTGAGTGCCAAATCCGAAACGAAACCCACAAACTGGCTGGGTGTCATGCCGGTATAACCGCCCTCTTGATTGACTTGATTTGAGGTGGCTTCTATGACAATCGGTTGATTTACCTCTGCGGCATATCTTAAAACAATGCGCAAAACATCGGGGTGAGCCGTGCAAACAGACGGGATCGCAATGCTTTCACCCGCGCGGTTGCGATGTACAATATCCAACAGCGCCTTAACCATTTTGTGCCTCCTGCCAGGCGGCATAGGCCGCCCCGCGCACCCCGCTAACATCGCCGCCCTGCGCCAATAGTATTTTTGGGATGGGAAAGTCTTTGAATTGGGCGTTTTGCATAGCTGCACCGAGCTCATCACAGAGCCCGGATATATTTGAAAGCCCGCCCCCCAAAACAATAACGTCAGGGTTCAAAATATAATCGAAGGCCAGAAATTGCTCGGCCACCAGTTTGCACCAGACCTGCCAGACCTTTTCCATTTGCGGATCATGGTGCCGCGCAGATGCGATATCGGCAGGTTGCACAGCGCGGCCGGTGAGTGTTTGTGCAAGTCTCGACATGCCTCGGCCCGAAACAAATGTCTCAATGCACACCATACGGCCACAGCCGCATTGAACGATCGGCAGATCATAGGTCTTTACAAGATGGGCGGGGGCATACAGATGACCAAATTCTCCGCCGACGCCCAAGCTTGGGGACAAAAGCTGCCCATCCACCACAACCCCGCCGCCATTGCCTGTGCCAAACACAATGCCAACCATTGTGCGAAAGGGCCGTCCAGCCCCGAAAATGGCCTCAGAAAGGGCAAAAGCCCGGCAATCGTTCAAATAGGTTATCGCTCGACCGGATGCGCGCGCCAGATCTTTAGGAAATGGTTTGCCCGAGGCAGGCAGATTGGCCGTAAGAGCCAAGCCGGTGCTTGGCGCGATTAAACCTGCCGCGCCAATGCCAATGGGCAAGCCGGGATGGTTTTTTTCTATCCAGCTAACCTGCGCTGAGACCACACTCAACAGATCGGCATAAGTTTGTGGCGTCGCACTGCGCTGTTTTTCGGCGCAATCCCAATTGTCATCAAACACCTGCGCTTCTATTTTGGTACCGCCCAGATCAATGCCCGCTGCAATCATTGCGCCACCTCATGGATACGCACATTTGACACAACACGGCTAAGGGTATTTTGCCCGGCAAAGGGGTCATCAACATTCAAGCCCAGTTGATGAGACCAATGAATTGAAAGAACCTGAGCCAATCCAACCGCCAGCGGAACGGCCCATAAATCGCGCTGGTAAGGTGGGGTGTCGATATCACCGCTGGGGCCGAGCGAGACAATCGGGTTATCAGGAAACTGCTTGCGCAATTCTTTAACTAGATCAGCGTCATAGAGCTTTGCTTGCGGGTGCGATGCCATAAATACCACGATTTGAGTGCCCGGCTGTACGAAAGATTTTGGACCATGGCGAAAGCCCAATGTGCTATCCCAAAGCGCCGGTATGTGACCTGCGGACAGCTCAAGTGTTTTGAGCGCCGCCTCGCGGGCGGCAAAGGCCAAGGGCCCTGAGCCGACATAAACAATACGCTCTGGCCTGACGCGCGCAAGGTCGCAAAACGCGGGCAGTAAGCGATCAAATTCCTGCGCCAGAGAGGGCAGCAGTTCTTCCAAAACCGCGCCATCATCAAATATCCCAACCGCTGTCAAAAGCATTGTGGAAAAGCTTGTGGTCATTGCAAACCCACTGTCGCGTGTTTCGTCCGGCAGCAGAACGATATGGCGATTGGCGTGGTTGCCGCGCAAGGCCAAAGCCCCTTTGGGATTGCAGGTGATATTGAGCTGAGGCGCGTCGGGGGCCAGCTGATCAAGCAGATCAAGAATAGCCAAAGTTTCAGCGCTGTTCCCCGAGCGGCCAAAATTCACCACCAGCGGTGTTTTGTGACCGTTCAAATAGTCTTTTGGCCGGGCGACGATATCTGTTGTGGGCAGCGCCCGAAGCGGTTTTGTTGCCTGTCCTTCAAGCCCGGCAACCAGAATATCTCCTATAAAAGCTGAAGTTCCAGCGCCGCAAAACCAAATTTCATCGAAGGGCTGCGTTGCGATCCAACCGCGCAGCTTTTGCACTGGACATTCTGTTGACCATTGGCGCCAGATGTCTGGCTGTGAAACAGTTTCACGCCATGTTGCCCAAGGCAGGATATCGGTGTGAAATGTCATAGTGTGTTGGTCACTTTGGAAAGCGTATGGGGTGTGTCGGGATCAAGACCAAGAGCGAGTGCAACCTGTCTCACAATCGGATAGGCCAAGTAAAGCAATATTGCCGCCGATGCCGCAGGCGATAAAGTCGGCACGCCAACATCTAATGGCGAAATGCGAAACACTTTAGCGCCCGAAGCCCGAAACCTATCCTCTGCCCGATCCAAACTTTTGGTCGTGGTTTCTAGTCCGGTATCCAAAAGAAGAACGGTCAATGGTTTCGTGACCAGTTGCAATGGTCCGTGTAAAACCTCGGATGCTGAATAGGCTTCTGCGTGCAAAGCGCAACATTCTTTAAGTTTCAAAGCAACTTCTTGCGCGGCTCCCAAACCGGTGTCTCGTCCAATGACATATATATGTTGTGAGCGTATGAGCCCATTAACAATGGTCTCGTACTGGGGGTGCTGCCGGCCTGCTATATTGGCGAACTCGGCTGCGGCTTTTTTGCAGATGGCGGCATAGTCTGGGCTTTGCGCAGCAAGAATGGCCATGCCGGCAGCAATAGAGCCGATCACTGTTTTGGTTGCAGGCACGGCAAGCTCGGGGCCTGCATTGATCGGCACACAGATGTCGGCTGCCTCTTGCACCGCAGAGCCAGGTTGATTGGTTAAGGCCACAACTTTAGCGCCGCGCGAACGCGCGCCGTGGGCAGATTTAACCAGATCTTCACTCGCGCCCGATTGGGAAATAAGCAAACACGCACTGCGATCTAGACAGACGCCCGTGCCCAATGAAAACACCGACGGAGGAAGTGATGTGACAGGCAATTGCAACTCGCGCATCAATTCATAAGACAGTATATTTGCCGCCGCATCAGAGGACCCTCTGGCGATCGTATAAATGGCCAGCAGATCATCAAGCTGGCCTTCCAGATCAACTGTGCAGGATACCCGTTTGGAAAAAACATCGGGACTCTGCTCTATCTCTGCGGCCATTTTCTGGCCCAATTCAATTTTAGCCAACATCTTGGTCCTTTCGCGCTGGCAGATTGTAGCTGTCAAACTCTGCCCAAATGGGGGATAGATCTACGATCTGACCACTGACACGCGCTTGATCAATTGCAAGCGCCCCGATGCCGGCCTCTAATGCATCCACAATGCTGACCGGCAAGGCATCTTTTTCTTGGCGCAGGAATGCAACAATGTCTTGGACCATTAAATGGTCAGCCCCGTAATGGGCGCTCATATCTGCGAGCGCACCGTTTGAATAATCGTGATCTGCAAAAACGCTTCCATCGCGGTGGGTTATTTTAAGAAAGCCGCGGACAAAATCGCCCTCTGCCATTAGTTTGATACTTTTCATTTATTTTCTCCCATGTTTAGCTTGGTTACTCCTTGACAGCTCCAGCCGTAAGCCCTGCGACAAGGTATTTTTGCAAGAACAAAAAGATGACCATGACAGGTAAAACCCCTACCAAGGCTGCGGCCATCATTTCGTTCCAAGTCACCGACTGATAGCCGATGAATTCATACAGGCCCGCAGGTAGTGGTTGAAATTCGCGGGTCTGGTTGAATGTGATAGCGAAGAGGAATTGCTGGGCATATGCGCCGATAAAGACGGCCACGCCCACAACAATAAGGCCTGGCACAGCCAGCGGCAGCACCACCCGGCGCAGCGTATAAAGCCGGCTAGCGCCATCCACAAAGGCGGCCTCTTCCAATTCGCGTGGTATTTTTTCGAGATAAGAGCGCAGCAGCCAAATCCCTGTTGGGATTAAAAAGGCTACTCCGGGGACGATCATCGCCCAATAGGTATTAAGCAGTCCTAACGTCCGCAGCACCCGATAAAGGGGTATCAGCAGCACTGCGCCGGTAAACATGTTCACCCCAAGAAACATGGAAAGCGTGGCGTTCTTGAACGGAAAATCAAGCCGCGCAAAGGCATATGCTGCGGGGATGACCAAAATCATGGTCAACAAGGTAACCATCGAAGAGATATAAATCGAGTTCCAGATATAGCGGCCCAGAAGCGGCACAGTTTCCCACATTTTGCGGTAGGCATCAAAGCTAAAGTCATCTGACCAAAACTGATAGGGCGCCCGGAAAAGATGCTCAAGCGGGCGCAATGATGTCATGAACATTTCGAAAAATGGAAGCAGGATAAACGTTAGGAAAACGCCAATACATGCATAGATGGCCACAAGTTGCATCCGAGAGTAACGATCCATCATTTTATTTATTCCCATACATCTTGTTCACCTTGTTCAAAAAGAACATGTAGATGAGTGAAAAAGCCGCCAGCAAAGCCACAATCACCACCGCCCGGGCAGCACCTTCGCCAAATTTGTAATTGCCAATCGCAGTTTTATACGTGTCGACTATGAGCGTGGTTGTCGCCCCGCGTGGACCGCCTTCGGTGAGAATCCAGATGATTTCAAAGCTGTTAAAGGTCCAGATGGCAGAGAGCAGCGCCATAGATACGATAACCGGCATAATCTGGGGTATTGTAATGCGGCGAAACCGGTACCAGCGACTGGCGCCATCGACCCATGCCGCTTCATACAGGTCGCGGTTCACGCCTTGCATGGCCGCTAGAAAAAACAGCGCCACCATTGGGGTGCCGACCCAGACATCGGTGATAATGGCCGAGTAAAATGCCGAAGTTTTATAGGCCAAAAATCCGAATGGTCCGTCGATCAGTCCAATTCGCTGGGCAACACCCGAAATCAGACCAAAGTGACCATTGTAAAGCCACAGCCAGCCGATACACCCGATGGCAATCGGAATGACCCAAGGCGGCATTACCAAAACCCGAAACAGCGCACGACCAGGGATGGCTGCGTTTAAAAGCGTAGCGCCAATCAGCCCAAGAATAATTTTCAAGCTTACAGAAAGAAACATCCAGAAAAATGTTCGGGTGATGACCTGATGGAATTTTTTCTTTTCCAGCAGCTCTTGGTAGTTTTCCAAACCGACATAATTCTCGCCGCCCAAGCGGGCATCGGTGAGAGACAACCGAAATGTTTCGGCCAGAGGCCAGGCGACAATGATGGCAATAAAAATAATTGCAGGGGCCACCAGCAACCAGCCAAAAATTGGCTCTGAAAGGCTTTTCCTGCGAGCCTGCGGCGCTCTACTATCACGAGAAATAGACTCTGCGCTAATAGAATCGTTCAATTTGTCCCCCAAAGATATTTTCGTGCAATTTTAGCAGAGAACAAAAAGAATCTGCTCCACTGAATAAATAATACCAAGGACGAATATTATTACTACCTATATGATACCAAAAAAGTTGAGATTTGAGGAAGTGGATGTTTTTAGTTGTTTTTAACAGGTTCTTGGGTGTATATTTGAAGCAGATAGGGTTTTTGGTATCAAAAATGAAATACCAAAATGTGGTTTGATTAGGGGTGCGGGCTTTGCAAATATCAATTGACCAAAAGGATTGGTACAAGCCTAAACACGGGCCCCGTTACCAGCAGTTGCATCGGTATTTGGCGGATCAAATTTTGTCAGGCGACTTGCAACCTAATGTGCAATTACCAACCGAACGCCTATTCGCACAAGAAGCTCAGATCAGCCGCGTTACGGTTCGGCAGGCAATAGCGCAACTGGTCAGCGATGGTTTGGTTGAGCAACGCCGGGGGGCGGGGTCGTTTGTTTTGCCGCAAGCGCAAAAGCTTGAGCAGTCTCTTTCGTCGTTGGTGTCTTTTACCGAAACCATGCAGGCGCGCGGGAAATCTTCGGAAAGCACTGTGCTATCCCATGGAATGTTTACGCCAACACCAGATGAGGTTGTGTCCTTGGGGCTAGGCTCGGGTGTTCGGGTGGCCCGGATCGAACGGTTGCGCAGCTCAGATGGGATCATGATGGCCATTGAAGAAAGCTCTTTACCGGAAAATATTCTGCATCAGCCAGAAAAAGTAAAAACCTCGCTTTATGCTGTCCTGAGGGCCGAGGGCCGAGCGCCGACGCGGGCGTTGCAACGGGTAACGGCCATAAACCTAACGGCAAAGGAAGCGCGGCTGCTGAAAATGGCCGAAGGCGCGGCTGCGCTGAAAATTGTGCGTGTCGGTTATTTGGCCTCTGGGCGACCGATCGAACTGACGCGCGGCATCTACCGCTCCGATATATATGATTTTGTCACCGAGCTGCGGCTTGAGGCCTAATATGAAGTTATCTTTCGATGCAATTTTAAAAGATGGCAACATTCGGTGCACGCTGATAAGCGCGCAAAAGCTGGTTGATCCAGTGTTTTGCTTTTCCCTGATGGCGCCCGGTTCGGTAATCACAGGGGGCCGCGTGATCCGGAGCGTCGGGGGCTTTCATGAGGTGCAGCTTCCACCGCTTGCCGCTGGGCAGACCCACGTGATTGATCTGACCTATGATGATCCCAATACTGGCGTGAAAAACAGGGCATGGTTGCCCTTGGGCAGCTATCTAAGGGTGGGCGATACCTGCCATAGCCTGCCGGGCCTGGAGCGGGGCGTCAGGATGGAACCTGAGTTGCCTTATGACCCCTATGACGGGCTGCCACTGGTGCCGGCGCCAACCAAATGGAGTCCCGTCCTTGGGACCGTTCAGGCAGACGGGTTTTCCTTTTCTGATGATCAGTTGGACAAGGTCAACGCGCTGGTCACGCGCACATCTGCAAAAGGTTTTAAAAACCAAGTCGGACTGGCCGTTATCGTGCACCGGCAGGCCGATATGCCACAAGAGGGATACGTATTATCAATAACCCCCTATGAGGTGATCATCACCGCCGCTTCGCACAGCGGTATCTTTTATGCCGGTATCACCTTATTTAACCTTTTCATCACCACCAATGGCCTTTTGCCCTGTGGGCGCATTGAGGATCAGCCAAGATTTCCTTGGCGCGGTCAACATTTGGATTGCGCACGACATTTTTTTAAACCCGATACCATCGTCGGGCTTTTGGATTTGATGGCCCTGCTCAAACTAAACCGGTTTCATTGGCATTTTTCAGATGACGAAGCTTTTCGAATTGAGATCCCTAACTTGCCCGGAGTTTGGCAAAATAGCCGGTGCCGCGGCGAGGGCGCGTATATGCCCGGCGTTTTTGGCGGCGGGATCAAAGCCTGCGGCAGCTATTCTGTGAGCGATGTCGAAAGGATCGTGGCGCACGCCAAAGCGCTGCATATCGAAGTTTTACCAGAAATCGAAATCCCGGCGCATAGTTATGTACTGAACCAAATTTTCCCAGAAATGCGCGACCCGGATGACACCGGTGTGGAAGAAAGCGTTCAAGGGTATCGCGGCAATGTTACCAATCCTGACTGCGCAAAAACATGGGAGGTCATAGGCGCGTTGATCGATGGAATTGCGCCGCTTTTTCCATTTGACTATTTGCACTTGGGCTGTGATGAACTGCCCCAAATGGCGTGGTCAGGCTCGCCCAGAATGGCGCGTTTCAAACAGCAACATGGCTTGAAAACAGCAGATGATGTCGGCGCTTGGGTTATGCGCAAAGCCGCGGGCCTTGCTGGTGCCAAAAATATGCGCCCGGCCGCTTGGGAAGAAGCCGCGCGCGGGGCAGGGGGCGGCATTGGCAATGATGCGTTGCTGTTTATTTGGCAGGGCCAAGATGCGGGCGTTGAGGCGGCGCGAGCAGGCTATGACGTGGTCATGTGTCCGGCTCAGAATGTATATTTTGATATGGCACATACATCTGATCCAGCAGACTGGGGGGCAAGCTGGGCCGCGATCGTCGCGCTGGAAGAGACCATCAACTGGGATCCGGTGCCGGTAGGCGCACAGGACATTGCGGATAAGGTGGTGGGTGTTCAAGGCGCTTTTTGGGGCGAATTTACGCAGCAAGATCATCAGATTGAACCGATGTTGGCCCCACGGATTTTAGGTCTTGCCACCAAGGCATGGTCGCAGCAAGACGCTTTGGCGGGGTCTGATTTACGCGCGCTTGCCGGCCATTACCGTGCAGTATTTGATGCCCTTGGCTGGCAATGGAACACGGCGGCATAGAGATCTTCTGGCCGTATATTCCGGGATCTTAACACCCCCCCCTATAGGCGGAGGGTAAAGGTTGCCCCAGCCAATGGGGAGCCATTGGTTTGGTGAATGCTGCCGCCATGGGCCTCGATCACCTGTTTGCAAATATAAAGTCCCAAACCGGAGCTATTTGGTTTTTCGGCCTCACCGCTTCGCGCGGTAAAAAACCGCTCAAATATCTTATCTTGCAAGTCCTCGGGCACCCCCGGTCCGGTGTCGGAAACAGATATTAAAATACCCCGGCGCCATGATTTTTTTAACTTTACGTGAACCTCGCCACTTGGCTTGGAAAAGCTAATAGCGTTTTCAACCAGATTGATGACCACCTGCGCAATACGGTCCGGAAGGCCCGTTAGCTTGACGTTTGATTGCAGATCAGCCACCAGTGTTACGCCTTCGCGTTCGGCCTCGGTTTCAAAATGGCCTGTAAGGTCACGCACCAGATCAGAAAGGTGAAATTTCTCACGTTTGGTGGCCACCAGATCATGGTCGACAATAGCGGCTTCAGATATTTCGGAAATCAGTTTGTTCATGCGCACTGCTTGGTCGTGGATGGCTTCAAAGCCCTTCGCAGATTGGTCCATATTTGTGGTCTCTGTGCGGGCATTTTCCACATGGGCAATGATTGCGGCCAGTGGATTTTTCAGCTCGTGCGATACATCGGCCGCAAAGCGTTCTTTATCAGAAAACAATTTGGACAATTGCCCATTTAGAGTGACCAGATTGCGATAGAGGAAACCAATTTCATCCTTACGATGCTCGAACCGCTTGATCCGGAAATCGTTTAACTGTTCAGAAACAGTTTCGGCCTTGAGCTTGCGGTTAAGCCGTCTGGAAAGGCTGCGAATGGGAAAGGCAATCGACAGGGCCAAAAATACCCCCAAAACCAAAGTCAACACCGACAGGCCAGCCAATATGGTCAGTCTGGACTTGTTTTTGCCCATATAGCTTTCGCGCAGAAAGTAGCTGTCGCCAACCTCAAGCGTGGCGACTGTTTTACGCGCAATTTTAATCGGCGCAAGATACTTAAGCTCATAGGCATCCTGCCCCCTGTCAATCAGATGATACTGCATCGAAAACCTTGCTCTGATGGGAACAATAGGGTCGGTGATCAATTGCAAATCGACAAAGTCTTTATAAAAGGTGAACAAATATTCAAACGGATCAAACCTGTTTCTTTCCAATTCGAATTCCGCCGGTGGTTCCGCTGACAGCTCTTGAACGGAAATCGGCACCAGTTTGATCGGTTTTTGCCCATTGAAATATTCAAAACTTTCCGCTGATTTTAGGTCTGAAAACCGTTTGACCACTACTTTGCCAATGCCAGCCAATTCGCTATCGCGCAGCAAGGCTTCGATTGCCAATTTACGTTCAAACTCGGAAAGCGACTGATCTTCAAAAAGCGGGGTGATCAGTTTTCGGTACATCACGGCACGTTCATAGAGCCGGTCACGCTTATTGGTAATCTCAAGATAAGCGGTGTCTTCTGTGAAAAAAATAAAGCTCCACAGTGCAAGGTTAAACAGCAGCAGCAAACCGATAATTTTGGATAGAATGCCGCGCAACAACATGGTCAGATCTTGAGCTTGTACCCAAGCCCGTGCACCGTTGCGATCACATCACATTTAGGGTCTGAGGCTTTGAGTTTCTGGCGAATATTACGGATATGGCTGTCGATGGTTCGGTCACTGACATAGATCGCTTCCTGATAAGCGGCATCCATCAATTGTTGGCGGTTCTTGACCGACCCGGGACGGCGCGCCAAGGATAAAAGCAGCAGGCATTCGGTCACAGTAAGATCAATCGGCGCTTCTTTCCAAGTGACCAAATGCCGGTCCTCATCAATATGAAGAGGTCCGCAGGTGACCGGTTGAAGGGAGGAACCGCTGTCGGTTGCAACATGCCGGCGCAGCACTGCAGCCACCCGGAATAACAAAAGATGCTTGCTAAAGGGTTTGGTGACATAATCATCCGCGCCAAGCGTAAAGCCAATGATCTGATCCTGCTCATCGGCTTTTGATGATAAGAAAATAACTGGAATATTTGGATGCAACTGCCGCACGGATTTGAGCAACTGATAGCCATCCATTTGGGGCATTTTAATATCAAATATCGCCAAATCAGCAGTTTTCGTTTGAAAATAATCCAGCGCCTGACGCCCCGAAGAAAACGCATCGACCTGATGATCTTCGCTGGTCAGCATCTGTTTCAGAGGGGACAGGATGTCCTCTTCGTCATCGACAATTACAATATGCGGCATGGTTTGGATCCCGTGGTTGCCAATAGAGTAGCAGTTGGCACAGTAAAATCCAGACCACAAACGGTTTTCGCCCGGGTGCACCAAATCTGCATAACTTATCAAAGTATTTGCACAATCAGAGCAAACTATGTGCACATGGGGGGCTTAATTCTAAGCACACAGGTTGAGGCAAAACCTGGAGAGCAGACAGCAGTTTGGTCCATCTCCCCCAAGTTATGCCAAATTGCTCAGTTCCTCTGGCGAGGTCACGTTTTGCCTCGCCAGAGTAAAAAGGAAAAAATATGGAACTTGTTCGAACCTTGACGATTGCTGAAATTCTGGTGTTTGGGGCCGTCCTTTACTTTTATCTTCTGCGCAAGTCGAAATAGCCAAGCTGTTGATTTATCGCCAACGTCCAGTACCTAGAGGCGTAGGGGTCGGGGGCTCTTTTAGAGCTGCCTGCGACTTGAATTCTGTGCACTTTATCCAAGTTTGATCTCTTTATTTGACAAATTGGTATTGCGCATTCACCCACCTGCATAAGCAGACAGATTGGCATATGTTGCAATATTGAGACAGTAAACCCCAATATTTTGTGTTCAGGGGCGTCAAGACTCTGCGCGACTCAAACGGGTTGCTAGGCTATACTCCTAGTTAAGAGGTTTTAATTATGTATTTTCATAGTCTTGATGGTTGCCATTTTCTGGGTCTTCGCACATCGATGTCCGGTCAAAAAGAAGTGGTTTACGATGGTAACAACAGCCAGCGCGTAATCCTTAGAATTTCTGAAACCAGCGGTGCAAAAGCCAATATTGACGCCGCGCTTCGCTCTGCAGTTAACGGGCGTAATGTGCTGGCGGCATTAAGAGCCGAGTTTAGTGCGCGAAACATCGTAGTGACTGAAACAGTCTAAGCTGCGTGAGCGGTCACGATTTTTTGAAGATTGCGCAGATAAAAGCCTGTTGATTTCATTCAGGAAATCCTTGATGATTTAGCCCTAAGTAAAATTTTGACCCTTTGGGTTTATGGCCCTATGGTCTTGTTTGCAAAGAAGTTAAAATATATATTTTCCCCAAAGGGAGGCAGGTTATGAAGTACTTTGCAGCACTAACGGTCCTGACGCTCGGCCTTTCGGCCTGTCAGAGCGTTGTTACAGAAGGCACCGGCGAGGCAGGTCCAAAGGAAACCATCGGTTTGCTGAGCGGCGCTGTTGTGGGCGGGACATTGGCCAACCAAGCCTCACAAGGGTCAGACAACCAAGCGCTGTTTACTATGGCAGGGTTACTGGCTGGGGCCATAATCGGCGGGGACATTGGCGCCTCGCTAGATCAGCTTGATCGCCAAATGCAGCGTGCCACCTATGAAAAGGTAATGGAATCACCACTTACAAACCAAGCCATGACATGGTCCAACCCAGACAGTGGTAATAGCGGAAGCGTCATGGCAACTCGGAATTATTACACGGAAACAGCCACGGGCCGCACTTATTGCCGTGAATACACACAAGAAATTATGGTTGGTGGAACCAAACAACAAGGTTATGGCGTAGCTTGCCAAATGCCCGATGGCAGCTGGAAAATCCAAGGCTAGAGCGATCTAAAGGATTGCAGCGCGGGCAAGAGATTTTCTCTGGCCCGCGAAGCCACAAAGCTATAGCGCGTTCAGCATCACATTTGTCATTTGCTTGGCAAATTCACCCGGATCATCGGGCAACTCACCATCCAGTATACGTGCCTGCTGCAGCAAAATCTGGGCAGTGTCTGCAACCACATCTGCATTTGTTTCCAGTGCGGCGTTCATCTTTTCGATCAAAGGATGTGACGGGTTCAATTCCAGTACTTTCGCAGTGCCCTGATAATCGGGGTTTTGGGCCTTTAAAATCCGTTCAAGATTAAAGTCCAAACCGCTTTCGCCGGCAACCAGACGCGCTGGGCTGCTGGTAAGCGTTGAGGACATCCTTATATCTGAAACAGCCTCGCCTAAGATCGCTTTGGTCTTTTCCACCAAATCGCTATAGGTCTCTTCGGATGCTTTGCTTTCCGGGGTTTGCTCACTTTCAGAAAACTCTGACAGATCGACTTTTTCCCGCGAGATTGATGTTAGTGGTTTGTCAGAAAAATTTGGCACCATAGACACCCAAAATTCATCAATCGGGTCGGTCAGCAGCAGCACATCTATGCCATTTTCCGCAAAGCCCTCCAGGTGTGGGCTGCGTTTGGCAGAGGTTAGATTTTCCGAGGCCAAATAGTAAATGGATTTTTGGTTTTCAGCCATCTGATCCACATAATCCTGCAGCGTGATAAACTTATCCTGCTTATGCGAATACAGCCGGCTGATTTTCAACAGGCGATCACGGTTTTCGTGGTCTTCATACAGACCTTCTTTTATAACCCGGCCAAAGCTCTGCCAAAATGCATCATAGTTTTCCGGATCTTTTTTGAGTTTCTTTTCAAGCTCACTCATCACTTTTTTGGTGATTGCCTTTTTAATCTTTGCCAGCGTGGGGCTGTTTTGCAAAATTTCTCGGCTGACATTCAGATCAAGATTGGGGGTATCAATGATCCCGCGCGCAAAGCGCAACCATTGGGGTAAAAGATCGCCTAAATCACTGGTGATAAAAACCCGATTGATATAAAGCTGCAATTTGGTTTTGCGCTCGGGTTCAAAAAGATCAAACGGCGCTTGGTTGGGGATAAACAGCAGGTTGGTAAATTCCAAAGACCCTTCGGATTTATTGTGAATGGTGATAAACGGAGTGTCGAAATTTCCACTGTTTGATTGGTAAAACTGCGTATAGTCGTCGTCACTGACATCTTTGGGGCTTTTGGTCCAAAGGGCTTCGGCCGAATTGACCACAGCGCTTTCACCATCCGTTCCTGTCAGGGTGATAGGGTGGGGTATATGGTCTGAATATTTTTTGATCAGTGTTTTAATACGGGCGTCTTCAATATACTCTTTTGCATCTTTTTTCAGGTGTAAGATCACGGTTGTTCCAGCGGTCTCACGGCTGGTTTCAGGCGCGATGCTATAGCCCGATTGGCCGTCACTGGACCAAAGATAACTTTGCTCTGTTCCCGCTTTGCGGCTGATCACGTCAACCTTATCTGCCACCATGAAGGACGAGTAAAACCCAACACCAAATTGGCCGATCAAATTTAGATTTTCATCCTTTTTGTCTTTGGCTTCTTCCAGACGTTCGATAAAGGCTTTGGTGCCCGAGCGTGCAATGGTTCCCAAGGCTTCGGCCAGATCGCTTTCATCTAGTCCAATGCCGGTATCGCTAATTTCTATAGTTTTGGATTTTTTATTTATTTTGATGGCAATTCCATTGTCTCCGCTGTTGAGCAACGCACCGTCGACTTGACCCAAATATTGTCTTTTGTTGATCGCGTCAGATGCATTAGAAAGCAACTCGCGCAGAAAAATTTCCTTGTTTGAATACAGGGAATTAATAACGATATTTAGAATTTTACCGGTATCTGCTTCGAATTCTCTTGTCTGAACAGTCATGAGTGGGTCCCTTTTCTAAGAGCGGTCTTAGGTCGTTTGTGATGTAAGTATTTTGGCGTCAGGTTCAATATGCAAAATGCAAAAGTTGCCGCCTGCCAAAACACGCGAGCCAGCGCCGAAGCTGGGCGAATAAACTATAGCCTATTGATCGGCACTTTAAGATAGACCCCGCCATCCTCTTCTGCAGGAGGCAGTTGGCCTGCCCGCATGTTGACTTGGATCGAGGGGATGATCAGCTTTGGCATGGTCAACTGAGCATCGCGGGCCGTGCGGAAGGATACAAATTCTTCTTCCGTTTTGCCCCCGCCCACATGCACATTGTTGGCTTTTTGCTCTGCCACAGTGGTCTGCCAGCAAAAGTCATCCCGGCCCGGGGCTTTGTAATCATGGCAAAGATACAAGGTCGTATCATCGGGCAGCGCCAGTATTTTCTGAATCGAGTTATAGAGCTCTGTGGCCGAACCGCCGGGAAAATCGGCGCGCGCGGTGCCAAAATCGGGCATGAATAAGGTATCACCAATGAAGGCACTATTGCCCATCACATAGGTAACGCAGGCCGGTGTGTGACCCGGTGTATGCATCACCTCGACATCCATATTGCCAATTTTAAAATGGTCGCCATCTTCAAACAGCCTATCAAACTGGCTACCATCCATTTGAAATTCGGTGCCAGCGTTGAACACTTTTCCAAATACTTTTTGCACCCTATCTATATTCGAGCCAATGGCGATTTTGCCGCCCATTTGCTGCACAATATAGGGCGCGGCAGATAAATGGTCAGCATGCACATGGGTTTCGATGACCCATTCTAGCGTCCAGCCGTTTTTGGTAATTTTATCAATCAGCATATCGGCATGGGCAGTATGGGTGCGCCCCGATGCCATATCAAAATCCCAGATTGAATCGATGATGGCGCAGGCCGAAGAGGACGGATCCTTTACGATATAGCAGGCGGCATTGGTGGTTTGGTCAAAATAGCTATGAACTTCAGGTGTCGTCTGTTTCATCGATCAAAACTCAACGACTGCGCGGATTGATTTACCCTCATGCATAAGGTCAAACCCGTGATTGATCTGATCGAGGGTTAATTTATGGGTGATCATCGGATCAATTTCAATTTTGCCATCCATATACCAATCGACGATTTTTGGCACATCGGTGCGCCCCGAAGCGCCGCCAAAAGCGGTGCCCCGCCAGACCCGACCGGTTACAAGTTGAAATGGCCGGGTGCTGATCTCGGCGCCTGCAGGCGCGACACCGATAATGATGCTTTCACCCCATCCTTTATGGGCAGCTTCAAGTGCTGCGCGCATGACTTTGACATTTCCCGTTGCATCAAAAGTATAATCGGCCCCACCGCCGGTCAGCTCGACAAGATGGGCCACCAAATCGCCCTCAATTTTGTCAGGATTGACAAAATCGGTCATCCCGAAACGCTGGGCCATGTCGGTCTTGCCCTCGTTTAAATCCACACCGACAATCTGGTCGGATCCGGCCAGTCGCAACCCTTGGATCACATTAAGACCAATGCCGCCCAAGCCAAAAACAATGGCCCGGCTGCCGATCTCGACCTTGGCAGTATTGATCACCGCTCCGATGCCCGTTGTCACGCCGCAGCCGATATAGCAAATCTTGTCAAAGGGGGCGTCTTTGCGCACTTTGGCAAGCGCAATTTCCGGAACCACCGTGTGATTGGCAAAGGTTGAGCACCCCATATAGTGATGGATCGGGGTGCCATCGAGCATCGAAAACCGGGTAGAGCCATCCGGCAAAAGTCCTTGGCCTTGGGTCGAGCGGATCGACTGGCACAGGTTGGTTTTGGGATTGAGGCAATACTCACATTCACGGCATTCCGGCGTATAAAGCGGGATCACATGATCGCCAACCTCAAGACTGGTGACGCCTTCGCCAACCTCGATCACAATGCCCGCGCCTTCATGTCCGAGGATCGCAGGAAAGATGCCCTCCGGGTCATCACCGGATCGGGTGAATTCATCAGTATGGCACAGCCCGGTGGCTTTGACTTCAACCAAGACTTCGCCGGCGCGGGGCCCGTCAAGTTCAACCTCCATCACTTCCAATGGCTTGCCCGCTTCGAGCGCTACCGCGGCTCTTGTTCGCATGTGGTTTCCCTTCCCTGCTTAGGTTGGTCGTTTTTCTAGGTTATTTGGTGGCTAAGCGATGCTAGCCAATACTCGGTGAAAAACGTTACACCTTGTTGGACATATTGCAATATCTGAAGTGAGTTGCTCTGGCAAAAAAAATTTCTATTTTGGCGCAAAATACCTGAATGGTATTCCAAGACAGCATCAATTTTGAGGATATATTTTTGGCGCCTAGTCTTTCTTGTTCCAGGCATCCATCATCGAGGTTAGATATTCCCCGGTTTTATTTAACTGGGTGACGAGCGATTCCATTGCACCGAATTTGACATTGTATGTCTCGGTCAGATTTTCAATTCTGGCGTCTAAATCAATTTGCTCGTCAGCAAAATCGCTTAGCTCTTCGTTCAAAGAGGTTGTGCGTGTTTTAATAGACCCACTAGAAGACGTGATATTGGTGATATAAGACTGCAAGCGGTCAATTACGCTTTGCCCATAGCGTACAGTTGCAGTTGTTGCTGAATCGGTCAGAAGCGTCACTGAAATATTTTCCGCATCACCGTTTACAGCTGTAAACACTTTCTGACCGCTTGAATTTTCGACCTTGGTGACGCTTTCGCTATTTATCGTGGCTGTATTTCCACTTGAGTATACAAAACTATACGACCCTGCTTTTGGTGGATAATTCGTCGATCCTGTTACAGTGGTATTCGAACTTGTGGTGGAGTATTTTGACGAGAATACAATATCACTCAAACTTGGATCTGCTGCAATAGCAGAATCAAACTTAGTTTTATCCAATGCCAGTGTTCCGTCACGTTCGGTTTGTACGCCAAGATTGGCAAGGTAAAAAGAAGACGCGCCATAACCTGTTATGGGCTCTGTCGTTAAGCCCGAGAGTTCTCTTAAAATTGCTTGCGCTGTTATATCCCCTACCAAACTTCCGTTAGGCGCCCCATCGAGACCCCGCTTGGTTTCTGTTGTCAGGTAAGTTTTGACCGAGTTGATATTGTCGATAAAGGATTGCATCCGATCGCGGGCATTGGTGGCAATAATAGCTGAGCTTACATTGGTTGCGCTTGAGTTTACGGCATTCAGATCCAGCTGATAGCCATCAAACACATCAGTCAGCGAATTGGTCGAGCGTGTGACAGCAACTCCGTCGACGGTAAAGCTGGCGTCTGCGGCGGCAACGCTCAGTGTGACTTGTGCGCTGGTGTTGCTTGCCGCGGGGGATCCGGTGTTGAATTCCGTTAGCGTGTCCGAGCTGGTCATGGTGAACGCATTGGCGGTGCCCGTATCTGACTTGATGACCAGCGCCAAACCGCCACTGCCACTGGTGTCGACCAAATTGGCCTGCATTCCCGAAATGGCATTAATCGCGTCCACCAACCCCTGAACTGTGTTGTTTGTCGAGTTGATCGTGATCGTTGTGTTGGTTCCGCCTTTGGTAAATGTCAGCGTGCCTTGGTCAATTGCACTGGCTGCTGTCAAGGTTAAGTCGCCGACCAAATTGGCATGGGTCAGATCATAGGTGACAACCTGACCCTTTGCCAATGCGCTGACCACGATATTGGCATTTATATCCTGTGCTTTGGTTTCATCGGTCACCGTCAGGCTCACAGCGCTACCGGAACTGTCGGTTGTGCGTGCATTGGTGTTTTCAAGAGTGGTTAAATTGGTCGACAGATCACTCATTTTCGAGCTGAGCGTACCAAAAGAGGAAATACTAAGGTTGGTGGCGTCAACTTTTTTGGTCAGAGCGGATTGCAAAGGCGAGGTTTCGGCCTCGACCAAAGTGGTCACCAAAGAAGACAAATCTATCCCACTGCCAGATTGGTTGACTTTGGAAATGATGTTGTTGCCGGAATCCGCCACTTACATACCCTCTTTACGCCTTACCATTTACGGAAATCTTGCCCGTTTGTTTAGTCTACATCGTGAAGCTGTTAATTTCACACCGAAAAATTGTCAGTAGATCGCTAATTTCCTGATAAAGCTTGTCTGTATTGCGATCCAACCTGAGGCTTAGATCATCAGCCCCAAGCAAAACAATACCTTCCAGATCTTCGAAGATACGCAAAGTTTTCACGCTATTGCCCTGCTTGAATTCTACCATCTGCCCGGCTCTGATTTCATTGAACCGAAGTTCAATGCTTGGCAATGTGGCGTTTTTGCAGGTGTAGATATCATAGCTGTAGCGTTGCAGCACATTTGATGAGACCACAGCCAAAATGAACAGCCCGAAAAATCCAAAGACCAAGGTAAGTTTTACAAAAGCGTTCATTGCCAGCAGCGTTTACTCGACGATTTCCTCGGTTTTCTTATCATCTGCCTCTTCCTTTGCCTCTTCCTTTGTCTGTTCTTTTTCATTCACAGACGCGCACCCTTCTTCCACCAGCTGTGTTGCGGACTGCTCTTCCACTGACACAACTGTTCCTTCGGAAAGTCGTACATTGTTTATTTCAGTTTCCTTTAAAAGGGTAAGCTCTACCCATGTAGGCTCGGCATCAGATGAGGCCTCGGTCTCATCCGTTCCCGCACCGCCGCCGCCAACAGCGGCAACAGCATCTGCCAATTTGCGCAAATTGCCAATACCACTTAAAACCGTATCCAGAGTTGTGAAATCACCCCGCTTGAGTGCCGCGGTGCGATTTCGAAGAATATCAATCCGGCAAATGAGGACTTCTAGCCGATCGGCAACATCATCCAATTCTTGGTAAATGCTGTCCAAAGCTGACAGAGATTTTCCCAAGGGCTGGGAGCGAAGTTTCTCAATAATAACCTGATTTAAAGCTTTTCCCGCTGCTTTAGGTGCGGTGCTTTTGGTTTTAGATTTCGTCTTTTTATTCGATTGTCGTGCTTTAGCCATCTTCAGCCTCTTGGTTTTGGCACAATACTTGCAAGCTACCTTGAAGAATAAAAACTTAACAGGAACCTACAGTAGACAATGCAAGTTCTCAAGGAATATCTTGGATTTAGCGCCACCGCTCTTAACTTAAGAGAGCGGAGAAATAACATTATTGGCTCTAATATTGCGAATGCAGCAACGCCGAATTACAAGGCGCGGGATATCAATTTTGAACAAATTCTGAAGACAAAAGAGGGCGAAGGCAACCTAATTAACTCTAGCCAGCGCCATTTTGCTTTTTCGGGTGCGGCCACCAGTGACAAACTAAAATTCCGCCAATCCATGAACCCTTCATCAGATGGAAACACAGTTGAGCTGTCTGTCGAACAGATGGAGTTTTCGGAAAATTCACTTCGCTATGTATCGTCACTGAATTTCCTAAATTCCCGTATTAGCGGCCTTATGTCAGCGATCCGAGGTGAATAATGACCGGTGTTAAGAATATTTTTGATGTCGTAGGACGCTCGATGGGCGCACAGATGGTGCGATTGAATACCATTGCTTCCAATATTGCGAATATGGAAAGCAAAGCGTCGAGCGCGGAAGAAGCTTACAAGCCGATCCGCCCGGTGTTTAAGACCGTATTTGGGGATAACTATGAAAAAATGGGCGTGGCATCGGTGGATGCAGAAACGATTGTCGCTTTAAACCGCGAGCCTGAAAAAGTTTATGAGCCGGGTCATCCCAATGCGGATGCCAAGGGCTTTGTCTATAAAGCCCCCGTAAATTCGGACGAAGAATTGGTCGAAATGCTTGAGGCCAGTCGTCAATACCAAAACAACCTAGAAGTCCTGTCAACCGTTCGTGCGCTGATGATGCGCACCATGAACATGGGCAAATGAGCTGGAGTATAAGTAATGGACATTAGTAACAATATGGGGGCTCAGGCCCAAAGGGACTTGCTCGATAAGCTTGGCATTAAAAGCGCAGAAGAGGTGCAGAACAATTCGCGCGATACGCTGGGGCAGGAAGAGTTTCTGACATTGATGACCGCCCAACTTCAGAATCAGGATCCAATGGAGCCGATGGATAACGGGGACTTTATTGCGCAAATGGCGCAGTTTTCGACTGTGACCGGCATCACCGATATGGCCAATTCGATGAAGGCAATGGCTGATGAGCTTAAACAGTTCCGCGTGGCTTCGATTTCCAACATCATGGGAAATTCGGTTTTGGTGCCGGGTGATGTCACAGTTGCAGACCGCAACGGCGAACTGCACGGCGTGTTTGAATTGGATAAAACTTCCATCGATACCCGGGTTAATTTTGTTGACGCCCAAAGCGGCGAGTTGCTGAAAGCCAAAAACATGGGCCCGCAGGCCACCGGCCTAATCGGGTTTGAATGGCGTGATTTACCCGCTGCCTACCGCGATGGAAGCAAGGAAATTCGTGTTGAAGTTATGGTCAATCACGGAGAAGGGCTTGAAAATCTTCAGCCAAGCCTGTTCTCGAAAGTGGTTGGTGCAGCTTTGAACAAAGATACCGGCTCAACCAGTCTTGAGTTGGAAAATGAACAAACCGTCGACGCATCAAGCGTTCTTCGGTTTCGTATGTAATTGAATAATATAGACTAACGGGAGATAAGTAGATGTCGTTTTATACCGCACTTACAGGGTTGAATGGATCGCAGGCTGATATTGCGGCCACGTCAAACAACATTGCCAACGTTGGAACCACAGGGTTTAAGCGAAGCCGGGCAGAATTTGGTGACATCTTCGCCACCTCGCCATTGCAGAACTCATCCTCATCGATTGGTTCAGGTTCTATCCTGAAAGGTGTTAAGCAGCAGTTTACCCAAGGTAACATCGCCGCCTCCCTTAACGCGCTCGACCTTGCGATTTCAGGGCAGGGCTTTTTTGCTTTGAAGCCCTCGCTGACATCAAGCCAGGTGGTTTACACCCGGAACGGTTCTTTTAACGTTGACAACAATCGGAACGTGGTTGATTCAACCGGTCAGTTCCTGCTCACTTACCCGGTGAACGAAGATGGTTCTGTAACATCAAAAACAATCGGCGATGCGGTGCCGTTACAGTTGCCAGTT
The DNA here is from genome assembly GCA_902512685.1 of Paracoccaceae bacterium. GTDB lineage: Bacteria > Pseudomonadota > Alphaproteobacteria > Rhodobacterales > Rhodobacteraceae > CABZJG01. Next base: position 36,239 of record CABXKH010000006.1, on the reverse strand, counting down.
ACATCTGGTGAACCAAAAGCGACGAGTAACATTGACCTTGCGATCAACCTTCCAGCGGATGCGTCAGTGATTACCGACAATCCAAAATTTGCTGATGGTTATCAATTTAGCACCAGCGATCCTGAATCGTTCACAAACTCAACCTCGCTAACCATCTTTGATGACCTTGGTAACCCGACCATTGCAACGGTTTATTTCATCAAAACACAGGCCGCGACCGCAGAAGATCCCACCAACAAGTACGACACTCGTCTGGTGATTGATGAAACCATCATTAATCCTGATCTTGTGGCCTCGGTAAACGATAACGGCGAGCAGATTTATATTGACCGCTTCGGTAATGAAACCACGGTCGCCAACATCCCTGACGATAACTACTTTTCAGAAGGAAAAGGCGCCGCGCTTTACCGCAAGGATGATCTGAACCAGACCATACCATCGCAACCTGCGAAACTTACCGGATCCCAAAGTAGCTTCGACTTTGGCGAGGAAGGAAATAAGCTTATCGAAATTACCAATGATCCGATGAAGTTTAATGCCACTCGCGAAGCCCCCAACAACTCCGATAGCTCAATTTTCTGGGGTAAGGACTTTTTGCTGGTCAATGTTGATGACGGCGACGTTCCGGTGAGTATCGATTTGCGGCCTGGGTTCTACAACGCGACGCAGCTTGCCGGGGAAGTGCAGCGCGCCATTAACGATGCTTATGGCGATGATAATAAGCTTCAAGTTCGCTCAAATGTGGATGATACGTTAACCATTGATTTTTATTCTTTGAATACAGCTGATGGAACTATGAGTGGTCTGTCAACGCCGGTGTCTGTGGATCTGTTGCAGTCGTCCTATGTCACAAGCCAAGTTGGCATTGATGTGACGGGATCCTCGCCGGACTTTACCCGCGAAGAATTTTTGGCCCATGCGCAAGTTCGCCTCATCGACACAATGAACGACTATGTCATAACAGATAATAAAACTCTAGGCGTCGAGCAAAATTTATTTACACGTTCAAGTGGTTCTCAAATGTCATCCATCCACAGTGACACAGACATCATTGATTTTTCTTACAAGACGCTTTCGTCAGCCGAAGCTGGTACTACAACAGCGGTAAATCGACACCTGGCATATTCTTATTACGATAAAGTGCCGACTTTGGATGTCTATCAAAATAAAGTGGCTGTCACATCAAATGGTTCGATTACCTATGACGCGCCGAACAACGTATTAACGATTGATGTTGCCAGTACTTCGAATTACTCAGTGGGTGAAGTGGTTCGTTTAGCGGGTAATTTTGATAATCAAAACACCGTAATCAATGGACGGGAATTGACCATCTTGGAGGTCGACTCGACTAATAACCAAATAAAAATTAACACCACTGGCGAAGGCTTCCCAGACGCTACCTTTACTTTGACCGACGGCTCGGCAACTTCTGGCAATACATTTAAGGAAGCATTTATCCTTAGCGATAAGGCAACTGATGTTGAAGCATTTTTTGAAGGCGAGCACCTAAAACCGAACGGAGCTGTAAGTAGTTTTAACAATCAGAAAATTGTGCTGAGAGAAACATCTTTTTCAACACATAGCTATAAGCACAACGATGATGATTTTGGCTCAATTGCGGCAACGAGTTTAAATGCGCAAGAATATTACATTACCTCAGTTGGGACTACAAATTTTGCCACTGGTAACACTGCAGATAATGTCGCCAATACTGCAGGGACGGTTTTCACCTATGAGAACTCAGATGGGGCGCTTACCGGCACGGGCAGAGTTAAGCCTACACTGGCCGAAAATGCAATTTCTGCTGGCACTAGATACAAAGTTGTCAGTGGCACCTTTACAGATGCAGCTGGCACTGCTCATGCCACCGGTGCAGAATTTTTAGCAGTGAATGCGGTGCATACAGGCCGGTCTGGGGCTGCTAAGCTGATCGTTGTTGATGAGGTCTTTTCAGGACTTACTTCTGCATCTCTGAACGGTTCGGACTCGCTGACCAGTCTTGGCTTGAATACTGGTAACTTTGTAAATGCTACCGTGTGGGTGGATGAAAAAAACCCACCAATCAAAATTAGCTATGATGCTGTTAACCAAAGGTTTCAATTTGGCGTTAACCACACAGCTATTGGACCGGGCACTGACTCGAACTTTAGAGCATTTAAGATTTCTGGTGCATCAGGGGCGGATGGTACCAACAACCTGGGTATTCAGGCCGCGGATTCATCACCTCAAACAGAGATTAGTTCGACAGCTGTGATCAGCGCCGAGTCTTTCGTTGCAGATGGTTCGGAAATGCAAATTAACGCTAAACGCTTTGGGGCAAAAGTTAACTACAACAGTGACACCAAGAGCTTCACCTTTTCAAGTGGATCGACAGGCGAAGCCATTTCGGCAGATGGGGCGTTAGGCGTTGAAACCAATCAAAATGCCTCGAATATCCAAGTTGGGCGCTACGCGATCAATAGTTCTGACGGATCTGTAATTAACGGCACCTTTGATACTGCCACGCGGTATATGGGAACCGGTGACAACGGTCTAATGGGCGTTGGCCAAAGTAAGAATGACACCATTTTTGAAGCTGCGCGCGGTTTGGCATCCGAGCCCGCCCGCGCGGTAGGCGCCCCAGCGACCGAGCCTTTGAATGAGATTTTTAACCTCTCAAGTGCTGGTGGTGCGAACGTCTTTAACGTGTCGGTGAACGGTATTAGCGGTATTATCGAAGTGCCATCGGGCAACTATGTTGGATCCACTTTGGCAGCTGATTTGCAAACCCGGATCAACCAAATTTCTGATGGTAACACCGGCGATGTGGTTGGTGGTGTGACGGTTCAATATCAACCCGATACCAACAACTTTGTCTTTACCACCGGCACCACCGGTGATCAGTCAACAATTAAGGTAAAAGGCGCCGCCAAATTGGGCCTTGATGATGTTCCGCTTGGTGTTGGTTCTGTTCCGACGATTGTGAACCTGGTGCAAGCCACCAATGATGCAGGGGTTCCGCTTTATGTGAACGCCTCTGGTGAAATCGTTGAAACGCCGCCAGATAATCTGATGACGGATTACTATCCGCTCTACATCGATGAAGGTGAGTTGACCTTTGATAAAACCGGTACAATCATCAGCCCACTAAACCGTGTACACTATGAGCAGCAGGCCTCTGGTTTCTCGATCTCACTTGATGTTGATTACAGTCAGTCAACCCAGCTCTCGCAGCCCTTCTCGGTGAACAACCTTGAACAGGATGGTTTCACATCCGGCCGTCTTGATGGTTTGGACATCGATGCAACCGGTTTGCTGCGTGCCAACTATACGAACGGTGAAAACAGACCGTTGGGTAAGATTGTTTTGGCCAACTTTAACAACCAAAACGGTTTAAAGCAGATCGGTAACGCGACCTTTGTTGAAACAGCTACATCTGGTACGCCGTCCTTTGGAGAAGCGGGCGCAGAAGGCTTTGGTTCTATTCAGTCAGGTTCTCTGGAACGTTCAAACGTTGATATTACCGAAGAACTGGTGAACTTGATCACAGCGCAGCGGAACTTCCAAGCGTCGTCAAAAGCGATCGAAACCTCAACCCAGCTGACCCAGGCGATCATCAATATCCGCTCGTAAGTCTAGGGCGGACCGTTAGGAGTATATCACCATGGATCGCATGATACATGTGGCCCTGAACTCGCTACAGAATTTGCGCCTTGATCAACGGATCAACGCGCAAAACCTGGCCAATATGAATGTTGCCGGCTTCCGCAAGGACATGCCGGCAAGCCGCTCGAGTACCTTTTTGGGAAATATGGAGCAATTCGAAAGCCGTTATTTTGTGACGGCATCTGATAAGATGGAGTTTTCCCGCGAAGAGGGTTTGGTCCGGCGTACAGAAGGTAAGCTGGATTTTGCCCTGCGTGGACCGGGGTATTTTTTCATCGACCCGAAAACAGGAATGCCGCCCGCGTTGTCGCGCAGGGGTGACTTTTCCATCTCAAGCTCGGGTGAATTGGTTGACGGCGCTGGCAATTTCATGCTGGACAACAATCAAAACCGGATAAAACTGCCTGAAAGCCGCGAAGTGATGATCGACGAGTCCGGCACGATTTTCGTTGAACCCTTAGGATCGCCGGAAGGCACGCGGCAGCAGGTCGGAATTTTGGGCACAACGCTGGCCGAAAATGTCGATCTTTTAAAGGGGATCGACGGGAACATTCGCGGTGCGGATGGAAACCTGCCCATTGCCGATCAGCAGGCACAGATTGTCCAAGGATCGCTTGAGGGCAGCAATGTAGACTCGCTTGAGGCCTTGCTGAAAAACATCGAAGGTCAGCGCACGTTTGAATTGAACGTCAAGTTTATCTCGCAAGCCAAGGATCTTGATGAGGCAACAACCCGCATTATGCGCCTGCCTGGGTCGTAAATAATCTAAAATCCTGTCATTTTTTGCCTTTTAGGGCGATCTTTACGCCGAAAGACCCCTCTGCATTGGCCAGCTGGCCCCACCTTGCTGCAAGTTGGCACATGATTTGCATTACTATGTGTAAACGCGAGGTATTTATATATGTCTTCTTCTTCTATGCATGTGGCAAAAACCGGTTTGACAGCTCAGCAAACCCGGATGCAAGTGATCGCAAACAACTTGGCAAACGTGAATACGGTCGGCTTTAAAAGTGACCGGGTGAACTTTGAAAGTCTGCTGTACCAGATCACAAAAGTTGCTGGCGATCAGACATCGGAAGGCACGGCCATGACCTCATCATTGGCGCTGGGCACCGGGGTACGGGCCATTAATACCGAAAAGAAATTCTCGCAAGGCAGCATGATTACCACCGATAATGCGCTTGATATTGCCGTAGACGGGGATGGGTTTTTCCAGGTTCTTTTGCCTGATGGAACCATGGGATACACCCGCAACGGTACATTTTCCAGAAATGCCGAGGGCTCGATGACCACTGCAAGCGGCTATGTAATGCAGCCACAGATCACGATCCCATCAGGCGCCGCGCAAATTGCCATCGCACAAGACGGAATTATTACTGCGATGCTGGCAGGCGAGGCAGAGCCAACCGAATTGGGTCAATTGACCACCGCGACATTTGCCAACCCGCGCGGGCTAAAGCCATTAGGTGAAAACTTTTTCGCTGAAACCAGCGCCAGTGGCGGCGCATCTGTGGGCGTGCCCTTTACCGAAGGGCGGGGAAAACTGGTCCAGGGATCGCTGGAAAGCTCGAATGTGAATGTGGTTCAGCAGTTGGTGGAAATGATCGAAACCCAGCGCGCCTATGAGGTGAGCTCTAAGTCGATCACCGCAGCAGATGAAATGATGCGCTATATCTCAAACAACCTCTAATCTTAGCTGGACATAAAATGCGTCTAATCACACCTTTATTGTTGATCTTTTGCGGCAGCCTCATGGCCTGCTCAAGCTATACCGAAGATCTGGCCAGCGAAGCGTTTGAGCCGATCATTCCGAATGAAGAGGTCAGCCAAGCTGTGGTTGATGGGGCAATTTACGACAGCAGCTCGCAAGGTCTGTTTGCCACAGAACGCAAAGCGTCTAAGGTCGGGGATATTGTGACAGTTTCCTTGAGCGAGTCCTTCCAAGCCTCAAAGTCGCAATCCACCGCAAGCGGTAAAGACGATAGCCTTGAATTTACACTTCCGACCACAGGTGCGTTAAGCCGCGTGGTCGCATCCGACGTTAATCTTGGCACCAAGCAAAGCTTTGCCGGCACAGGCACTGCCTCACAATCCAATGCCATTACTGGCTTGGTGTCCGCCTCTGTTGTGCGGGTCTATGCGAACGGAAACCTGGAAATTTTAGGCCAGAAAAAGCTGACCCTGAATAATGGTGATGAATATGTCAGGGTCAAGGGCATTGTCAGACCCCAAGACATTGGTAATGGCAATATTGTCAATTCCAACCGGTTGGCCAATGCTGAGATCACCTATATCGGGGCCGGCGAATTGGCTGATACATCAAGACGCGGCTGGCTATCTAAGCTGTTCGGCGTCGTTTCTCCGATTTAGGGGCTGATGATGGCGCACAAATTATTCCATACGCTTTTGATTATCGTCTTTGCGTTTTTTTCCACGGCTGTATCGGCCGACCGGATCAAGGATCTCGCCAGCCTTGCAGGTGTGCGTGCAAATCAGTTGGTAGGATATGGTCTGGTGGTTGGACTGTCCGGCACTGGAGATAAAAACCTTGGCATCACCTTACAATCGATGCAGGCCATGCTGTCACGCTTTGGAATGTCGACGGATGTGGCCGGGTTGAACGGATCCAATGCAGCAGCGGTTATGGTCACTGCGGAATTGGGCCCGTTTCTAAAGCCCGGGCAAACTTTGGATGTGACTGTTTCGGCGTTGGGCGCAGCGGAATCTTTGCGCGGCGGAACACTGTTAATGACGCCTTTGCTCGGAGCAGACGGTCTAACCTATGCAATTGCTCAGGGAAATTTGGCGGTTGGCGGATTGGGCGTGCAGGGCGAGGATGACTCATCGCTCACCATAAATATCCCCACAGTTGGCAGAGTGCCTCAGGGCGCAACTGTTGAGAAAATGGTTGAAACGCCGTTTTTGGAAAATGAATTTTTGATCCTTAATCTGCATCGCAGTGACTTTTCGACTGCCGCAGCAGTGGCCGAAGCGATTGATACAATCTTTGGCGATGGCATTGCCGTGGCCATAGATGGATCGTCAATCCGCGTGCGCGCACCAGTGGATCCAAGCCAGCGCGTAGCCTTTGTGGGATTGCTGGAAAGCGTCGAGGTCGAGCCGGCCGCACCACCGGCGCAAGTGATTGTCAATTCCAGAACCGGAACCATTATCATTAACGGAAACGTGCGCGTGACCCCTGCGGCGATTACCCATGGCAGTTTGACGGTGCGCGTGACGGAAGACCCTAAAACCGAAGCGCAAAATACAGTGGTGGCAGATGGTGACAACGTCATCGTAGCCCCGACCGACCCCTTGGTCACTCCAGACACCGAAATTACGGCCGAAGAGGAAACCGCCAAAGCCTTTATGTTCGATCCTGGTGTGAATCTGACCGATATCGTTGATGCGATCAATGCTGTCGGTGCAACCCCTTCCGATCTGGTTGCAATCCTTGAAGCATTAAAAGTCTCAGGTGCGCTCAGAGCGCAGCTGATTATAATTTAGGGGGCTGGTATGGATGATGCATCAACAAAACTAAGTTCTTTGACCACACCCGCGGCCGCCTCAATGTCGCGGATTTCGCCCGCTGATACCACAATAGAAGAGGTTGCCGAGCAATTTGAAGCGCTGTTGGTCAATGAGCTCATGAAATCCAGCCGCGCTGCAAAACTGTCTGAAGATCTCCTAAATAATTCCGGATCTAAGCCGTTTTTACAAATGATGGATCAGGAACTTTCTCAGACCGTGTCCCAACACAATAATCTTGGAATTGCCGAAGCGCTTATTCGACAATTTGAGCAGAAGTAGTGGGGCAATACTTTGGCAAGCTTGTTTGAAATAGGTAAAAGCGCAGTTAACGCCCAGCGGCAGGCTTTAAATGTCACGGGCCAAAACATTGCGAATGTGAATACCGAAGGCTATCGCAAGCGTGATGCCAGCCTTAAAGAGGTCTCGGGCTCTCAAAGCGAATTGTCATCGATTGCTGCGCAAGTGGGCTTGGGTGTCAGCTTGGGCACAGTGCGCCGTGCCTACAACAGCTTCCTTGCCAGCAGCACCAATACGGCGGAAAGCCGGTTTCAAGCGGCCACGGAATTTTCTGCTGCGATGGAACGGCTGGAAAATCTAATTTTGCCCGGGGAAGGTGATCTGTCGCAACAGCTTTCAGATTTCTTTACCAAAATGTCGGATATTGCTGCAACCCCTGGGGATTTGGCGCCACGGGCAGCGGCGCTTGAACAGGGAAACTCGCTGGCAAATGCGTTTAATGTCACCGCGCAAGTGCTCGATGATCTAGAGTACCAATTTTCCGGAACAATTGATCAGGAAGCGGACGAAGTAAACCGCTTGGTCGACTCTTTGGGTGGGGTCAACGGCCGCCTTCGGTCATCAAACATTGGTGCAGCACCGCCCAATGCGTTGCTTGACGAGCGGGACAGATTGATCACCGAAATTTCAAAAAGAGTCAGAATTACAACTACTTTTGGCCCACGCTACGATGTAGATGTCAGGCTTGGCCCACATGCGAGTGGCCCTCAGATTCTAGAGGGGGAAACGTCATATACGTTAAAACCCATTCACAGTGAATCCGATGGGGTAGTCTATCGGCTTGGCTCTAAAGCCATTGTCAAAAGCCTTGAAGATGGCTCAATGAAAGGGCTGTCGAACGCGCTTTTAGTGATCCAAGGTACGCAAACCCAATTGGATGCGCTGACCAACCGGTTTGTCTCTGAGATTAACGCAGCCCATACAGCCGGAATTGATTTTGATGGCGACCTGGGAAAAGAGCTTTTTACTGCACGTGCCTTCAGTCTTGAGCAAGCTAAGACAAATAGTCAGGTTTTGGATATTAATGTTCTTGAGGTGCCTGGAAAAATCGACCAAGTGCCGGATGCGACCTTTCACTATAGCGCGGCCACTGCATCCTGGAATGCGTATGATTTAAACAACAAACTGCTGGCCTCAGGGCGCTCGCAAATTGATATGGGCGGTGTCATCGTACAAGTAAACACCCGCGCAAGAGATGGGGATAGTTTCGCAATGCAAGCCACGAGCGGCGAAGCCTCTCGAATGCAGTTTTTGCTTAAAAACGGCCGCGAGATTGCAGCGGCCTCAAATTATATTGTTACCCCCAATAGTGCAAATACCGGGTCCTCTGTTTTGGTGGCAAAGCCGCAAGAAATGAAACCGTTGACCATAAATCCCATGGTTGATTTGACGATCAATTCAATCTCGCCGGTGTCCTATACCGAGTTTTTGAAGGGCGGAGCAGTGGGATATATCCCTGCGGGGACTGAGCAATTCCAACTGGCATCCTTTGGCCAGGACTCGGTGGTTAATTTGAATTTCAACTCAATCGAGGGTCTGAGTGGCTTTGAATTTACAGTAGGCGGCAATACTTATAGTTTTCCCGAAACTGCGCAAAATGCTGTTGTTGCAAAACTGAGCGATACCCAGGAGCTTGCCAAATATTTAAACGCTGGCACTTTAACGGCATCTCGGACAGGAGCTTCGGGATCCGCAACGGGAATTAGCCTTAATGATCTTGGACTGTTTGCCTCGGGGTTTGATGGCGGCCTAAAAGTAGTTGGCCAGACCCCCTTTACCTCGGGAGCAGTGACCATCACCTCTGGTGGTTCGCCCGATACAACTGCCGCAACCATAACCCAGAAAGAAGCCGCTTCAGGATTTCGTGTTTTTACACGCGAGGGCCGGCAAATTGCGGGATTGCCACTCAGCAGCGGTGAAGCCAACGCGCTTATTACCGAAGAAAACGGATTTAACCGCCACGCGAGCTATCGCGCTGATTACCTGAATGCGATCGGTGGGGTCGGGTATCGCGGCGCCCAGATTAATAATTTGGTTCCCGGTGGTTACGCTGCGATTGAAACAGTGGCCTCGCAATTGATGGCCAATGACCCAACAAAACTAGTGACGCAAAACCCGGCATTGAATGGAATGCTGGCTCAAACCCTGACATTTGAAACAACGGATGGGTTGATGACCCAAAATGTTGCGGTGCAGTCTGGCCTGAGCATGAAATCAGTTGCAGCGGCGGTGAATACTGAATTGGCGCAATACGGCATTGTTGCAGCCGCCAAAACAATGGCTTCGGTGGAATTGGCAAGCAGCGCTGCTGCCTCCGGTACGGTTTCATTTTCGCTGGTCACGCCCGACAGTGTCGAGATTGGTTTTTCCGCTACATATCAATCCAGTAATCTATCCCCACTGGTCACCCAGATAAACCAAAGGCAGGCGCAAACCGGTGTTTCAGCAGAAGTTTCATCCGATGGCACGCGCCTAATACTCACGCAGGCAGAAGGTTTGGACATTAGTATCAAAAATGGCTCTGGCAGCGCGATGGAGGTCAATTCACTTGATCATAATTACAATAAGCTTCTGACATCGGATGTATCGCTTGATAAGGCCACAAAAGTAATTGGCAGCCTTAGCTTTCAATCGCCACGCGGCTTTAAAGTCACGTCCAGCAATGGTCAAGTGCAAAGCTCGGGCAACCTTGCTACGCGCGGCGGCGGGGCTTCAAAAAGTTATGTGGCAGCGGGCACTATTACTGATTATGCGATGGAAATCGCTCCGGAGCATTTGGCCCCTCAGGCCAGCCCGAACGGTATGCGGCTGAATGCGTCAAACGCAACGTTCAAGCTGACGGTGCCGGTCAATAATGGCGAGACCTCTGCACTGTCAAAGGAACTTAACAGCAAAGATCTTGAAGATTACAGCATTGCCAGTATTTCGAAACAATTGGTTGCTATGGTGCGTGATGATTCGGTTAAGCCAACGCTGAACGGCGCCGCGATGAGCCAAAAACCCGCCGACGGCAGTTCGATGTCGGTAAAAGTGGGTAGTTCGACCTACACTGTGACCTATACCGGCGGTGAAATGGTTGTGTCGGGGCCTGAACAACAGCGCTTGATCGCCAGCTTGACCGAAAATGCCGGGTCGCCAACCACATATACAGTGTCTTTGGCAGCGCCGGGCGGGGTGATGAGCGGCAGCAGCATTGAGGTGCTTGATGACACAGATGCTGCAAAGTTCGGTCTTGCCAGTACCAGCAGTGGCGCGGCGGCTTTGTTGCAAGGGAAAGCCTTTAGTTTGTCAGATGGGGCAAGTGACAGCTTTAATGTGATGGTCGGAACGACCACCGTCGCAGTTAGCGTCAGCCGAAGTGGTAACAATTACGCATTATCATCAAACAATTCCGCCAAGTTGAAATTTGTCTCGCCCGTTTCAGGAGGAACAGTAAACTCTTTGACCATCGACTCAACTGCAAATACGCCGCTGCTATCCTTGACTTCATCGCTCTCGGATGGCGTCATCAAAGTGGTTGCAAGCGACAATGCAGCAAACCTTGGGATGCAAGCGGCCGATTTAGATTTTGAAGTGAACGAAACTGGGTTCCGCGCCATATCCACGGGCAACGATCCGGCAAACGTCAGCTTAGAAATTGATGACTTGCCAGGCCAGGTTTTGTCGATGAGTGGCTTGCCCGATGAAGATTTCATTATTCTTCTGGAAGACAGCGGTGCAAAAAGGCTGGCTTCAAGTTATGATATGCCATCGCAAGAGGTCAACTTAGCGCGCGATGAACTCAAAGAGTTTCGGGTGAAAGTGGTTGATGCAAATCTGGGAAAAATTGAACTTTTTGATCATTTGACCGGAGATTCGATCGCCACCAGATACTCAAGCGGTGTCGCCGAATTTGAAGTTGATAATTTCCGCTTTGAGCTGGCCGGATTTGGCGATGACGGCGATTATTTCGATGTCAGCCTAAACCGCTCAAGCGCAGGGGATGGCCGCAATATGGAAGCCATGATTGATCTGGCCACACGGACGCCGTCCCGACCTAGTTTTCAAGATGATTTTCGCGCAATTGCGCTGGCCGTCGGCTCACAGTTGGAATCTGCGCGTCTGATTGAAAAATCTGCCACCTCGCTGCGAGATGCGGCGGTGACCACAGAAGATGAACTTTCAGGGGTCAATCTTGATGAAGAAGCAGGCAAGCTTTTAGAGCAGCAGCAAGCCTATAAGGCAGCGGCGCAAATTCTTAATTCTGCGCGTGAAATGTTCGACACTCTGGTCAATATAATGTGAGGGTAAGATGACGATTTCTAGCAAATTATTCGCAACACAAATGCTTGACCAGTTTAAAGTCATTGAAGATCGGCTGCAAAACCTTCAAATGCAAATTTCCACAGGTTCGCGTATTCCCCAAGCCTCTGACCAACCACTTGATGCGGTCAAGCTGTCGGCGCGCAAGGAAATTGAAACCAGAATAGAGCAATATCAGGATAATATCGCCAAAGCCACCGATCGGTTGACGCTGGTGGATTCGACATTGGAAACCGCAGGTAATCTGGCCACCCGTCTGTCAGAGCTTTTTGTGGCGATGAATACCGATACGGTTACCAGCAGCGAGCGCAATGCTGCAGTCATCGAAGTTGATCAAATGAAAGAGACAATCCTTGGATTGGCAAATGCAACCGACAGCTCGGGCGATGCATTGTTCGGCGGATTTTCCACCGAGCAAAACCCATTTTTTCAACAGCATGACGGATCTGTCATTTATCGCGGAGACGGCGGTGAACATTCGCTCAGCGCCTCGGAAAATATCAAACTGCCGACCAGTATTAATGGCGCGAACGTCTTTATGCAGGTTGAGGACGGCGAAGACATCAAAAGCATCTTTGAAATCATGAGCAGTTTTTCTGCCGCTCTGGCAACCAAAGATTCATTTTCCCAAACACATAGCACTACGGATGTGAGCACCGGGTTAAATTTAAAGGTACATGCAAACCGTGAGCCTCAGAATTGGTCATTTAAACTGACCGGGCCAGACGGGGTAAAAACAATATCTGCATCAGTCAACTCAGACTCGGTCAGCGAATTGGCAACAGAAATTACCAATAGCGGTGTCGGGGTAACCGCCACTGAGGACGCCAATGGCATTCTGACGTTGGTGGCAACGTCAGGCGGCGCCACTGGAGAAATAGCACTGTCAGATATTTCTGTTGAGGGATATTTGATCGCGCAAAAGGAGCCCAGGAATTATATTGATGTTCTTGCTTCAGATAAAACAACAGTAGAAACTAAGCTTAGTGACACAATTCAGGGCCTTAGTGCGCAAGGTGGCGGTCTGACGTCATTGGTCAGCTCTATAGGTTTGTCGCGCACGACAGCTGGTGCGCGATTAAACAATGCCGAAAACCAAGAAGAGGTATTGGTGCAGCGAAGCATTTCGATCAAATCCGAAATTGGCAAGCTTCGCGACGCTGATATTGAAACCCTGATCACCGAGTTGCAATCTATTTTGGTAACCCGTGATGCCGCACGTCAGACCTATTCAACGGTCAATAATCAAACTCTTTTCGATTTCCTACGGTAAAGTTGCCCTATTGGCGAACATGGTCTGGTTTTTGCAATTCAAGGCCTAAAGGGGCCTTTATGCAACGGATTTTCGCGACCATATACTTGATAGGTGCACTGATGGTGTTCGGCGGCGCGGCAGCGGCGCAAAACCTTGATATGCAGCTGTGCGATCAAAGCATTGCAAAAGTAGCAAAATCCACCTTTGTTCCCAGATCAGTATTGGTGAAAATTGCCCGCTTGGAATCTGGCCGCAGGGTTCAAGGTCAATCGGTGAGTTGGCCGTGGACGTTGAACAATGGCGGCGCCGGGTATTTTTTTGCATCCAAATCGGGTGCATCAGAAAAGCTTCAAAAGTTAATGGCCGCCGGTAAGAAAAATGTTGATGTAGGCTGTATGCAGCTTAATATCCGGTGGCACGCCCGGTATTTTAACTCCATTAGCGCAATGCTATCGCCGTTCGAAAATGTCTCTTACGCTGCCAAATATCTTGAGCAATTGTATCGCGAAACCGGATCTTGGGAAAAAACGGTTAAATATTACCACTCAAGAAATCCGAAGTTCAACACTGTCTATTATGCAAAGTTTCGCGATATGGCTGAGCCCGACCTACATCAATTGAGCCAGCCGCTTCTTGCCTCTGCTGATCAGGGGGCATTTAGCATTCTGCAGGCCACTGCCCGTGATGAAAACTCATTGATCTGGGTTGTCCCGCAAGGATCACTATTGTTCGCCGGCAAAGCCATGAGCGCACCTGCCTTTACAGATATCCGTGAATTTCGTGTTGCGCCTTTGGTGCCAAGCCTGCAGTAAATTTTTCGTTAGAATGGCCGCGATGACCAACTTTCAAAAATTTGGCACGAAACCTGCAAACTACTTTATAGAAAATAAATGGGTTTAGCATGATCAATACCGTCAAATCAGCGCTGAGTGTATCAACACATAAAATTGGTGTCTTATCGAACAATATCGCCAACGCGGGCACGACTGCGTTCAAACGCAGTGAAGCAACATTTCGCGATGTGTATTTGACCGGCGGCGGCATGGCCAAAGTGTCCGTTGGCCAAGGCTCGTTGGTGCATACCAACCGATCTTCTCATAATCCGGCCGAATTGGAAAAGACAGGCATGTCTTCGGATGTGGCAGTCAATGGCCACGGTATGTTTATTTTGGGAAGTATCGACGGTGACGGATCGCTTCGCTATAGCCGTAACGGGTCCTTTCAAATTGACCGCAACGGGCTTTTGACGGCCAACGATGGCAGCCCGGTTCTGACCAAAGAATTGCAGACCATTACAGTGCCCTCTGAAGTGAACGGCAGCCCGCTGACCGAGTTTAATATCAGCCAGGAAGGCGATGTACGTGGCACCTATGGTTTGAAAACACCGATCGACCTTGGCCGGATCGGATTGGCCAGCTTTGATAACCCCAGTGAATTAAACCAGATCGGTGACGGGTATTATGTGTCCAATGCCGAGGCGGGTCTTTACGGGCTTTTTGATGCGAAAGACGGCGGAACAGGAACTCTTTTATCGGGCCATCTGGAAGTGGCCAATGTTGATATATCAGAAGAGTTGATCGGACTGATAAGCGCCCAGCAGGCCTTTTCCGCCGCGTCGAAGGCGCTGCAAGCAGACAGTGATATGGTGGCGCGTTTTACCCGCTAATCCACTCTCTTATCGGGCGCCTTTTAGGACGCATTAGATTGAACACCCCCCCACAAACAAGTGACGGGCCAAAAAGGACAGATCAGATGGTCAAAACTATTGCCTTCTGCAGCGATAAAAACCAACCGGTAAAAAGCCCGATCGCCCGGTCCTTTGCTGCCCATTTGCAGACCTATTTTGGGCCGGCCAAACTGATTGATGTTGCAGCTAAAAGCTACTTTAACGACCTGCTGAGCACCGCAGATGATGCCGGTAATGGACCATTTGTACGTGGTAAGCCTTTATCTGAACGTGAAATTTATCTTGAAAAAGTATTTTATAATCAAGATGCGTTTTGCGCAGATTTCAGGCGGTCGGAACTGCGCATTGCGCGCCGCGCTGGGCCTATAAGCGCGGTGTCTGACAAGACCGCCTGCGCGCGGGGCAACAGGGAGTGTGCTGCCGATTTTGCCGTGCTGGATGCAGGGTTTGGGCGCACGGGTTTTGATATTGCCAAAGGCGGAAAAGCCGACGAATTGGTGGTGGTTCTAGAAGATACGGTTTCGCGGTATTCCGAGGCCTATCAATTTATAAAAAATGGTCTCAAGCAGGCCGGCGGCCGCAGTTTTAATATTTTGGTTAACCATGGGTTTTGCGGCAATAAAGCCACAGAAACATACGGCCGGCTGGATGATATGCTGAACGGTATTGGCGGCTTGAGCTATCGTTTTATTGGCTTTGTTCCGAGTTTCAACAATGATCCAAAATTCAAAACTCTGGAAACAATGACGTTGCAGAATATTGCCCATGAATTGCTGGATTTGAAATATGATGATAAAATCCATAACATACCCAAAGCAATGTTCGAAGGCGCGCTTAATTGAAAAATTCAAGTTACACGGACAAAGACCTAGATGTCAGAAACATCGTGCTTAAGCACGAAGGTCTGGTGCGTAGAATTGCGTTTCGGATGCATTCCAAGGTTGCCAGTTTTGTAGAACTTGATGATTTGCTGCAATCTGGTCTTGAAGGATTGGTGGATGCGGCACAGAAATATACCTCGGTTGAGGGCGCCTCTTTTGAAAACTATGCCAGTATCCGGATCAAAGGATCGATCCTTGACTTAATCCGGCGCTCGGGAAATTTGAACCGCTCGACGGTTCAGGCCAAGCAAATGATCGAATCCAAAAAGGCCGAGCTTTCCAAAGAGTTCGGGCGCAGCCCGACGGATGAGGAAATCGCGAAGGGCCTCAACCTTTCGATGGAAGAATATTTCAGCTGGACAAAACTGTTTGAGGCCAATGTCTCGGAAAGTCTGAGCCAAGTTTATGACGAGTTTTCCATGCTCTTCGCAGCGCCAACAATTGAACCTGAAAGGCTGATCGACAGCAAGGCCATGCGTGGCAATTTGGTTGAGGCGCTGAAATCGCTGCCAACCCAACAAAGCCGGGTGCTACAGCTTTATTATGTCGAAGAGCTCAATGTTTATGAAATTGCCCAAGTGCTTGATTTATCCCCGGGCCGGGTATCGCAGGTCAAATCCGAAGCCTTTAAAACGCTGAAGTCAAAACTTGTTTCATTTGCTGAAAGTGATGGCTAGGCCCGCCGCATCCGGCGCATCTTATTTATGCTAAAGACGGATGCCGATACGGCACTAAATGGCACCAAGCGATCTAAAGTGCTGTAAAACGATTTCCCATCCCCCTTGCACAGTGCCGGAGCCAAGGCTAGACTTCATCCAGTCTGAAAAATTTATACGCTATATTTCTGTGGGTTAGACCCAAGAAACCATAAGGATGGGCAATGGTATTGCAGCTGCGCGATGATGCAAATGATCTTTATCAGGGCATTCAGAATTTAGCGATTATTTCACCGCATGGGCATTGTGACCCGATGTGGTTTGCCGAGAATACAGCCTTTTCCGATCCGGCCGAGCTTTTGGTTGTGCCTGATCATTATGTGTTTCGCATGCTGTATTCCCAAGGCATCGCCCTGCGCGATTTGGGCATCGGTGTGCCCCCTGAACAGCGTGATCCACGGGCGATTTTTCGGTGCTTTGCGGCGCAGTGGCATCTGTTTTACGGAACCCCTAGCCGTCTTTGGATTGAATATGTGCTGCGCAATACCTTGGGCATTGATACCGAGCTTGGCGCACAGACGGCGGATGCGGTTTATGATCAGATTTCCGATCGTCTGAACGGTCCATCCTATCGGCCGCGGGCGCTTTTTGACCAATTTGGAATAGATGTGCTGGCGACCACGGATGGTGTGCTCGACAGGCTTGCGCCACATCGAAAAATTGCAGCCTCGGACTGGTCGGCGCGGATTATTCCCACCTTTCGCCCCGATGCGGTGCTAAACCCCGCCGATCCTGATTTTTTGAACAACCTGCGGCAATTGGGTGTGGCGGCAAATAGCGATATCACCAGCTTTTCAGGGTATCTAGACGCATTGCGCCAGCGCCGCGCCGTCTTTAAAGATGCCGGCGCCACCGCCACAGATCATGCCATTGAACAGGTGCATACGGTTTGGCTTGCAAACCCACAAGAGCTTTATGAACAGATTTTACAAGGCCGTGCGGACGCTGCGGATCAGGCAGATTTTTATGGTCATATGCTGATCGAGATGGCGCAGATGTCTATTGAAGACGGGTTGGTAATGCAGCTTCATGGGGGCAGTCGCCGCAACACAAATCCTGAGATTTTAGAACAGTTCGGCCGAGACATGGGCGCAGATATTCCGATCAGCACCGATTGGGTGCGCGGGCTTGAGCCGCTGCTCAGCAGGGTTGGCAATAATCCAGACCTACGATTGATCCTGTTCACGCTGGACGAGGCAAGCTATGCGCGCGAACTTGCGCCCATGGCCGGTCATTGGCCGAGTTTGCGCATCGGTCCGCCGTGGTGGTTTCACGATAGCGCAGCGGGCATTGCGCGCTATTTCGATCAGGTGGTGGAAACCGCCGGCTATTTTAACTTGGCAGGATTTAATGATGACACGCGGGCCTTTCTGTCAATTCCTGCGCGGCATGATTTATGGCGCAGGGCTGTGGCCGAACATTTGGCGCTCCAAGTGCAAAAGCGTTTGTTTTCCAAATCCGTTGCAACCGAACTGGCGCAGGCCTTGGCGGTGGATTTGGCGCGCAGCGCCTATCGGCTGACATGAGCTCTGGCCAAATATTACATTTCGGCGTTGGGAATTTTTTCCGCGCTCATCTGGCCGATTATACGCAAAATGCCGGTGGCTGGTGGATTATCGGCGTCAGTTTGCGATCGGCAAGCATTGCTGACGGGCTCAAAAAACAAAACAATACCTATACGCTTTGCGTGCAGGGCACTGAGCACAAGCGCATTGATATTCTACAGCAGGTGCTGGTGGCCCCGCAAAATCCGGGCGCTGTTCTGGCCTATGTGGTCGATCCCAGGGTGAAGATTATTTCCCTCACAGTGACCGAAAAAGCCTATTGTCTGGGCCCTGACAACAGGCTCGATCTGGCGCATCCGTTGATACAGGCAGATCTGTCGGGGCAAGAACCGCAAACCGCTGTCGGGTTTCTTGCGCGGGGTCTGGCCAACCGCCGCGCGCCGCTGACAGTTCTGTGCTGCGATAATCTAAGCGCCAACGGTGATGTTTTGGGTGCTGCAGTGCGTGATTTTGCGGCTCGGGTCGGGCTTTCGATCAATTGGAATCTTGTGGAATTTCCAAATTCTATGGTGGACCGGATTACGCCGGCAACCAGCGATGAATTGCGCTTTTCAACCGGTGATCCGATGGCAGTTCCTACCGAGCCGTTTTGCGAATGGGTGATCGAGGATCGCTTTGCCGATGTGCGGCCAAACTGGCCCGGGGTACAGTTTGTGCCCGATGTTGCGCCCTATGAAATGCGCAAACTGCGCATGCTAAACGGGGCGCATTCGTATCTTGCCTATGCCGGGCTTGCTGCGGGCTATGACTATGTTCATCAGGCCGTGTCCGATGAAGGTCTGCGGCGCAGTGCAGCGCAGTTGATGGATGAGGCTGCGCAGACCTTAAGCGGTGATTTGCGTACAGGCTCGCAAGCCTATGGGCTAGCGCTTTTGGTACGGTTTGAAAATCCGCATCTGCACCACCAGCTGCGGCAGATCGCAATGGATGGCAGTCAAAAAATTCCCTATCGTTGGGGCGACAGTCTAAGAGCCCTTGCACAGCAGGGCGTGTCCGCTCCGGCTCTAAGCCAGGCCGTGACCGCATGGATCGCGTTTTGCTGCGCCGAAGTTGCTGCCGGGCGGGCGCTGCAAGACCCTGCTGACCAAGCGATTGCCTCTGCGGTTCAAGGTCCGGCGCCAAAGCACGATTTGCTGGCTTTGGTCGGGATCGATCCCGCCCTGCTGAGTTGATCAAACAGACCCTCTGATCCCGCCAAAAACGCACCACCGCGATACTGCCGCAATACCGACGCGATACAGAGGGTCAAAATCCAAGGTTTTGAAGGCTGAAACAGGTCACACCAAAGGTGCAATTGCGCCGCGATGCTGAACCACATGGCGCGCGCAATCATGGCCTTTAGCCAGCGCTTCAGCCTGTGATGCGCCGCTAAATTTGGCCGCCAGATAGGCGCCGTTAAAACTATCGCCGGCAGCAGTGGTATCGAGCACGTTTTGCGCCGGTAGATAGGTTTGATCCACCACTTCCCCGAGGGAAATGGGCCCTTCGGCTCCGCGTTTCAAGGCCCCAGAAAGACCGCTTTTGATAAACCGCTCGGTGACCGCCGCAGCGCTTTGCTGCATCAGCAACATTTCATCATCAATCGACGGAAGCGCCAAATCCGCGCGCTTCCAAAATTCTGTGATTAAACTCTTTGCCGTATTTTGCTCAGGCCAAAGTGCGGGCCTGTAATTGCTGTCAAAGGCCAAGATATGTGCCGACTGGTTTAGATATTCAAGCAGCGCCATACTCACAGATGGCGGCAGAATGGCCAGTGTTATGCCCGACAGATACAGCGCATCATAATCTTTAAGGCAATGAAAAGAATAAGAGTTTTGTGATTGGAACAAGTGACGTGCCGCTGATTGATCCCGCCAATAGGAAAAGGACCGCTCGCCGTGATAATCGGTTGTAATGGCATAAAGCCCCGGCACGCGATCATCGTCGGTTTCAATGGCGCTGGTGCCCAAAGACTGATCCGCAATAAAGCTTTTGATGCGTTTGGAAAAGCTGTCCCTGCCAAGTCGGGTGATATAATCAACTTCGATCTGTGGAGCGGTACGCTTGAAATAGATCGCCGTATTCAGCGTATCGCCCGCCACACCCAACTGGGCCTGATCCCCGGTGATGGACATTTCGATCATTGCTTCACCGATGGCGGCTATTTTCATTGTCGTACTCCACGGAATAAACCGCGTTATCAGAGGGTTAGATTTGGGGTCACAGCATATATCCCAAGGCAACACTACAGCAATTGCAAGATTAGCGTAGCCTAAAAAAGCCTTCACCAGGAAGAAACGTCATTGGCGCAGCAGCGTCAGCGGGGGCTTAGGGTTCAAAGTCATCCGCGCGGTAAATTTCAATGATCTGATCAAAACTTTGCTCTGCTTTGAAGCCCAAAGAAATCGCAAGTTGGGGATTAAATGCCTTGGGCCAGGTATCGACAATTTTGATAATGTCAGGATCGGGTTGAGGGACAATCAAATCAACAACGGCTTGCCCGGCGACGCGTCTGAGGGCTTCGATCTGTTCGGCCACTGTGCAGCTCACACCGGGAAGGTTAATGGCACGCCGCGCACCAATTTTTGCCCCGTTCACGGTTGCAGCATGGCGCAGAAAGCCTGCAGCCGATCTTGGGGACGCATGTGTATGGCGCACGCTGTCCGCAACGGGTAAGATGGCCTGTTGGCCATTCAATGGCTCGCGGATTATGCCGGAAAAAAACGAAGAGGCCGCCAGATTGGGTTTGCCGGGCCGGACACAAACGGTTGGCAGACGCAACGAGATCCCATCGACAAATCCTTTGCGGCTAAAATCGGAAAGAATGAGTTCGCAAGTTGCTTTTTGCGCGCCATAGCTGGTTTGCGGGGCAGTGAGAAAATCATCATCGATATACTCTGGAAACGGCCCGCCAAAGACCGCAACCGAAGAAGTAAAGATAACTTTGGGGCAATAGTCCCCACCACTGGCGATGTTTTCGCTTCGAAGCAGTTCTAGCAAATGCCACATATGGAACATATTGACCTGCCAGCCCTTGTCAAATTCCCGTTCTGCTTCTCCGGAAACAACCGCAGCCAAATGGTAAACAATATCAGGGCGCTGGGCGATGAGTTCTGCCAGTTTTGAACGATCGGATAGATCGCCAACCACTTGCTTGACCCCGGCAACGCTATTTTTGGGAAAGCCTAGGTCCAGTGCTGTAATATCGTCTATAGCTTTTCGCGATAATCCATCTACCTTTAACTGGCCGGCAAGCTTTTGACCCACCATACCGCCGCCGCCCAAGATCAGTATCTTTGTCATTCGTTCAACCCATTTTGCGCTTTTAGTTCTAAATATAAACCAGAATGATCTAGATTTTCGCCCTGCATCTGATCGACAAAATACTTGAACCGGTCGCGGATGTGTTCGGTGACGGGAAGCGTTAAGCCAAGGTCCTTTGCTTCAGAAAGTACGTTGTTGAGGTCTTTGAGTTGCAATTTTGAAGGCCCGCCCGGCGTAAAATCACCTTCGGTCATACGCGCGCCATGTTGCTGCAAAATTGTCCCATCAGCAAATCCGCCCCGCAAAGCATCGCGAACCGATGCAGGGTCCGCGCCGCCCGCTTCCAGCATAAGCATAGCCTCGGCCACGGCGCCTATGGTCACGCCCACGATCGCTTGATTGGCCAGTTTTGCCAATTGCCCCGATCCAGACGGACCAACATGAACCGGCCGGCCCATTGCAGATAGTACAGGCTTTGCAGTTTCAAATGCAGCGGCTTGACCGCCAGCCATGATCGCAAGGCTTGCGCCTTCGGCGCCTTTTGTCCCCCCGGATACCGGTGCATCAAGATGATCAACACCAAGAGATTTAAGAGTTAAGGCCTGCGTGCGGGCTTCTGCGGGTTTTGTGCTCGACATGTCGATCCATATAGACTTTTTAACCAGAGCCGCCTGAAGTTTATGGCTATCCAATATCCCCTGTACAGCTGCGCCATCGGACAACATGCTAATAATAACTTCGGCGCCGTCTATTGCATCTGTCGGAGTTTGGGAAATTTTTGCTCCAAAATCCAGCAGTGGTTCGGCTTTGCCAGAACTGCGGTTCCAGACCGTAACGTTGTGGCCGCTTTTTAATATATTTTGCGCCATCGGAAAGCCCATCAACCCAGTTCCGAGAAAGGCAACATTTATTGGTTTTTCCATCTCTGTCCTTTATGTCTTGCTGTGTTTTGGCAAAGTCTGGCCAAAATAATTGCTGTAACGAGGTTGTTAAAAAGTATCAGTTTTGCTTTTGTCGTGTCAGTATGGGCTTGCATCGGTGACTTTGATCCAATCAGATATATGGCTATTCGGCTTCTGGTCAATATAAATATTTAGCCGGGATAAGGGGGGAAATCATATGAAACAAGGACTTAACAAGAATTGCGTTGGGATAACCGCCCTGGTTAAGAGTGTTGGTTAGGTTGGATGCATTCCTGCATGGTATCATTCTTCCATGCAGCCAAGGGCAAAGAAAATGGGGTTTCAATACGGCATTCGAAAAGCGCTCTTTGCACAGACAAAGGGATCATATTATCAACCGAGTGTTGGAACTTAGCCAATTGAGAGGTCCGTAATGGGAAAAATAAAAGATATAAAAGCGCGCCTTTTCAATGTGCCATTAGAAGAGGTTTTGGTTGATGCCAAGCACGGCTATCACAGTCATTTTCATTTAATAACGGCCACTGTTATGCTGGAAGATGGGCGCTCGGCGACGGGGTACACATATAATGGCGGGCGCGGCGGGCATGCCACGGCAGCCTTAATTAAACATGATATTGCGCCTTATTTACGTGGCTTGGATGCGACCCCTGTCGAAGACATTTATGATCGGATGCAGTGGCACTTGCACTATGTCGGTCGTGGGGGTTTGGTAAGTTTTGCCATATCCGCAGTTGATATCGCACTTTGGGATCTGCGCTGCAAAGCTGAAGACCAGCCTTTATGGAAACGCGCAGGCGGGCATTCAAACACATGCAAAGCCTACGCTGGCGGGATTGATTTAGGCTTTCCTCTTCCCAAGCTGCTTGGCAACGTCCAAAGGTATCTTGAGGCAGGCTTTAATGCGGTAAAAATAAAAGTTGGCCAACCAAATATGGCGGATGATATTGAGCGCATCCGCGCAGTGCGGCAACTGATCGGACCAGACGTGACGTTCATGATTGACGCCAATTATTCTTTGTCTGTTACTCAGGCAACCGAATTGGCCAACGCCATAAAAGATCAAAATATTTTTTGGTTTGAAGAGCCAATTATACCCGATGATTATTCCGGTTACGCCGATATTGCCCAAGCGACAGGAATGGCGGTGGCGCAGGGTGAAAACCTTCATACATTACATGAATTTGAAATGGCGCTGGCACAGTCACAGTTAAGTTTTGTGCAGCCTGACGCATCAAATTGCGGTGGTATAACAGGGTGGTTACAAGTGGCAGACAAGAGCCGAATAGCCGGCGTTCCGATCTGCAGTCACGGAATGCAGGAGTTGCATGTCAGTTTGGTCAGTTCACAGCCGCATGGTGGTTGGCTGGAAGTCCATAGTTTTCCAATCGACCGCTATACCCGCCAACCCCTCCAGCTTAATCACCACCATGCAGTTGCGCCAGACACTGCGGGCATCGGGGTCACGTTTGACTGGTCACTCTTGGAGCCATTTGAAATTGTCATATGACACGGTGTTTTAATAACCAGAGTAAATTTAAAACACTGTGCCATACAGCTTTGTCACCCAATGGTTCAGATGATAAGCGCCTGAGCCAAAATTTTTGGGAAGATGGCCATCAGATTCTAAGGTCTTCTAATGTTTTTCCGCTCTGAAGCGCGTATTCAACCCACTTGGGTTTGCGGCCGCGCCCTGTCCAAGTTTGGTCTTGGTCATCTGAATTGCGATATTTTGGGGCAACTTTCGCACGCGGTTTGCGCATTTCAAAGATTTCATCAAGCTTGTAGCCCATGGATTTGGCAGTTTTTTCCAGCTCTTCGCGGGCATGTGCCAAAGCGCGCGCATTAAATGAATTGATGGCAGCTTCGACATCCTTTTTTAAGGATGTTAATTCTTCTAAGGTGTAATTGTCCAAGTCAGGTTTCATAGTTTTATCCATATTCTTATAGTATTGAATTGTTCTTTACTCGTTTATTTAAAATATTTACTGTTTCAATGTTACTTTGCCTTCATTAATTTACTACTGATTTCTTAAAATGTGGGAAGAGTTTAACTCATCTAATAGTAGATTAAGTGGTTTTCTTGAGAATTTCAATACAGTTTTATTTATTTAAAGTGGTTAAAAATTCGCCCACCTATTTTTTCTCAAATAAAAAATGTAAAAAGATGCGCCAACGGCGTTTTGTTCAAAAGCAGTTATTTTCGATTTATTCAATTGGCCGATTTGCAAAAATCGCATGTTAGGAGGATCGAAAGTGTTGTGCAGGTTGACATTCTGGGTGAGCGACAACATTTTTTAAAACCAAATCTTTTGTGGGTTGGTGATTATTTTTCATGAATCTATTGAAAAGCAGCGCTGGATGTTGTCAGTGAAGTTGGTATTAGTATGATTTATTTTTTTGATCTTTTTTCCATTTATTCTATTTAGGAGGGCTCATTCATGAGATTATTATTTGTTCAGGCCCTGAAACTCTCAATTCTTTTGGGTTTTTTCACTCTACCTGTAGTGGCAGAAGGTTTATCAGAAAATAAACAGAAAAGGCACTTTATTGGTAATGGCCGGTTAACCACAAATGATGTGCTAGGTGATGGCAAGGACAGATGGCGAACCGGGTCATTTAGCTCAAGTCGTATTTGGGGGCAAAAATGGAAAGGTGAACTGCCCCAAGAGTTTGCTGAACTTGTTGAAGCCCGTTTTCTGGGCGAGATAATAGCGCCTTCAGACCTAAGTGGAAAACGTGGTATTGATAGACCTTTTGTCGGGCATCTAGGCCTCAGTTTGCACAGCCATTTTCAACGCAAAGGACTAGAGTATAGCATCGGCGTTGGGGCATCTGTTTTGGGTCAGCAAACCGGGCTTGATAACTTTCAAAAAAATCTTCATGAAGCCTTGAATGAAAAATTGGCCTCTGAGGCTGTGTTGTCCAACCAGATTAGCAATCAAGTTCTATTCGGGCCGTTTTTGGAAGTTGCCAAAACTGTCCCTGACGAGGATCGACTAATTATCAGACCCTTTTTTGAGGCGTATGCGACAGCGGAAACGCTTGCACGCGTGGGTGCGGATATTTACTTTGGAAGTGGATTTTCAGACAAATTATATATAAGAGATCAAGTGACCGGTCAGCGATACCGAGCCATCGGGGCGAGCGAAGAAAAATTGGGTTTTTCTATCGGCGGCGATATCGGCCACGTGTCAAACAGCGCATTTTTTGATGGCGCAGAATCGACTATGCGTCGTCGTCGATTGCGGTTTCGTACCGGTCTACATTGGGGCCAAAAATCCAAACAGGGCTTTGCAGGGTTGACCTGGTTGAGCAAAGAGTTTTCAGGTCAATCTGAAGGCCAGATATTGGGTTCAGTGTGGCTGATTTAAGGTTTTAGGTTAGCTGCGAAATCCCGCCTTAGGGGTGATCCAGCAATCTAATCTTGTTCAATCCAAGACGACAGAAGGGCAAGCGCGGATGCGTCTGACCAATTGGCATCCCCAAGCAGGCGGCCAATCTCGTGGCCATCTGGCGAGATTAAAATGCTTGCGGGCAGTCCAAGCACCGCCATGCTGCGCGCCAATTTTTGTTTTGGGTCGCGGTATGTTGGTAAATTACCTATTCCGATCTCGGCAAAAAATTTGTCAATTGCTGCCGGTGTATTGCGGCCGGTGGCAATGGTTACAACGCTAAAGTCACTGCCGCCGATCGTGGATTGAAGTGTGGAAAGGCTTGGCATTTCAGCGCGGCAGGGTGCGCACCAAGTGGCCCAAAAATTCACCAAAACATAGCGGCCTTTGTAATCATCCAGCGTTTTCTCCGCACCATTCTCGGTCAAAAACGGAATATTAGAAACTCGTTTGGGCGCGGCATGAAGCACCAGCTTTTGCATGTCGCCTTGGCGCAGTTGATTTAGCGCTGAAATATTAGAGTTTTCTGCCAAGGCGCTATTTGCACCTGCAATCAGAGCAGTATAAAGAATGATCAAAGAAATAGCGCGCATGCGTCCTCCGAAAGGCTCCAATATGTCAAACAAGTCCTCGAACCAGATGTGGGGTGGCCGTTTCGCCGCTGGTCCGGATGCCATTATGGAAGCAATTAATGCGTCCATTGGATTTGACCAGCGTCTGGCGGCACAAGATATTGCCGGATCGCAGGCCCATGCCGCAATGCTGGCAGCACAGGATATCATCTCAGATAGCGATGCCGACGCCATAAGAAAAGGCCTGTTCACGGTCTTGTCAGAAATCCAAGGCGGTGAGTTTCAGTTTTCTACGGCGCTTGAAGATATTCATATGAATGTCGAAGCGCGTTTGAAAGAAATTATAGGCGAGCCGGCAGGGCGTTTGCATACAGCGCGCTCGCGCAATGATCAGGTGGCCACTGATGTCCGGCTGTGGGTGCGCGATCAACTCGATGCGGCTGATCAGGCGCTTACCTCCCTGATTTCAGGGCTTTTGACCCAAGCCGAAGCTGGCGCAGGTTGGGTGATGCCCGGGTTTACCCACCTGCAAACAGCACAGCCTGTCACTTGGGGGCATCACATGATGGCCTATGTGGAAATGTTTTCACGGGACCTTGGGCGGGTTCGCGATGCGCGTGCGCGGATGAATGAGTGCCCGCTGGGGGCGGCTGCTCTTGCAGGAACATCGTTTCCGATTGACCGGGATTACACTGCTCAGGCGCTTGGTTTCGACCGGCCTATGGCCAATTCACTGGATGCGGTCAGCGACCGTGACTTTGCGCTGGAATTTCTAAGCTTGGCTTCGATCTGCGCGATGCATCTTAGCCGGTTTGCAGAAGAGCTGGTCATTTGGTCTTCGGCGCAATTTCGTTTCGTTTCTTTGTCTGACAGGTTTTCGACAGGCTCATCCATCATGCCGCAAAAGAAAAACCCTGATGCGGCAGAATTGATCCGTGCCAAAGTCGGGCGGATTTTTGGCGCCCATGTTGCATTGATGATGGTGATGAAAGGCTTGCCGCTTGCCTACTCCAAGGACATGCAAGAGGACAAAGAACAGGTATTTGACGCGGCCGATCATTTGATTTTGGCCCTGGCAGCAATGGACGGCATGGTGCGCGATATGCAGGCCAATCAAGAGGCTTTGGCCGCCGCCGCAGGTTCAGGGTTTTCCACGGCCACCGACCTGGCGGATTGGTTGGTTCGCACGTTGAATATGCCGTTTCGCGATGCCCATCATGTCACCGGCGCTTTGGTGGCACTGGCCGAAAAACGCAGCTGTGATCTACCAGAGCTTAGCCTCGCAGATATGCAGTCGGTTCACAGCGCAATAACCGAAGATGTATTTTCCGTACTTGGTGTTGAAAATTCGGTTGCATCAAGGGTATCGTTTGGCGGCACTGCCCCAGAGCAGGTGCGCGCTCAGATTGCAAATTGGAAAGGCAGGCTTGCGATATGAATTATCTTAAAGTGGTATTAATGGCGGCTCTTTTGGCTTTTACCGCAGGCTGCGGCGTTGATGGGCTGCCAGTGCCGCCAAGTGCGAACGCGGCAGAATAACTCTGGTAAATTCCTAATAGAATGTTGAAATTGAAGGTTAATTTTGAACCATCCCATTGACAGTAGATGCTATTTTGGACAGGTTTCAAAGGCCGGCTAACGCCGTTTAAAAATAACACTTGATTTGGCTTTGAGCTTCAAGCCCAGCCATGATCAACAAATTTGGGGTCGTGATGTCAGAGCTACAGTTTTCCAAAGGTATTTCCCGTCTGGGCACAGAGTCCGCATTTATCGTTTTGGCGCGGGCTCAGAAATTGGCCGCAGAGGGCAAAGATATTATCAATCTGGGTATCGGACAGCCTGATTTTCGCACCCCTGATCATATTGTTCAGGCTGGCATCAAAGCGTTGCAGGACGGTCATCATGGCTATACGCCGGCCAATGGCTTGCCACAGCTCAGAACTGCGGTGGCCGAAGATCTTGCAGCGCGGCACGGCGCGAATGTCAACCCAGACAACGTTATCGTGGTCCCCGGTGGAAAGCCGACGATGTTTTTTGCGGTTTTGATGTTTGGGGAACCGGGCGCAGAGATTATCTATCCCAATCCCGGCTTTCCGATTTATGAATCGGTCATCCGCTATAGTGGCGCCACAGCCGTTCCAATGGCCCTGAGTGAGCAAAACGGGTTTGCCTTCGATGCAGATACAGTGCTGTCTCAAATCAATGAGCGGACGCGATTAATCATCATTAACAGTCCTGCCAACCCAACTGGCGGCGTGACGCCGAAGGAACAGATTGACAAATTGGTGGCAGGATTGCGGCAGCATCCGCATGTGGCCATTCTATCGGATGAGATTTATAGCGAAATGCTATACGGTGGGCGCACCCATGTGAGCCTGCTAAATTATCCTGAAATACGTGACCGGCTGATTGTGCTTGATGGATGGTCAAAAACCTATGCAATGACCGGATGGCGTATGGGCTATGCGGTCTGGCCCGATGCAATGGTCGATCCGGTGACGCGTTTGTGTATTAATGATCATTCATGCGTTAACGCCTCGGCGCAATTTGCCGGTCTTGCAGCACTGACCGGACCCAAGGACGCGGTGCATCAGATGGTCGCCGAGTTTGACGCCCGGAGGCGGATTATTGTGGATGCTTTGAATGATTTGCCGGGGGTTCGCTGCACCGATGCTGCTGGTGCCTTTTACGCCTTTCCCAATATCTCGGGCACGGGGTTGAGCGCCGCAGATGCTCAGGACCTGTTTTTAGAAAAGGCTGGTGTTGCTACAATTGCCGGTACCAGCTTTGGGGTTCATGGCGAAGGCTTCATCCGGGTTTCCTATGCAAACAGCACCGAAAACATCGAACGTGCGATTGATCGTATTCGACCACTTTTGAGCTAATATTAGGCAAAAGCACCCCTTTGGGATACAAGAGGCAGCTTAACAAGTGTGCTTGTGTCAGGAGAAGGGTTTTCTTAACATGCTGAATGGTCTAGGTGATCTTCACTTCTGATCTATTCAACCGGGGCAAGGATTATGGATCACTTTCTTTATCGTGATGGTTTGCTGCATGCAGAAGATGTGGCAATTCAGGATATTGCTGAACAGGTGGGCACGCCGTTTTATGTCTATTCAACAGCCACATTGATCCGTCATTTCAAACTTTTTGATGAGGCTCTCGACGGGCTCGATCATCTGGTTTGTTTTGCAATGAAAGCGGCATCCAATCAGGCGATCCTTAAAACGCTTGGCAATCTTGGTGCAGGCATGGATGTGGTGTCTGGCGGGGAATATTTGCGTGCCCGCGCAGCTGGCGTGCCGCGCGAGCGGATTGTATTTTCCGGGGTTGGCAAAACGCGCAGTGAAATGCATCAGGCGCTGCAGGGCGGAGTGCGCCAGTTCAACATCGAAAGCGAGCCTGAATTGCATCTGTTGAATGAGGTGGCCTTATCGCTCGGACGCACGGCGCCGATCACAATTCGGGTCAATCCAGACGTTGATGCCAAAACCCATGCTAAAATTGCCACTGGAAAATCTGAAAACAAATTTGGCATTCCAATATCACGCGCGCGCGACGTTTATGCCCAAGCTGCGCAGCTCAAAGGTTTGGATATCGTGGGCATTGATGTTCACATCGGCAGCCAGCTGACTGAATTAGAACCCTTTGTTGCTGCTTATCGCAAATTGGCGGAATTGACTAAAACACTACGGTCCGATGGCCACAATATTCGACGGCTTGATTTGGGCGGTGGTTTGGGCATTCCTTATACCCGCTCAAACGAAGCGCCACCATTGCCAACGGATTATGGGGCAATGGTCAAACGCGAATTGGGGCATCTGGGCTGTGAAATAGAAATTGAACCGGGCCGGTTGATTGCAGGCAATGCGGGGCTTTTGGTCAGCTCAGTGATTTATGTAAAATCAGGCGAAGACCGTGAATTTTTAATCCTAGATGCGGCAATGAATGATCTTGTACGCCCTGCAATGTATGATGCGCATCACGATATTGTTCCTGTGATCGAGCCGGCAGCCGGCACAGAACAGGCAGTATATGATATCGTCGGTCCGGTTTGTGAAAGTGGCGATACATTTGCCAAAGGCCGTCATCTGGTGGCGCAACAGCAAGGCGATCTTGTGGCCTTTCGCTCTGCAGGCGCTTATGGCGCAGTTATGTCCAGCGAATATAATACCAGACCCTTGATCCCCGAAGTGCTGGTGAACGGGGATCAATTTGCGGTTATTCGTGCCCGTCCAAGCTATGACGACATCATAAATCGCGATAGTTTGCCTGATTGGTTGTAAGCAAATTCGCCTATAGTGCAAAATGATATGACAGTTTCCGCTGGGCTAATTGGTCTAAAAGGTGGATCGGCTGACGGTCATTATTGCGTGGGTGCTCTGAGCACTGCCCACTGTGTTTGCAGCCAATCGATCGCCTGACGTATCCATTGGTCCAACACAATACGCATATTATTAATCCACTGTTGGTATAGTTCGAGCGGCTGTTGCAAAGCGGGTATACGTTCGCTCAATGTGCCGGCAAAATAATAGAGCGCCGCCGCTGCGATAATAATCGCAATACCAAGCAAAAATCCCAGTCTGCGTTGCCCTTTTTGTGCGATTTCTTTAGAGGCATCACTATCGCTTGGCCACTCTGCACCGCTGGTGCTAAGGGTGGAATTTATCTCATCAATATCCGGCAATAGGGCGCCGCGTGTGCTTTTCGCGGTCTTTTCGCTATTTTGATATAGCGCTTCTAGGGCCTGCATATCCATGTCGGCATCGCGTGCCTGATCCGAAGACCCTGATCGGACAGGGCTACTTGATGCGGCCTCGCTGTTTGGTTGGGATACTGCCGCGTTGTCTGGGACCTGTGCTGAATTTATGCCGCGTTCTTCGACCTCGCGTTTGGCTTCTTCTCGCAATACGCCAGCAACAGAGGGATGCAGGGATCTTTTTTGCCGCAAAGGCGGCATCTGCGGGCCCGCGCCTGCGGATGGTGCGGGTGAACCCGCTTCTAAATCATCGCCCCGTAAGCTTTCAGACCCTTGCTCAGCGGGCTTTGGCAAATCAAGGCCATCAACCTTGTCTTTGGATAATGGCTGTAAGTCCTGCGCCGGATGGGTTTGAAACCATGTATGATTACAAGCCGAGCATTGCACATCGCGGCCATATTTTTTGGGAATATGGTCTTCTGGAACTTCATACTGCGCGCCGCAATTCGGACACAGCAGTAGCATTTTAGGCTCTTCTATCACGTTGTTTTCCCGATTTCCCTTCACCTTATGGCACAATATATAATCTAGCCAAAAGGGAAAAGTGAATTTCTATGTGCCAAGATGGATTGCAACGCGCGCGATGCTAGGGCACAACACAGATAAAGGTCGCCGTTGCTGAAAGAACATGGTTTGATAGATTTGGAAAATGTGGCCTACACCTATAGTGGAGGCGAGCTGTTATCAGAAATGACGCTGTCGATCGCGTCAGGTGCGTTTTATTTCCTTACAGGTCCATCCGGGTCTGGGAAAACCACCTTTCTTAAAATGTGTTATGGGGCACTGGTGCCCACCACTGGGACCATCACCATATTTGGTCAAGACCCTCGGAAAATGACCCGTGATGACATTGCGCTCACCCGCCGCCGTATCGGGGTTGTGCATCAAGATTGCCAGTTTCTCGACCACTTGAATGTAGTGGATAATATTGCGTTGCCGCTGGCGGCAGCAGGCCAAGATACCTTGGCAGATGGCGCAAATCTAAAAGAGCTTTTGAACTGGGTGGGTCTTGGTCACCGCGCCGATGCGCTGCCCCCTGAATTGTCGGGCGGCGAGCGGCAAAGGGCGGCTCTTGCACGGGCGGTGATTATGTCGCCAGATATTATTCTGGCCGATGAACCCACCGGAAATGTTGACTGGGAAATGTCTCAGCGCCTTCTTCAATTGCTGGTCGAACTTAACCGAATGGGAAAAACGGTTGTGATCGCCAGTCATGATCTTAGCCTGATACGCGCCGCCAAAACCGAAGTGCAGGCGCGCGTTTTGCGAATTTATAACAAACGTGTGCAATTGGCCGGGGCCAACTTATGACGACCCCCAATGACGATAGCGGGTTTCCGATTTCACATGATACCAGCCGCGATCGGGTGGTGCCGCCGACGGGTTTTACGGCTGGATTGACGACCTTTACCTCTGCAGCCATGGCTTTTTTGGTGGTGTTTGCGCTGGCGCTGGCGCTGGCTGCAAACCGGTTATCAGATCGCTGGAGCGCGGCTTTGGCTGGCGGAGCGACACTGCGTATTTCAGCCCCAGCTGAGCAGATGGGCAGCCAATTGGCACAGGCGATTAAAGTTCTCAAAACCACGCCGGGGATTGCCGAAGCGCGGGTGATTACACCCGATGAGCAGCAGGCGCTACTTGAGCCGTGGTTTGGCCCTGACCTGCCGGTTGACGCGCTTCCTATTCCGCGCCTTATTGATATCCGCGAAGATAGCCGGGGCTATGATGCACAGGGATTGCGCCTGAGGCTGGCTGCGGAGGTGCCCGGAGCGGTGCTTGATGATCACAGCCGGTGGCAGGGCCCCTTGGTTAAAGCAGCCCAGCGGGTTTGGGCATTGGGGCTGTTTGCAATTGTGCTAATGGCGGCGACCAGCGCGGCGATGATCACTCTTGCAACCCGGGCGGCCATGGCGGCCAATGCACAGGTTGTTGCGGTGCTGCGTTTGATTGGTGCGCGCGACAGCTATATTGCAGCAGCTTTCGTGCGGCGCTTTACCCTACGGGCTTTATTTGGTGCTGCTATCGGGACCGGGGTTGGCGCTTTGGCCGTATACCTGTTGCCTTCGAAAAACGATCAGGCGATGATTTTGTCAGGCCTTGGTTTTCAACAACTGCAATGGCTGTGGTTACTCACTTTGCCACCGATCATTGCGGTGGTGGCCTTTTTTGCAACCCGGCAGGCGACCCGCCGAGAACTGCGGAGACTTCGATAATGCGATATGCGGTACGCTGGCTACTGTCATTTTTATTTTCCATTCAAATGTATCTTATGATGGCGGTTATCGGCGTGGCCTTTGCCCCATTGTCTGCTGCCAGCCACCGCTTTGCCTGTTTTACGGTGCGGACGTATTGCAGATGGGTGCGTTGGACTGCTGGATGGATGATCGGTCTTAAGTCGGAAATCCGCGGTCCGGTTCCAACGGATGGCGTTTTGATCGCCAGTAAACACCAAAGCTTCTTTGATATTATTTTAATTGTTAGCGTTATTCCCAAGCCAAAGTTCATTATGAAGGATATCCTTAGATGGGCGCCGGTTGTTGGCTGGTATGCCTATTTTTTGGATTGCATTCCCGTAAAGCGTGGCCGCCGGGCTGAAGCGATTAAGAAAATGTTAGCTGATATCAGCAACGGCACGGCGCAAGCAGGTCAACTTGTTATTTACCCACAAGGCACCCGAGTCGCACCGAGAGCAAAACTACCCTATAAGGTGGGCGCGGCGGTTCTATACAAAGAAACCGGTCAACCCTGCGTGCCAGCGGCGACCAATGTGGGGATTTTTTGGCCACGGCGGGGTGTTTACCGAAAATCGGGTCTGGCGGTTGTCGAATTTTTACCAACAATCGGGCCAGGGCTGAACAAAGAAGATTTTTTAACCCGATTGGAAAATGTGGTTGAGACCCAGTCAGACATATTGATGCAAGAGGCGGAAAACCATGAAGTATATCGAAAATCTCGATGATTTACTGGCGCTTTATGGTGAACCGAGCGCGGCGGCACTGAAAAAAGTATCTCCTGTTCTGACCCCGCTTTACGCGAAATGGATCGCAGCATCAAAATTTTGTGTGCTGACCACTATCGGGCCTGAGGGTACGGACGGAAGCCCGCGCGGAGACGCCGGACCAGTTGTGCAGATCAGCGATGCGCAAACCCTTTTGATGCCCGACTGGCGCGGCAATAACCGGCTGGATAGCCTGCGCAATATTATTGAGGACGGGCGGGTGTCTTTGATGTTCATCGTCACGGGCAGCAATGAGGTGGTACGTGTCAATGGCAGGGCAAAATTAACCACTGATACCGAATTACGGGCCGGTTTTGAACGCAAGGGCAAGTGCCCGGAAACGGTGATCGTGATCAAAATTGAAGAAGTCTATATCCAATGTTCCCGCGCCCTTCTACGCTCAGGATTATGGGCTGGGAACAAGCCACAAGATTTACCGAGCATGGGCGGGATTATTGCCGAAGCCAGCGACGGTCAAGCGGGTGGGCAAGAGTTTGATAGAGCCTGGCCAGAGCGGGCGATTAAGACGTTCTGGTGACGTAAAATTCAAGTGGCCGTCATTGAGCGTGCGTCGGTGAAACCCCCTCAAACTGCCAAATTTCCAGTTTGCGATGAACCAATTATGACCATTGCGATACGCACTGTAGGTTTCGGATGCGAAACTGTCATGTCAGCGCCCGCCGCATGCGACCTAAAAATTGTCGGAATCGCCGTGCTGTTTGTAGACAAGGCGCATTATACGCAGTCCAGAGTATACCCATGCACCCAATAGGGAATGAATTATGAGTTATAAATCAGATATCGAAATTGCCCGCGAAGCCAATAAAAAACCGATCCAAGAGATTGGCGCTAAATTGGATATTCCGTCCGAACATCTTTTGCCCTATGGCCACGATAAGGCAAAGGTCAGTCAGGACTTTATTAACTCGGTTCAAAGCAAGCCCAACGGCAAGCTTATCTTGGTGACCGCGATCAACCCAACACCTGCAGGCGAAGGCAAAACCACTACCACCGTTGGATTGGGCGACGGGCTTAACCGCATTGGAAAACGGGCGGCCATTTGTATCCGAGAAGCTTCGCTTGGCCCCTGTTTTGGAATGAAGGGCGGCGCAGCCGGCGGCGGTTATGCCCAAGTTGTCCCCATGGAGGAAATGAACCTTCATTTTACGGGCGATTTTCACGCCATCACATCAGCGCATAACTTGCTCTCTGCGATGATCGATAATCACATCTATTGGGGCAACAAACTTGAGATTGACCAACGCCGTGTGGTCTGGCGCCGGGTGATGGATATGAACGATCGGGCGCTGCGCGATATTGTGACCTCGCTGGGCGGGGTGGCCAACGGCTATCCGCGTCAAACCGGGTTTGATATCACCGTGGCCTCTGAGGTCATGGCGATCTTGTGTTTGGCAACCTCGCTTGAGGATCTGCAAAAGCGTTTGGGTGATATCATTGTCGCTTACCGGCGCGACAGAACGCCGATCTATTGCCGCGATATCAAAGCCGACGGCGCGATGACTGTTCTGCTGAAAGATGCGATGCAGCCAAATTTGGTTCAAACACTGGAAAACAACCCTGCCTTTGTCCACGGCGGTCCATTTGCCAATATCGCCCATGGCTGTAATTCGGTGATGGCAACCACAACTGCCCTAAAGGTGGCAGATTATGTGGTGACCGAAGCCGGATTTGGCGCCGATCTTGGGGCCGAGAAATTCATGAATATCAAATGCCGTAAAGCTGGCCTTGCGCCTGCGGTTGTGGTGGTCGTGGCCACGGTGCGTGCAATGAAGATGAACGGCGGCGTGGCCAAAGCAGACTTAGGGCCGGAAAATGTCGAAGCGGTAAAGGCCGGATGCTCGAACCTTGGACGGCATATCGAGAATGTTAAATCCTTTGGAGTTCCTGTTCTGGTTGGTATTAACCATTTTGTCACGGATACGGATGCCGAAGTGCAAGCCGTCAAAGACTATGTTGCTGAACAGGGCGCAGAAGCCATTTTGTGCCAGCACTGGGAAAAAGGGTCCGAGGGTACGATTGAACTGGCAACCCGCGTGGCGGAAATCGCTGATGCGGACATGGCTAACTTTGCACCGCTTTACAGCGATGATCTCAGCCTATTTGAGAAAATCGAAACTGTGGCAAAGCGGATTTATCGCGCGGATGAAGTCTTGGCTGATGGAAAAATCCGCAACCAACTCAAAGACTGGGAAGCAGCAGGTTATGGCCATCTTCCGGTCTGTATGGCGAAAACCCAATACAGCTTTACCACCGATCCGAACCGCCGCGGGGCGCCTTTGGGCCATTCGGTGCCAGTGCGCGAAGTGCGTCTAAGCGCTGGAGCCGGATTTATCGTTGTGATCTGTGGTGAGATTATGACAATGCCAGGATTGCCATCAGTGCCGGCCTCAGAAGCGATTATGCTTAATCCTGAGGGCCAAATTGAAGGGCTGTTTTAACCCCAGATAGGTTG
>CABXKH010000005.1 GCA_902512685.1 Paracoccaceae bacterium | reverse complement strand
ACCTGAACTGATAATCACCTTACGGCTGGCCAGACACCCGCAAGGGCTTTATTTTGTTATAATTTCAGGCCCCATGAAGGTCGTCGGCAACCATGTTGACAAAAACGGCACATAAGTCACAAGGACCAAAAAGACAAACAAGACCGCCAAGAATGGTAAAGCCGCTTTGACAACGCGCATCATGGGCATGCCAGCGACCCCTGATGTCACAAAAAGATTAAGGCCAACGGGCGGCGTGATCATGCCTATTTCCATATTAACCACCATGATGATGCCCAAATGAATGGGATCAATACCCAATTCAATTGCGATCGGAAACACCAACGGCGCCACGATGACGATCAGGCCAGAGGGTTCCAGAAACTGACCCCCGATCAACAAAATCACATTGACCACAACCAGAAACATTATCGGTCCAAACCCGGCTGACAACATGGTGCTTGCAATTTTCTGGGGGATTTGCTCATCGGTCAAAACGTGCTTCAAGATCAGGGCATTAGCGATAATAAACATCAACGTTACTGTAAGCTTGCCAGCCTCAAACAAGGTGTCGCGTGTGTCTTTGTGAAAAAATGCCGTGATGAGCGCCAAAGGCTTGCGCCGCAACGGGATATTATCTTGGCCTTCTGGCGTCGCCAAAGGCCCCATATCGCGATACACAAAAGTTGCAATGAAAAATGCATAGACTGCGGCGACTGCCGCCGCCTCAGTTGGCGTAAAAATCCCGCCATAGATGCCTCCAAGAATAATCACAATTAAAAACAAACCCCAAATCGCATCCATCCCAGATGCGATCACCTCTGACCATCCAAGCCACTGGCCCTTCGGCAGGTTTTTAATTTTAGCAATTACATAGATTGTAAGCATCATCATCGTGCCGGCCAACAACCCCGGGATGACACCTGCTAAAAACATCCGCCCGACAGAAACATCCGTGGCCGAAGCATAGACCACCATCACAATCGACGGAGGGATCAATATGCCCAAAGTACCCGCATTTGCAATCACACCGGCGGCAAAGTCTTTTGAATACCCGACCTGGCGCATACCTGCGATAACAATTGAACCAATTGCCACAACAGTGGCAGGCGAAGAGCCAGACAATGCCGCAAACAGCATGCAAGCAAAGACCCCTGCTATCGCCAACCCCCCGGGGAAATGTCCAACGATTGCAATCGAAAACCGAATGATCCGCCTAGCCACACCGCCTGTAGACATAAAAGAAGAAGCAAGAATGAAAAACGGAATAGCAAGCAAGGTGTAGTGACCAGCCATCGCCTGAAAAAAGGTCTGTGCGATGGATGCCAAAGAGGTATCCCCCAGCACCAGAAGAAAGGTAATGGAAGACAATCCAAGCGCAATCGCAATCGGTGTGCCGATCAACAGCAATCCCACAACCATTATGAAAAGAACTGCGACTTCCATAAATTAGGCCTCTTTATTTTCGGCGGCGATCTGCTCGACCGCCTCGTCTGCTTCATGGCTTACGATCAAGCTTTTGCTTTGGCCGCGCAGCAGCAATAGAGCGACCTCAAGAAAACGATACAGCAGTAAAGCTGCACCAATTGGAAGCATCACATAAGGAATAAAACGAGGCAGCTTTTCATAATGCTCACCTTCATTCATCAACGGCTCGATCCATCGCAGAAACTCAGGAAAAGGAATATCAATCACCTCATACCAGGCGCGGTAAGATGTTCGTTTCATCTCTTCGAAACCTGTTGGAAACCAACGCCCGGTTGTCTGCGGCAAATTTGCGAAATTGGCCCAGTAATCCCAGGCTCCCTTCAACAATAAGCCCGCATAACAGATACTCAGCAAAACAGAAGCAGCCATAAAGGCTTTGCGCATAGGGCCTGCGGTAATGTTTAAAAGGGCATCAACCCCTAGGTGCGCCGAAATTTTTACTGCGTAGCTGATCCCGAACAATACCAGCCAAGCAAACAGAAACGAAACCAATTCCAAACCCCAAATCAGGCCGGTATTGAATCCATACCGCAAAACGACATTGATAAATGTAACGACCACCATGACGCCCAGTATGAGCGCTATTACAGTCTCTTCAAACTTGTTCAAAAAGCTCTTAAGTGGGCTTTCGGCTTGGGACGACATTCCAAAGATCCATCAGATGGTAAATAATTGCGCCCCCACCTGAAGGGGGCGCCAAATTTATTTAGATGTATTAGTGCTTGGTATTGATCGTTTGCGCCGCATCAATATTTTCTTGGCCCACATCATCACGGAATTTTTCCCAAACAGGCTTCATGACTGCGACCCATGCATCACGCTGCGATGCATTCAATTGACGCACAACACCACCAGCCGCAATAATTTCCTGCTTGGCCTGATCATTTACGGCTGTCGATTCAGCATTGCGGGCTTCGGTGACCTCGGCGATGATTGTTGAAAGTTGATCGCGCACATCACCGTCAAGGCTGTCCCACCAATCGGTGGATGTAACCAGCATATAGTCAATAATGCCGTGATTGGTTTCGGTCACGCCATCTTGAACTTCAAAGAATTTCTTGCCGTAAATATTGGACCAGGTATTTTCCTGACCGTCCACAACGCCAGTTTGCAATGCGCCATAGACTTCTGAAAACGCCATCGGCTGTGGTGATCCGCCCAGCGCGGCCATTTGCGCTTTCAATACTTCTGAGTTCTGAACCCGGAATTTAAGACCATTGGCATC
Source organism: Paracoccaceae bacterium (assembly GCA_902512685.1). Taxonomy (GTDB): domain Bacteria; phylum Pseudomonadota; class Alphaproteobacteria; order Rhodobacterales; family Rhodobacteraceae; genus CABZJG01. Next base: position 60,558 of record CABXKH010000005.1, on the reverse strand, counting down.
GCTTGGGTCAATCAGCGCTTTGTTCGCGGACATTTGCTTCATCCCATTGTGCCAGAACGCCAATCCTAAAAGACCGCGGCGCGTCATGCTTTCTTTCATAGACTGCCCAGTCGTGCTATTTTGGAACTCGTCAACAGCATTGATGTTTTTAAACATGAACGGCAGGTCAAAGATTCGAAAAACCTTGGTGAATTGCTCGAACTTTGACAGCGAGGGCGCAGCCATTTGAACATCACCCTGCAACATCGCTTCTAGGACCTGATTGTCATTGTAAAGCGTTGAGTTAGGGAAAACTTCCATACAAGCTATGCCATTCATTTCTTCATTCACCCGCGATTGCAGCAGTGAGGCAGCAATGCCTTTTGGGTGTTTGTCTGTATTGGTGACATGGCTCAGCTTGATCACGATCTCGCCTGTTTCGCAACTTGCCGAAACTGTAGATGCAAATGTGGTCAGGGCCATGGCCGCAACCGCAGCAGTAACAAATTTCATTATATTTCCTCCTAGAAACATCTCGCCCTATCAGGGCACGAATCGAATAAAAGTTTATCTCACTTAAAGCATCAAGACAGTCTTCAATTATTGCGGAAATTTCGATTTTTTATATTTTATCTTATATACTTAAAAGAACAAAGCGATTGAAATCAAGCTGCTAATTTCGCAAGACTGTGCGGATTATCATACAGGGCTGATGCCCAGATGAGCGGCATTCCACACACTTCAAAGGCGAAAAGTCTCTGCTCGAATGCCGTATTTTGCAAGTTTATCGTAAAATGTTTTCCGCGGCAGTTGCAACGATTCAGCGGCGGCCACTGCATGGCCCTTACTGTGGCGTAATGCATCTATCAGAAGTGTTTTTTCCACTTGGGCCATTTGCGCAACCAACCCCTGTGCGGCAGAGTTTTTTGATGTGCTTTCCTCAATACCCAACACAAATTGCATCGCCATACTCATCAAGGCGCGCGCATTGCCGCTGATATCTTGTTGAAGCAAATGCGCTGTAACTTGGGGCGTAATAGCGGGTGCCGCAAGTCCAGATTGCTCAGCAGCTTGCTGTACATATTGGGAAAACATCACTGGAATATCTTCTGTACGCTCTGATAAGCTGGGAATATGAACCGACGCCACAGTGAGACGATAAAACAAGTCCTCCTGCACACTGCCCGGCGCCACCAAAGCAGGCGAGGCAACAGTCATACCGGCTATCAACCTGACCTGCGTATGGTGTTCCAATAAATTTAGTAGGGCAAGTTGCATATCTTGCGGCATCAAGTCGATGCGATCCAGAAACAAAATGCCGCGCGCGCAATCCTCTAGAGCTTGTTCTAGTGCGCGCCCTTCAAGACCATCTGCCGCACGCTTTTGAAAGGGGCCCTGAGCGCGCGGTGAACACATATGTATAATTTCTGCAACCTTTGACACACCTGTGCCTGGGGCACCACTGATCAAAACATCAGTATTAAGCGCCGCAACTGTTCTAATCGCACGGCGAAGGTTTTGCGCCTTATCCGAAATTCCAAAAACCATCCGCGCGGCAGGATCAGAGGCTTCTAAAGTGCTTCTTAAATTCCTGTTTTCAAGCACCAAAGACCGCGTTTTCAGCGCCCGCTCTAGAACCGGCAGTAATGCATCGCGCGCGCAGGGTTTTTCGAGAAAGTCAAATGCCCCCTGCCCCATCGCTTTAACGGCGAGCGGAATTTCTGCGTGTCCTGTAAGTAAAATAACCGGCAATTCAGGATCAATCTTTTGACTATAGGATAAAAGATGAAACCCATCTCTGCCGGGCATACGTAAATCACTTAGAACAATCCCATCAAAATCATCTTTGATGAAATCTTTGGCCTCAATAAATGACCCGGCCCCTTGCGCCTGAACCCCTGCCAATTCAAGTGTCTGCAACAGTGCTTGGCGCAACTGCCGATCATCATCAACGATCAAGACCTTACCCATCTGCCCCCTCCGTTTGAGTGAATGGCTTCAACGCAACCGTGAATTTCGCACCATTGCTTGTATTTCCACCTTTAATTTCACCGCCGAAACTTTGGATCAACCCATAAGAAATTGAAAGCCCCAAACCCAAGCCATCTGAGGCGCTAACTTCTTTGGTGGAATAAAATGGATCAAAGATCTTTTCAGGTTGGGCGATCCCCGGGCCAGAATCCTGCACAGTGATAAAAACCTGCCCCTCTACCCTAATGTCCAATTGAAGCGTTTTGCTATCGCTTTCTGACATCGCATCAAGGGCATTGGTCAACAGGTTTATCAAAACCTGCCCCAATCGCACTTCGCCTGCTAAAATCCAAATTGGCTTTTCAGGTTTTTCCCAGATTAAAGTGACGCTTTCCTGTTCCCGGCGTGTTTGAACCAACTCAAGAGCTGTTTCGACGACTGAAACGCAATCAACGCGCGTCATTGGTTCATTTTCATTTCGCACAAAGGCTTTTAGGTTTGTAATGATCCGCGCCATACGCCGGGCAAGACTGGAAATCTGGGTCAGGTTGTCGCTCGCGACGGCATTACGGTTTTGTTCAATAAAGTCGGCCGCATTTTCTGCATATTGCTGGATGGCCATCAATGGTTGGTTTAATTCGTGACTGATACCCGCGGAAACCTGTCCCAGCGCGCTCAGTTTTTCTGCCTGAATAAGACTTTCCTGTGCGCGCTTAAGGGCCAATTCTGCCTCTTTGCGTTCTTTGATCTCATGACGCAGGCTTGTATTGCTATCAGACAATGCCATGGTGCGCGCTAAAACGCGTTCTTCAAGAACCATATTAGCTTGCGCAAGAGCATGGCGGCGATCCAAAGTTATCAATGTGATGGCACCGAACCCCAAGCACACGGCAGCCATAACAGCGGCTTGCAACCAAGCCAAGCGTTTGGCTGGAGCCAAGTCAATGATTGCTTCTCCGCTTAAGCCAATGCTGGGCATTGGAACCGACAAGTGAAGGCCCTGACGCGGAATATAGGGACCCCAATCCAAATTCCAAATTTCCAAATCACCCTTTTTTGAGCTTGAAAATTCAGCTGGTTGCCCTTGTGGGTCCAGAAACTGGTTTTTCTCGGGAACACGTGACCAAAACAACAGCTCAGATCGGTTCGAAATAAACACTGATCCTGCCTCATCAATGAAAAGCAATGTAGGCGAGCCGCCGCGCCATTCTTCTTCCACGCGCTCGATATCCACCGCTACGATTAAGGCCGCAGCAACTTTACCCGACTTTTCAAAGGCTGGTGCAGCAAAATAAAATACGCGTTTACCCAAGGGCTCAGATATCCCATGCGATACGCCAAGCGCCCCGTCCATGGCCCGTTTAAAATACTCTGTCTCTTTTATATTTGACATATTTGATTGATGTGCCGATGCCAAAACCCGCCCTTCACGGTCCGCATAAAACAGTGCCAAAGCACCGGTTTTATCCGCTGCTTCAAGTAGTAAATCCCCTGCTGCGCGGCCTTGTGCATCCGCAACAGGGTATTGCAGTTGCTCCAACAGTGGATGCTCAACCAACAACACTACCTTTTCTTTATGGCGTTGTAACTGTGCAGTAAGCCAATCAACAGCCAATGCCACATCGGCCTTGCCGCGCAAAGCCGATTGTTCGCGCGCCTGTCGATAGCCCACTTGCCAGACCGCAAATGAAAGTATGAAGCTTACAACCAAAGCGCCACAAATAAGCAGCAATCTAAATTGAGGGCGAATAATCATTTGTCGTAATCTATCAGGGGTTAGCCTAGAAAGACCAGAGGGCATCATGCCTTCATTAAATCGGCAGAACACTGCTGAATTCATGACTCAAATCCAGAATTCAAAATAGATGGATACATAAAAAATGTGTTCTTGACTTTGATTATTGGGACATAAAGCTAACTTGCCGTCGCCATTTTAGGCACCTTTGGTGACCTCAAACTGAATTCTCTACCCAAACATGGTTGACCTTACAGTCAAAATTGTTGCACTGCGCCAGAGAGGCAAATTTTAAATTGTCCCGAAAGGCCATACATGTCTATTTTTCTGGCTGTTTTATTTGCCGCTCTCTTGCATGCCTGCTGGAACGCGATCATCAAATTTGGTGATGATAAGTTTCAAGGTATGCTGTTATTATCCTTTGGCCACATTTTTTTTGGCCTTTTTCTTATTGCGTTTTATCCCGTGCCGGATCCGCAGAGCTGGTTATTTTTATTGGGGTCGGTCCTATGCCATTTGATCTATAAGTTTTTTTTGACCTTTGCCTATATTAAGGGCGATCTTAGCCGGGTATATCCAATCGCCCGCGGCACCGCTCCGATGATAGTGCTCACAATCAGCCTTCTTTTCCTTCCAGATGCTGTCAGCACTTTACAGATTGGGGGTATTTTACTGATCGGATTGGGCATTTTACTGATGGCAAGAGGGGTCATTTCGCACAAAGAAGAGTGGGCGCTTATACCTTTCGCCCTCATGGCAGCGGTCGGAACTGCCGGATATTCGCTTTTTGACGGCTTGGGTGCGCGGGCCGCAGGAACGGCTTTGGGCTATGTGGGGTGGTTGTTTTTCCTAGATTCTTCCCTGTTTGTCATTGGGGGGTTCGCTCTACGCGGCAGAGCCATAATTCCGAAATCTAAGTTGGTTTGGGTCCAAGGATTACTGGCAAGCGGCGCGTCGGTCGCCGCCTATTCAATTGCCGTTTGGGCAATGACCGTGGCCCCGATTGCCGTGATCACTGCCCTAAGGGAAATTTCTGTGCTCTTTGCAGTCATCATCGGGATATTCTTTTTCAAAGAAAACGCATTACTTGAAAAACTAATATCCGCTTTAATGATTGTTGCCGGCGTAATTGCGATCGGGTTTTAAGCCGCAGATGGAATCGAAAGAAACTGAGTGAGCGCTTGTTACATCTTGGCGCATTCCGGCACTGGGCTGATCACGGTGCCATTTTTAAAATGGTGCAGCAGGTTGTCGACAGTCAAAGCCCCCATGGCGGCGCGGGTTTCATGCGTTGCACTACCGACATGCGGCAACAGCACTACATTTGATAGGGCGCGCAAAGTGGCGGGTACTTTTGGTTCTTGCTCAAACACATCAAGCCCCGCCGCCCCTAGGCGCCCTTCTTGAAGCGCGGCGATCAAGGCTGTTTCATCAACCACAGAGCCGCGACTGACATTAATCAATATCCCCTCTGGGCCCAAAGCGTCGATCACATCGGCATTGACCAGTTTATGGGTTGATGGTCCACCGGGCGTAATACATATCAAAACCTCACTATCGCGTGCCATGGCCGCTAGATCGCTATAATAGGTGTATTTGACGGGTTTCTCATTGCGGGCATGATAAAGAATTTTTGCGTTAAAAGGCGCAAGCTTATCGGCAATGGCTTGACCAATTCGTCCCAATCCAATAATCCCGACAGTGCGGTTGTCTGCAGTGCGCGTGAGCGGCGCATTGCCATCGGTTTGCCATTTTCCAGAGCGCACATAAGCATCATCTGCCAATAGGTTGCGATAGCAGGCCAACATCAACATCAGCGCTGTTGTTGCAACTTCGGCGTTCAGCACATTGGGCGTGTGTGTAACCCAAATTCCGCGGCTTACAGCCTGCGCTGTATCGATCGCGTCATAGCCAACGCCGTAGCAGCTGATAACTTTCAGATTGGGCAGAGCCTCAACATATTCAGATTTGATACCGTCATGGCCGTTTGTGGCCACATATCGGATGTTTGCGCCATGCGCTTTCAACCAGTCCAGCGGATCGGCCATATCAGCCAGTTCATGGATGGTGAATTGCGCAGCCATACGCGCACGCATGGTCTCAGTGGCATCGCCGATTAACAGAATATCAGTCAAAACTACGCATCCTCTGTTACATTTTGCCTTTGCTGGCCAAGACCTTGAATGCTCAATTCCATAACATCCCCCTTTTTCAGGAAAACCGGCTCGGGCTTGACCCCCAAACCAACACCCGGAGGCGTTCCGGTGCTGATCACATCACCGGGGTGTAGCGTCATTAAGCCTGACAGATGCTCGATGATCTCGGCAACAGTAAAGATCATGGTTCGGGTATTGCCATTTTGCATCCGCTTGCCGTTCACGTCCAAAGTCATGTCGAGGTTTTGCGGATCGGCAATTTCATCGCGGGTGACCAACCAAGGCCCTGTTGGGCCAAACGTATCGCAGGACTTTCCTTTGGTCCATTGACCGGTCAGGTTGGCTTGGAAATGGCGCTCGGAGACATCATTAACAATGCAATAGCCCGCCACATGATCCAGTGCGTCGGCTTGAGTGACATATTTTGCAGTTTTGCCAATCACCACGCCCAGTTCAACCTCCCAGTCGGTTTTCACAGACCCGCGCGGCATCGAAACCTCGTCGTTGGGCCCAACAATGGCAGAATTGGCTTTAAAGAACAAAATCGGATGCTTGGGAATGGCCGCGCCGGTTTCAGCAGCGTGATCAGAATAATTCAAACCAATGCAAAGGAATTTTCCAATATTGCCGACGCAGGCACCGATACGCGGATTGCCTGTGACCTCGGGCAAACTGGCGTGGTCTAACGCGCGCAAAGCCTGCAAGGCCGGATCAGACAAAGTCTCACCAGCGATATCAGACACATGCGCCGATAAATCGCGAAGAACGCCATTCGCGTCGATGATCCCGGGTTTTTCAGCGCCCAGCGCGCCGTAACGAACTAATTTCATTTTCGGTTCCTCAATGGTTATCTCTGGGTGTATATTTACGTGCGATATCGCGATATTGATCCGCATCTTTTAGGGTCATGCCCTCATCAAAACGGCCAACTTTCTCGCGGAAGTATTGCTGCCAAGGCGAATGACTTTCCGGATGCGGGTAGCCCTCGGCTTCAAAGGCGCGAGCGCGCTCAGCCAATTCATCTAAGGGCACCAGCATGTCGGCTGTGCATTTATTCAGATCAATCCGAACCTGATCACCGGTTTTCAAAAGCGCAAGACCGCCCCCCGCAGCGGCCTCAGGCGAGGCATTTAATATAGACGGGCTGCCAGAAGTACCCGATTGCCGGCCATCGCCAATACACGGCAGGGCCTCAACCCCTTGTTTCAAAAGATATGCAGGCGGGCGCATATTGACCACCTCGGCGCCGCCCGGATAACCGATAGGACCCGTGCCGCGCATGAAAAGGATAGAGTTTTCATCAAGGTTTTCGGCTGGATCATCAATGCGGTGGTGAAAATCCTCTGGTCCATCAAATACGATGGCCCGCCCCTCAAAGGCGTTCATATCTTCTGGGTTTGACAGATATGTTTTGCGGAAATTATCACTGATCACGCTGGTTTTCATGATCGCACTGTCGAATAAATTACCGCTCAAATTGATGAATCCAGCATTCGCTAGGATCGGCTGGTCAGCTGATTTAATCACCTCTGGATTTTCTGAGCGGCGCTCATTGCAATTGTCACCCATCGAGCGGCCATTAACAGTAAGCGCATCGGGATGGGGCAACAGACCTGCAGCCAGCAGCTCTCCGGCGACGGCCGGCACACCGCCAGCGCGATGATAATCTTCGCCAAGATATTCACCAGCAGGCTGCAGGTTTACCATCAAGGGCACATGATGCCCGACCGCTTGCCAGTCGTCATTGTTAAGCTCTACGCCCAAATGCCGTGCGATGCCGTTCAAATGGATGGGCGCATTGGTTGATCCGCCAATCGCAGAATTTATAACGATAGCGTTTTCAAAAGCGGCGCGGGTCATAATATCGCTGGGGCGTAAATCTTCCCATACCATATCGACAATCCGGCGGCCGGTTTCATAGCTGATTTGACCCCGCTCACGATAGGGCGCGGGAATTGCGGCTGCGCCAGTCAATTGCATGCCCAGTGCTTCGGCCAGCGAATTCATCGTGGTGGCTGTTCCCATAGTGTTGCAATAACCAACCGAGGGCGCAGAACTGGCCACCAGTTCCATAAATCCATCGTCATCAATTTCGCCTGCAGCAAGCATTTCGCGCGCTTTCCAGACGATCGTGCCTGATCCGGTACGCTCGCCCTGGAACCAACCGTTCAGCATCGGTCCAACGGACAAGGCAATGGCAGGAATATTAACTGTTGCTGCTGCCATCAAAAGCGCAGGCGTTGTCTTGTCGCAACCAATATTCAACACGACACCATCCAATGGATAGCCAAAAAGCGTTTCAACCAGCGATAAATACGCCAGGTTACGATCCAGCATTGCGGTTGGGCGTTTGCCTGTTTCCTGAATGGGGTGCACCGGAATTTCGATCGGCGTGCCGCCCGAGGCAAGAATACCATCCCGCACCCGCTTGGTCAGTTCAATATGATGGCGATTGCACGGGCTCAGGTCACTGCCTGTTTGGGCAATCCCAATGATTGGCTTGCCAGATTGCAATTCTGCGCGGGTGAGCCCGTAATTTAGATACCGCTCCAGATAAAGTGCGGTCATCTCGGGATTGTCTGGGTTCATAAACCATTTGCGGGATCGTAAATCTTTAATGTCTATTTTCTTCATATTCCTACCCTGACCAGCCGCCGTCAATCACGTGACCTTGCCCTGTTGTAAACGCGCTGTCGTCGCTTGCAAGATAAACCACCAACGCGGCGATTTCCTCGGCCTGTGCAATCCGCCCCATAGGCTGGCGGGCTACAAATGCTTTCATCGCGGCCTCATAATCACCCGTGGCGCGCAACCTGTCGTGCAGACTTGGGCTGTCAACTGTACCCGGACAAATGGCGTTACAGCGAATGCCTTGGGTGATGTAATCAATGGCAACAGATTTTGTCAGTCCTAAAACTGCAGCTTTTGTGGTGCCATAAATAAACCGGTTTGGCGCGCCAATAATCGACGAACAGGCAGAGGACATATTTATAATAGATCCTGAACCGCGCTCTAACATGCCTGGCAGACTGGCGCGAATTGTGCGCAGCATTGAGCGCAGATTGAGATCGAAAGCAAAGTCCCAATCTTCATCTGTAGACTCTAAAATGGTCCCATGGTGCACAAATCCGGCGCAGTTAAAAAGCACGTCTGGCTTCGCGCGGCGCACGCCTTCGCTCACGCTGTGATCGTCGCGCACATCAAGTTCGAAAATTTCAATATTTTCGTGATTCGCATCACGAATCGTGGACAGCGTGGCCATGTTCACATCTGTTGCAAACACCTGTGCACCCTCTTCTGCCATCGCCAGTGCCGAGGCTCGACCAATGCCTTGACCAGCAGCTGTGACGAGAACATTTTTTCCCATAAGCCTCTGTTTCATATATATAACCTTTCAAAAAAAGCAGAAGTATAAGATACCCTTCAGCTGTACAACTTTGACACTTTATGATCCATTCTGGCGGCGGCGATGTTCCCAAAATGATGCGCAAATATGCCCAACCTTATTTAATGCTCAACGTAAATTAAGGGGAAAACTTTGACCATAGGGATATCTCAAGAAAAAAATTTAGGCATGTTCGCCAAATTTTTTGGCTGCAAAAACCGCACTCTCGGGATTCTAAAAACGACCGCCCATTTGGATGAAACCTTACCCTTCAGCCCGCGGCCAATGAGGTTTCTTTTGCGGCAAAGGATGCGCCAGATTTCTGGCTAAATGCGCATGTATTCGACTTTTGATCAAATCTTCATCTCGGTCTAGGGCTGCCTCGAGTATTTCCTGATGCTGAAGAATATTTTCCGGGAAATGCTCAAAGTCTTTTTCCAGGCCAATCAACTGCTGTCGAAACTGTTGATAAATGAGCCTGTGGGTTTGCTTGTGAATTTCAGAGCCACAGGCATCAATCAAGGTTTCATGAAACTCCTGTTCGGCTTTGCTCAAAAGTTCGAACAAGGGCTCATATTCTTGATTGGACCGCACCCGCATTTCAATGTGTGAAAGCTTGTGGTGCGCAGCAGACAAGCGTGCTTCCCATGCCACGCCCCCCAACCGAATGGACAGGCATGCCCCTTCGCTTTCCAAAAAAATGCGCATCTGGGTTAATTCGTGCTGTCGCTCGGCAGAGGCTTTTGGCACGCGAAAGCCGCGCTGTTCTTGAAAATCGACCAATCCCACTGTAGAGAGCCTAAAGAGAGCCTCGCGGATCGTGCTTGCAGAACAGTCAAAATCAATCCGCAAATATTCTGGGCGTAATTTTTTACTATTCTCGTAGGCTCCGGTTACCAACCCATGAAGCAAGGCTTGATAAACATCTTTTTCCTGAGGCATTTCATTTCCCGCACAAGTACGACTCAAATATCTTCACGTGGATACCCTATAAAAATAATTTCGTAAATAGATAATAATCTCGAAATTATGAAAAAATAAAATATTTTCTTGCTGAAGAATGTTTCAGCCTCTAGTCTCGTGGGTAGCGATAACACAGAGGCATCTTAAAGCCCGACCAATTTCGCTCACTAATGTCTGGGAGGACCAAATGAAACTTATGAAGAAGGCAGCAACAGTTGCCACCTTAGCGGCTTTTGCTGCAACTACAGCCCTTACAGCATCTGCAGAGACCACAAATTTGCGGATCCAAACTCACTACGCACCTGAAACCGTGTCCGGTAAATTGGCGACACAGTATATGGATGACATTAGCAGAATGTCCAATGGCGAAATTCAAGTTGAGATGTTTTATTCGTCATCCGTTGTGAAATCGGTAGAAACATTTGATGCTGCAGCAACAGGTATTCTTGATTGCGACATGACCGGCGGTGGGTACCAAACGGGTAAAAACCCAGCGTTCCAGTTTGTCGGTGACATTATGGGCGGATACTCAACACCTTACCAACAGCTGAGCTGGCTATATTTTGGCGGTGGTCTGGAAGATGCGCAAGCGCTCTACAACAAATATGACATGCAGCTTGTTGGCTGGTGGGTTTATGGTCAGGAAAGCCTTGCCTCGTCGCGGCCTTTGACCGGCGTCGATTCACTGAAAGATTTCAAATTCCGCTCACCTCCGGGTATGGAAACAAAAATCTTTGCGAAACTGGGTGCCAAACCAATCGTGATGGATTTCACCGAAATCTTTACCGCGTTAGAGACCGGCATCATTGATGGTGCGGATGCCTCTGGCCTCGCAAACAATGTGGGTCTGGGTCTTTATGATCTGGTGAAACACGCAAACTTCCCTGGCTTCCACTCGATGCCATCTGACCATTTGGCGTGTAATAAATCCGTTTGGGACGCAATGCCTGAATCACACCGCACAATCATGTCGGTTGCGATGGAAGCATTGGCGCTGCGCACTGCATTGACCTTTGAAAAGAAAAATGCTTCTGCCGCGGCTCAATTGCGCGCTGAAGGCGTAACATTGCACCAGTGGTCAGCAGAAGATCTGCAAACATTCCGCGATGCGGCACAGGCAACATGGCCTGAATTTGCAACCACACCAGAAGCAAAAGCACTGGTTGCAAGCCATATTGAATATCTGACCGAGCTTGGTCTGGTTTCAAACTAAGCTTTCTAAAGCACAAAGTTAGGAAAGCCCCTTTTTTCAGGGGCTTTCCATTTTAGACCGACTGTCAAGATCGGAAATCTTATGTCTGCCGAAACCAAAAATTTCTCACAATGGATTTACCCGCTGGCCTTTATCGCCTGCAGCGCATGGGTTATCTGGCATGGCGCTGCCTATATCATGGCATTTGGCGGATATACGGATGCTCTGGCAGCTAGATATCGTCAAATCATTATTCTTGATTATGTTATTTTACTGGCTCTTCCTGTCCTGTTCATCGCAGGCATGCTGACCGTAAGGCGCGCCAAAATGGAATATCAAGATTGGGGCATATTTGACCGGATGTCAGTTTTCATCGGCCGCGTCACCATGCTGTTAATTGTTCTGCTTGTGTCGGTTATGCTTTATGAGGTGGCCGCTCGCTACGTTTTTGAAAGCCCAACGCTTTGGGCCAATGAATTGTCATTATGGATGGCTGGATTTGTATTTGTACTTGCCGGGCTTTATGCGATGCAGCAACGCAGTCACATCCGTATTTATCTTCTGTATGATATGATGCCACGCGGCCTGCAAAAATTATGCGATATAATTTCAACCGGGTTGATCGCATTGTTCGCAATGGCACTGATCTATGGTGGATACGGCGAAGCCAAAGCAAAGCTGTTAAGATGGGAAACATTTGGCACTGCCTTTGATCCTCCCATCCCAGCCACCTTAAAACCATTAACGCTTGTCGTCATCACCTTGGTGGCACTGCAAGCGATTGCCAATCTGATACGCGATTGGAACAAAGAGCCTGAAGTCCATAGTGCGGCAGATGATATTGATGCCGAGGACATTGAAAGACTTAAAAAACAAATAGGGAGCGACTGATGGATATCGGTACAATTTCATTGATATTGCTGCTGGGTTTAATGTTGCTTCTGGCAATTGGCATGCCGCTTGGCTTTGCCTCAGCCATATTGGCAGTTGCGGTTTTGGTAATGAAGTTCGAGCCAAGCCTTTTGACCGACCCTATGAGCTTTGGCGAAGGTCTTCTAACCCGAAAATTTGGAACGGGGCCACTAAATATACTCGCCCAGAAAATATATGGGCTCTTAACGGATTACGTGCTCATATCCATCCCCCTGTTTATCTTTATGGCCGCCTTGCTGGAACGCTCGGGCATTGCAAAAGATATGTATTCATCTTTAAATGTCTGGCTGTCTCGGGTGCGCGGCGGAATTGCGATTGTGACATCTGTTATGGCCGTGATCATGGCGGCAATGTCTGGCATTATTGGCGGCGAGGTGGTTTTACTTGGCCTGATTGCCCTGCCTCAGATGCTGCGGTTGGGATATAATCAGAACCTGGCCATCGGAACAATTTGTGCCTCTGGCTCTCTGGGCACTATGATCCCGCCATCGATTGTATTGATTATTTTTGGTCTGATCACCGAAACATCCATCAAGGCGCTATTTACGGCCGCTTTCCTTCCGGGATTTATGCTGGCCTCGTTTATCATCATCTACATTATCATTCGCACCCAGTTGAACCCAGACGATGCGCCTTTGCCAGAACCCGAACCGGGTGAGGCTGAAGGGCTTGAAAAATGGGCTTTGTTTGGGGCATTTTTGTCGGTTTTGCTGGCTGGGTTTTCCGCAGCATTGCTTCTGCGCGTGGTGTTTTTCACCGTAACTGGTCAAAATGCGGTCATCGAAGGCGTTGATCCGATTGCCTATGGCACGCCGGATTATATTACTTGGTTTGGCAGCATGGTTGCGATTGGATTGGGACTAATTTTTGCAGTGTTTGGTCTTGAGAGAACCAAAATCGCTTGGGATATGGGCAAAGGCCTGGTGCCGCCGATTGTCGTAATTGGGGTTGTCCTTGGATCAATTTATGGCGGCATTTCAGGGATCACCGAAGCGGCTGGCATGGGTGTGATCGCTGTATTTATTTTATCAATCCTGCGCGGAGAGGCCAGCTTTGATCTGGTCTGGGATAGTTTGATGCGCACGCTGAAATCCACAGGCACAATCATCTGGGTAACCATTGGCGCTGCAACATTGGCCGGCGCTTATACAATTGCCGGCGGTCCGCAGTATGTGGCCGATCTTATCATTGGCGCTGAACTTCCAACGATGGGCATTATTTTGACCATGATGGTGATTTTACTGTTTATGGGCGCCTTTATGGATTGGGTAGGGATTGTGTTGCTCATTATCCCTGTATTCTTGCCAATCGTTCATCGGTTACCGATCGAAGAAATCGGTTTTATCGGCCAATTGGAACCTAAATATCTTTCCGTCTGGTTTGGGGTTTTGTTCTGTATGAATATGCAGGTCAGCTTTCTGTCCCCCCCCTTTGGCCCGGCGGCGTTTTATTTGAAATCTGTCGCGCCAGCGCATATCGCACTGACAGATATCTTCAAAGGTTTTCTGCCATTTATCGGCATCCAAATTTTGGCTTTGACTGTTCTTTTGATATGGCCCTCAATCATCACAATTCTCCTCTAACTTAGGATTGATCATAAGATGCTGACCAAGCTTCAGATCGCAAGTTTTAACCAAAACGGCTTTCTGAGCGCGGCTCATGCGCTCAACAATAGCCCGCTTGTGCAGATCAAAGCAGAATATACTGATCTTTTGGATCAAGTTTTTCCTTTGGCTTGGCCTACAGCTTTACCCGATACCGGAAGCCATGGCTGCAAAGATGCAAGCGGGCCGGTATGCAACTGGCTCAATTCCCTCATAAACCAAGTCAGAAAACACAATCAGATGCCCCGTCTTGTGCCTAAGGATTAACCATGGATTTTATTCGATTGGACCCGAGTGATAATGTTGTAACGGCCACGCGATCCTTAGAGTTTGGCACAGTAATAAAAAACGACGTTAAAACCACTATGCTAATCCCTTCGGGGCATAAAATTGCTACATGCGCCATCCCAAAAGGCGCGGAAATTCGCAAATATGCCCAGTTGATCGGCTATGCAGCACAGGATATATCGCCCGGCGAACATGTGCACACGCAAAACGTCGATTTTCGAAACACAAACGCCGATTACGAGTTCTCGACAGATTTGCGCCCGCTTCAACCTGTGCCAGAGGCTCAGCAGGACAGCTTTTTGGGATTTCAACGCGAAAACGGCGCGGTCGGCACGCGCAACTATATCGCTATTATCACTTCAGTAAATTGCTCGGCCACTGCGGCGCGGATGATTGCAAATGCCTTTACACCTGATGTGCTGGCTGAATTTCCCAATGTAGATGGTGTTGTTGCTTTTGTGCATGGAACAGGATGCGGAATGGCCGGCAATGGCGAGGGCTTTGAAGCCTTGCAAAGGGTGATGTGGGGCTATGCGCGCCACCCAAACCATGCGGGGGTTTTAATGGTTGGTCTGGGCTGCGAGATGAACCAAATTGATTGGTTGCTCGAAGCTTATGGGCTAAAGCAAGGGCCCCTGTTTCAAACCATGAATATTCAATCGGTTGCAGGCCTTCGGCGCACAGTCGAGCTTGGCATCGAAAAAGTCCGCGCCATGTTGCCATTGGCAAATGCCATCTCGCGGCGTCCCTGCCCCGTGTCGAAATTAAAGGTTGCTTTGCAATGCGGCGGCTCGGACGCCTGGTCGGGCATCACTGCAAATCCGGCGCTCGGCTATGCCTGTGATCTTCTTGCCGCGCAGGGCGGGACCGGCGTTTTGGCTGAAACTCCGGAAATCTACGGCGCCGAACATTTGTTAACCCGCCGCGCAATTGATCCGACAACCGGCCAGAAACTAATCGGGTTGATCCGTTGGTGGGAAGACTACACCGCGCGCAACCAAGGCAGCATGGATAACAACCCAAGCCCCGGCAACAAAAAAGGAGGCTTAACCACAATTTTGGAAAAATCACTTGGGGCGGCGTCAAAAGGCGGAACAAGTCCCTTGATGGGGGTCTATAAATATGCCGAGCAAGTCACCGCATCCGGTTTTACTTTTATGGACAGTCCGGGCTATGATCCGGCCAGCGTAACAGGACAAATCGCGGGCGGTTGTAATTTAGTCTGTTTTACCACCGGGCGTGGGTCAGCCTTTGGCTCCAAACCCGCCCCCACAATCAAAATTGCAACCAATAGCGAAATGGCGGCCCGCATGCATGAAGATATGGATATTGATGCGGGCGAAATGATGGGCGGTGGAAAAACACTCGAGGAAAAAGGTCAAGAGATTTACGATTTGTTTCTCAGCGTAGCCAGCGGCACCCACTCGAAATCAGAAGCGCAGGGGTTGGGGGATTTTGAATTTGTACCATGGCAAATTGGAGCCGTAATGTGATACAAATTCTGGTTTTAGGTGCTGGGTTAATCGGTGCAAGGCACGCCAAATCAGTGCAACAGCACCCGGCATGCACTCTTGTTGGTGTGGTCGAGCCAAACCCCGCTCTGCACAGTGATCCCAGCATATCCTATTACACCGATGTGGCGGATGTCGCGCACCCTGTGCAGGCGGCGATTATTGCGACCCCGACACATTTACATGCAGAGCACGGAATTTTTGCAGCACAGCGCGGCTGGGCTATTTTGGTTGAAAAACCCATTTCAGAAAGCTTGGAACAGGCCAAAGCATTAAGCGATGCCGTCGCCAAAACTGGGGTGGCCAGTTTGGTAGGCCATCACCGACGGTATCACACCCATGTTCAACATCTCAAACATATGATTGCAGCAGGGGATATTGGCGATCCGATCACAGCCACTGTGATCTGGGCTGTGCGCAAACCAGATGGGTATTTTCAAGAAAACTGGCGCACAACCGGGGGAAGCCCCGTTATGATAAACCTTGTGCATGATGTTGATATTTTGCGGTATATTCTTGGCGATGTAACCGAAATACGAGCACTTGGATCAGCCCATATCCGCAACGCCGATCGGACCGAAAGCGGCGCTGCCCTTATGCGATTTGACAATGGAGCCGTCGCGGCCATCAGCTTTGCCGACACCGCGCCTAGCCCCTGGGGTTTTGAAGCCGGTACCGGCGAAAACCCCCATATCGCCGCAAGCCATCAAGATATGATGTGGATTACCGGAACAGCTGGAAGTGTAGCCTTTCCATCGATGACGACATGGAGCGGTGCGCAAGACTGGTCCGAAAGCCCAAAGCCAAAGCGTCTAGAACTTCCGGTGACTAACCCATTGGCAAAACAGCTTGATCATTTTGTCGAGGTGGTCACCCGCAAAAGCACGCCATTAATTTCGGTGTTTGACGCTGCGGAGACATTAAAAGTTACGCTACAGCTTGAGGCCCAGCTGTCTGATGAAATAAATTATGTCAAAGCGCGCATAAATAAGGAAAATCAACACGCAGTGCGTTAGGAAAAGGGAAAAATCAATGCCTGAAACTTTAAGCCCTGACCAAATAAAATTCTACCACGATAACGGTTATCTGGTTCTGGAAAACCGGATTCCCCCCGACTGGCTGACCAAAATACGCAGTGAAATTGCGCGTTTTGAAATCGAAGCATCCGAGCTTGACCATAGCAATGATCGTTTGGATTTAGAAGACAGCCACACGCGCGAAAGCCCTCGTCTTAGGCGCATCAAATTACCTCATAAAATCAGCAGCATTTTTTATTCTCTCATGCTGTCAGACCATATACTGGCCCCCGCCCGGGATTTGATTGGGCCCAATTTGCGTCTGCATACCAGTAAGTTGAATATGAAATCGGCTGGCTATGGCGCCGCGGTTGAATGGCATCAGGATTATGCATTCTACCCCCATAGCAATGATGATATATTGGCAATCGGTGTGATTATTGATGACATGCAGCCGGAAAATGGCCCTCTTATGGTCTATCCCGGAAGCCACAAAGGCCCAGTTTATGATCATCATGTGGACAGTGTTTTTGCCGGGGCAATGCTGCCCGAGGATAATGGGCTAAATCCCAAAGATTCCGTTTCTTTGTTGGGGCCGGGCGGGTCAATTTCAATCCACCACGGACGTATCGTTCACGGCTCTTCGCTCAATACTTCGGACCGCGCAAGGCGTATCTTGTTTTATGAGATGATGGCTGCGGATGCTTTTCCTCTTATGGGGTCTATGACTCGATGGGATGGGATCGAGGATTATAACACGCGGATGCTTTGCGGTGAACCAACACTGAACCCGCGTCTGAAAGACATCCCTGTGCGCATTCCACAACCCCAACCCGATGTCCCGATTTCAATTTATGAAATCCAAAAGGGACTTAAAAAACGCGCCTTTGAAGTGATTGGTGCCTCTCAAACAACAGGAACCCCAAATGTCAAAACCTAACATTGGATTTATTGGGCTTGGGTTGATGGGAGCCGCAATGGTCAGCAGACTGCAGGACCTTGGTTATTCTATGAGCATGTGCGCAAATAAATCGCGCACCAATATAGACGCCGCAGTGGCGCGTGGTGCGTGTGAGGTAGACACAGCCCGTCAAGTTGCAGCCGCAAGTGATATTATCATGCTGTGCATGGATACCACCGCGAGCGTGGAGGCGCGCATGCGTGGCCCAGAAGGCGTTATTTCCGGTTTAAGCGCGGGAAAAATTGTGATTGATTTTGGAACATCTCTGCCGGCCAGCACCCGCGCCTTGGGTGTCGAGGTTGCCGCGACAGGGGCCCAGTATCTAGATGCGCCTTTGGGCCGGACGCCCGCCCATGCGCGCGATGGTGCGCTGAATATTATGGCCTCGGGTGAGAAAAGTGCATTTGCTGCAGCCAAGCCAGTGTTACAGGACTTGGGGGAAAATGTATTTCATCTGGGGGATTTGGGGTCAGGCCATACGATCAAACTGATCAACAATTTTTTTGGCATGACAGTCGCAAATGCCATGGCGGAAGCTTTTGCAATGGCTGATAGAACCAATATAGATCGCGACAAATTGCACGCGGTCATGGCCGCCGGTCCGCTTCACAGTGGGATGATGGATTTTGTCAAAGCCTATGCGGTGGATGGCGATCCAAACCAATTGGCCTTTACGATCAAAAATGCTGCCAAGGATGTAGGATATTACAGCCAAATGGCCGCGAGCGCCGACGCGCATAGCCATATGTCGCAAGGCGCGCTGGTGGCTTTGCAATCGGCAATAGAGGCAGGCAAAGGCGAAGACATGATTAGCCAAATGGTTGATTTTTTTACAACCGCGGCCGAGCGCTAAATGGCGCTTAAAGCACAAGAGATCACCGAAAACCCCGGCTTGGGGATCGCTATGATGCTTTGGGCGTATTTTATGTTTTCAGTTGTTGATACTTCGGTGAAATGGTTGCTTTTTGCAGGCCTTACTTCGTTTCAACTGGCGTTTATGCGCTATGCCACGCATTTTGTGCTCAGCTTTTATTCTATTGCGCGGGGCGGCCTTGGACGCGAACGTTTTGCAACGGACCATTTGGGGCTGGTGCTGTTTCGGGCCTTTTTGCTGGTCAGCGCCACAACCTTTAACTTTATTGTGCTGCGCTATTTATCGCTGACGGTGGTATCCGCAATTATGTTTTCGGCGCCTCTTGTTGTTTGTCTGCTGTCCTGGCCAATGCTTGGCGAACGGGTTGGGCCGTGGCGGTGGTTCGCGATTATGCTGGGTTTCTGCGGCGTTTTAATTGTTATTCGCCCCTTTGGAGAAAGCTTTCATTGGTCGGCGCTGTTGACATGCTACAATGCAGTGGGGTTGGCGCTTTATTCCATCCTGACGCGCAAATTATCTGGCATTGTCGCGACTGAAACCATGCAGTTTTATATGGGTGCCTTGGGCACAATTACGCTATTACCTCTGGCGGTTTGGACATGGGCAGCACCAAGCAGCTTATTTGAGTGGTTCTTGTTGATCACCCTTGGCGCCTGGGGCTGGGCAGGGCATGAATTGCTTACTCGGGCGCATAGCTTTGCCCCGGCCAATACATTGATGCCCTATACCTATAGTTTTATGATTTTTCTCACCATTGAAAGTTATTTGATATTCGCTGATATTCCGGATCGCTGGACTTTCATGGGGGCTTTCATTGTGGTGATTTCGGGGTTAATTATCTGGAAGCGGGCACAAATCAGGGACCAGACCATATGAACCGATCTTTGCCATGGGGTCAGATATCTATCCGGCTTTGCCTGAGCGTACAGGTTTAATTTCTTATGCCCTTCTTTGACCTGCTGCCGGCTTTAGGCTTTTTTTTGCTCAATGTCTTTGTGCCCGGCCCGAATGTTTTAAATACCATTGCAACTGCAACTGGCTCTGGGCATCGTGCCGGTCTTGCCTGCGCGCTTGCTTGTGGGCTGGGCATTTTTCTTTGGGCAAGCGCCGCGCTGTTTGGCGCTGCGGCCTTTTTTGAAAAATACCCATTGGCCAATCAAAGCCTGATTGTGCTTGGGGGGGTCTTACTGCTTTATTTTTCGGTTCGATATCTGCGAAAGGCGCTCAATCCACATAGTGATCTGGTGAGCATCACAGACCAGTCATTTGCCTCTAGTTTTTGGCAAGCCTTTGTGGTGATGATGACCAACCCGAAAGTTCTGACCACATGGCTTGCTGTTATATCACTTTTCCCAATAATCACGGATGGGGTGCCAAATATACTTGGGTTTATCCTGCTTTCTGCCGCAGCATCCTTTTCTGGTCACGCTCTTTTTGCCACTTTCTTTTCGTCAAAAACAGCTGCAGCGATATATCTGTCGCTTTACCGCCCACTAAACGCAGTGGTAGCTATCGGGTTCTGTTTTTATGGGTTCAAGCTTTTGATATCTGTGACGGGATAATGAAACTAATTTCTGCCGATAAAGCAATTATTAGTTTTCAACCGGGCAGTTTATCAACATCTAGAGCCCATTATTTTTATTGCTCGACCCCGTTATTTATTGACGTGAAATTCCACTTTGACCATCGCGCAGCATAAATTTTTGCACCTTTCCAGTTGCCGTTTTTGGCAGTTCTTCGACAAAGCTGACCCATTGAGGCGTTTTAAAATGTGCCAAGTTTTCGCGAACATGGCTTTTAAGCTCATCTTCACTAACCTCTAATCCAGCCTGCACGACCACAAAAGCATGCGGGGACTCGCCCCATTTTTCATGCGGCATCCCAACAACCGCAACCTCTTGAACGGCTGTATGCGTCAGCAAGCATCCCTCGACTTCAATTGACGATACATTTTCGCCGCCGCTGATGATCACATCTTTGAACCGGTCCCGAATTTCCACATAGCCATTGGGGTGCACCACGGCCGCATCACCGGAATGAAACCATCCGTTTTTAATAGCGGCAGCGGTTGCTTCTGCATCATTATAATAGCCTTTCATCACAACGTTGCCGCGCACGGTAATTTCCCCCAGCGTTGCACCATCATGCGCCACCTCATGGCCACCTTCGTCGACCACCCGCAATTCGCCCGACGAGACAAGTTCGACCCCCTGACAGGCTTTAAGCGCGGCGCTTTCAGCGGCAGATAAATCGCGGTGTTCGGGGCGTGGTTCGCAAATGGCGATAAAGGGCGATGTTTCCGTCAATCCAAACACATGGGTAAGCGACCAGCCCAATTCACCCTCGACGATCTGAATAGTCGCCGCTGCCGGAGGCGCACCAGCGGTAAAGACATTAACCTGCCATGATGTTTTTGCGCGTTGCTCAACCGGGGCGCTGGTCAGCCCGATCAAAACCGTTGGAGCGGCACAAAACATGGTGATCTTTTCTTTTTCTATAAGCTCAAAAATACCTTGTGGCTCTACTTTCCTAAGACAGACATGCGCCATCCCGCGCGCTGTATTGATCCATGTAAACGTCCACCCGTTTGCATGAAACATTGGCAAGGTCCAAAGATAGCGATCGCCGGGCTGCAAATTGTGATGTGCCAAGGTTCCCATCACATTAAGATAGGCATTTCTATGGGTAACCATCACGCCTTTGGGACGCGCCGTTGTGCCGCTGGTATAGTTGATCGTGATCAAATCAGTCTCTTTGATGGTCACGGCAGAAAATTTGGGCGACTGTGCAGCGAGTGTCTCTTCGTAATTAATCCAGCCCTCGGCGGTGCCTTCGAGCGCAACAAAGTGTTCGACACCCACCAATTGATCGCGAATGCTGTTCACTGCCTCGATCAGGTCAGAATGAACGCAGACCACTTTTGCGCCACTGTGGTTGATAATATATTCAAAGTCCTGCGGGATCAGCCGGAAATTGATCGGCACCATCACCGCGCCAATTTGCGGAACCGCATAATACCCTTCAAGATGGGCATGGGTGTTGGGCGCAATATAAGCCACCCGGTCGCCCTGCCCCACATCAAGCGATTGAAGCGCAGAAGACCAGCGATCACAGCGCTCAAGAAATTGTGCATAGGTAAAGCGCAGCGCTCCGTCCACCACCGCTTCGCAATCGGGGTAAAGCCTTCGCGCTCGGCGTGCAAATTCCATTGGGCTTAGTGCGATTTCCATAATGCGGTCTCTCCTTAGGCTGAACGTATTGCTCGCCTAGGTTATCGAAAAAATACTGTGAGTGTAAATTTTTTTGCGTAGCGACAGGAAGAGGATAACCACTTGAAATGTTGGGATTTCAAAATTAGCAGAATATTTGATCATCTCAAAATTTGCATTGGTGATAACAGTTTTAAAAGTAGCATTTTATAATTAACTTTATTGTTAGGTTTTTATATTTAAAATTTTGAAAACTCCTAAAATCTAATCAACCATATAGAAATATCTATCATTTTTATAGTTTTTCATCCAATGTTTTTAAAATCCATTGCCTTGTTGATAATTTTAGTAATTACTAGTGCTAAACGGAATTTTGTGAGGGAAATACAATATGAACTTGGCCACACTTTATAAAATATTTGCCGTGCTTCACGCGGTGATGGCACTCATGATGCTCTTTGGCGGACCAATGATTTCAAACATGAATGGCTGGGATCATTCTATTGGTATTGTTACCATGGCCGAGCATCACGGCGCGGCTTTGCTCTGTGTCAGCCTCTTGTTTTGGATGTTGCCCAGATGGCTATCTGAAGAAGGCTTAAAAGATGCGACCTCTACGGCACTTTTGGTGCAGGCCATTCTTGCGGTCATGCCGATTTACCATGCCGCGGTTGGCGCCATACCGGCAGATTCCAGTTTGGCAGTTATGATGATCGTGTTGCTTGGCCTGATGTACCTATTCTTTCAAGCCGCAAAAAAGGACCCGGAAACAGAGTAAAAAACCATATGTCTTAACCCCCGTAATGGTCGGTAATCACTGGATATAAAAGCATTAAACATGATTAAATGTCCATCTTGCGCAAAAGTAAACAAACCTGCGAAACGCGTATATTTTGCGAGGGCAAAACAGATTTGCCCCTATTGCAACTTTGGTTGGATTGAACCGTCTTTGGTGCTTAAAAAGCATCGTGAAACCCGGTATTCAAGACTTTTCGATTTGCACCAACTTCTGCGGGAACGGCAGTATAAAAATCTGGAAAATAAATTTAACAACAAAATCATCTCTGCAAAAAAATATAGTGATGAGATCGCGATACTTGAAAGCCGCGATGAAAACATCGAGTTTGCGCTTGAAACGGTCTATGCCAATTCTGTTTAGACTTAAGATTACCCGTTTATCGACCTATAGGCCTCAAAGTCAAAGTGCTTTGGCTCTGGCTTGTCCAGTTTGGCGCTGATCGAAACGGTGACATTTTCTTTGTATTTTTTATTCCGGCGCTGCTGACCTGATTTATCTGTTTTTGCCGCTGATTTAGTGCCAACCGCAAAGCTAGAAACCACAGATTGCAGCGCAAGGGTATGAGTTGGTATTTGCATCTAGACACCTCGCTCATAAGGTATGTGTCTATCTAATTTACGGCCGATTGGCGGAAAAGTTTAAAGAGGCAGAGGTCCGCTATCCCGGCAAGGGCGCGGATCAAAATTTTTCTGTGCTGCCCAGACCCTTATGTTTAAAATACCCCCGCATCTTTGCTTTCCAAAAATTCGCTTATTAATTTAATGTGTAAAATAGCCGAGCAAGGGGATTATTTTATAATGGTTTAAATTATAATTCTAACAATATATTGTTCCCAAAGCAGTATACCGAAACCTTTACAATTCCATTTAACAGAGCGTGACCATGTCTGATAAAATCATCCGTAAAATCGCCGTTATTTTTGTCACCGACGTGGTGAGTTTCAGCAAACTCATGGAACGGAATGAAGATCAGACACTGCAGAGCTTTCGCGCCTGCAAATCCATTTTGGACAATCTATTCGAAGAGCATAGCGGCCGTATTTTCAATACAGCAGGGGATTCTGTACTCGCTGAATTTCCCAGCGCTGTTTCGGCGGTCATTTGCGCCGCCGAATTTCAAAAGCTGGTCAAAGAGCGCAATGCCTCGGTAGAGCCTTTGGCGGAAATGCATTTTCGCGTGGGCTTGAATATGGGCGATGTCATCGTCGAGGGTCACAATCTATATGGCGATGGGGTCAATGTCGCCGCGCGGCTCGAAGCACTGTCGCAACCGGACGGTGTGTGCCTTTCAAAAAGCATTCATGACTTTGTCAGCCAGAAAGTCGATCTGGCATTTAAGGACCTTGGTGATCAAAAGGTCAAAAATACCATAGTGCATGCCTTTGACATGACACTTGAGGGCATGGCGGTCCGAGAATTAAAACAAACAGCAAGCGACGTAAAATCCGATGTTGGGACCCCCCCCGCCATCGCGGTTTTACCGTTCAAAAACATGAGCAACGATGAAGAACAGGAATATTTTGCCGATGGCGTGACCGAAGATATTATCGGCCACCTGTCGTTGTGGAAAACCTTTCCGGTGATTTCGCGAAACTCGAGCTTTAGCTTTAAAGATACTGCTCTGACCACTGTTGCGATTTCCGAAAAGCTTAATGTTCGCTATCTTGTGGAAGGCAGCATTCGAAAGGGCGGCAATAAAGTGCGCATCAGTGCAAGCTTGATTGATGCAGAGCAGGACAAACAAATCTGGTCAGACCGATGGGACCGGCCGATGGATGATATTTTTGATGTGCAGGATGAAATATCGCTGGCCATAGCGCGCAAGGTTAACCCAACCATCCGCAGCGAGGAACGCGCCAAAGTTCTGACCAAAACATCCACCAACGCATCAGCTTGGGATACATACCTAAGGGCTCTAGATTTATATAATAAAAGGTCTGAAACAAAAGAAATACACACGCTTTGCGATCAAGCCATCGCTATAGATAAGACCTTTATTGATCCCTATGCGCTGAAATGCAGAACCTTAATCCGTGAGCGTTATATCCCCCAAAACCGTCAATATCATGATGAAATATCAAAACAAATTTTTGAAATTTCTACCGATATTCTAAACCGCGATAAGAACAACTCGGATGCGCTTAATTGCATGTGTAGCTATTATATGTCGATCAATGATGCCACCAACGCGGCGCATTACGCCAAGCTTGCCGAAGAGGCGAACCCAAACAATGCGCAAACCGCAAATAGTCAAAGTTTAATTTCGGCACTGACCGGCGATATTGAAAGCGCCACCACCTATTTGGAAAAGGTTAAGTTTCTGGATCCTTCCGAGCTGGATGAATGGCCACAATTCGAAGTCAGCCTGCTGATGGTGAACAACCGCCTGGGCGAGGCGCTTGAGCAAATTCAACGGGCAATTTCCAAAGATCCGGGCAATAATATGCTGATTGGGTTTCTGGTGGCTGTGCTGGGCAATTTAGACAGGTTGCCCGAGGCGAGAGAAAAACTCGCCCAGTTTCGTGAAATGCGCCCTGACATTACATCGCTTGAAGATTACGGCAAGGTAGTGCCCGAATTTGCCAAAGAGGTGATCCTAAAGGGCATGGCAAATGCAGGTCTCAGCTAAAGCGTTCGGGCATCTATGACGTTTCGCTTTATAATCTGTGCTGCGACAGAGGCCCAAAACGGCGCCAGACAAAAATACCGCCAGCCAATAGCGCCACGCCAATTGCAAAGCCCCAAACCGCAACACTGGGAAATATTGCTTTGCTGAGCAAGCGGCCCGGCAAAAGTGTGAAAACACCCGGAATGCCCAGCGCCAGAAAATACAAGGACTGCATTTGCTGCGCATGCTCTACCCTGCGCCTCTGACGAATTAAGTGTAGTCCCCGTACCAAGCCGACAAGCGTTAATATGGATAGCACGTGGATCGGGCTAAACGGCCCCCAGATCCGAAACCCAAAAATAAAAAACGAACTGAGCGCGGTCAGCGCCAAAGCCACGACCCAACTGTAGCCAAGCCAGCGATGTAGCCGGTCGCGCTGCGGGCGAAAAATTGCCACAGGGCCGATCAACAACGCATAAACCGCGCAAAGGATGTGAAACTGAATGTGCGCTGGTGCCTGTAAAAGTAAACTCATGACTTTTCTTTTATTCTTACGCCTCGAGCGTCCATGATGATTGACCCCCCGATAAATGGTAATAATTTTCAATGCACCACCACACTAAATGATCAACATAGATTGGCAACCCGCAACTTTTATCATAAAGATGCGATGCAGTGCCGCAGTCCCAAGTTTCCGCGTTGTTTAGATAAATTCTTGGGTGGGCCAGGTTAAGAAAGCCACGAGTGCCGCATGGTTGAATGGATCACCTCGGATCAGTTAATAGACTATCAATACGCCATCGACTGGATGGAGGCCCGCGCCAACGATATTGCTGCGGGACGCGCAGGTGAGGCGATCTGGCTGCTTGAGCATCCGCCGCTTTATACCGCCGGCACCAGCGCCCGCGTCGAGGATCTAATCGAGCCCAACCGCTTTCCGGTCTATGCCACCCGCCGCGGCGGTCAATATACCTATCACGGCCCCGGCCAGCGGGTGGCCTATGTGCTGCTTGATCTCAACCGGCGCGGCAAAGATGTACGCGCCTTTGTCAAACAGCTTGAGCGCTGGATCATCGCCACCTTGGATCAGTTCAATGTGCGCGGCGAAACCCGTGACGGCCGTATTGGGGTTTGGGTTGAGCGGCCTGAAAAGCCGCGTCTACCTGATGGCAGCTGCGCCGAAGATAAAATCGCCGCGCTTGGCATAAGGTTGCGAAAATGGGTGTCTTTTCACGGGCTTTCGATCAATGTTGAGCCGGATCTGTCGCATTTTAGCGGCATCGTGCCCTGCGGCATTGACCAACACGGGGTCACAAGTTTGGTCGATCTTGGGTTGCCGGTTAGCCTTCAAGACGTCGATATTGCCCTCAAGCAGGAATTCGGAAAAGTATTTCTGCCCCCATCCAAGGGCTAAAAATCGCCCAAACCGCGACATTTTTTCGCCCTGCGGCAAAGTCGTGCATTGCCCACAGGACCAATGCGCACTAAAAAGTCTTGCAAGAAGGCAAAGCCGCTTCGAGTCGTTTTGCCAAATGTCAACTTAATCAGGAGGCAGACATGGCAGACGCAGCCATTCAGGGCCACGAGCACGAAGATCAGCGCGGATTTTTCACCCGCTGGTTCATGTCAACCAACCATAAAGACATCGGTATTCTATACCTAATCTCTGCCGCAGCAGTCGGCTTTATTTCCGTTGCTTTCACCGTTTACATGCGCATGGAGCTAATGGAACCAGGGGTTCAGTACATGTGCCTGAACGAAGCCGGCGAGGCCGCAGCAAGACTGGTCACAGGCGGCACGAACTGTTATGCTCCGAACGGACACCTTTGGAATGTTCTGGTCACAGCCCACGGCATTTTGATGATGTTCTTTGTTGTGATTCCGGCGCTGTTTGGCGGCTTTGGCAACTATTTCATGCCGCTTCAAATCGGCGCGCCGGATATGGCATTTCCGCGAATGAACAATCTGTCTTTCTGGATGTACATAGCCGGAACAAGCCTAGCGGTATGTTCGGTTCTTGCCCCTGGCGGAAATGACCAACTTGGCTCTGGCGTTGGCTGGGTACTTTACCCACCCCTGTCGGTCAATGAGGGCGGCCTGTCGATGGATTTTGCGATTTTCGCGGTGCACCTGTCTGGGGCCTCATCCATTCTGGGCGCGATCAACATGATCACGACCTTCCTCAACATGCGGGCACCGGGCATGACACTGTTCAAAGTGCCTCTGTTTGCATGGTCAATCTTTGTCACCGCATGGTTGATTTTGCTATCTCTTCCAGTGCTTGCAGGCGCGATCACAATGTTGCTGACCGACCGGAATTTCGGCACCACATTCTTTGATCCTGCCGGCGGCGGGGATCCGATCCTGTATCAGCATATTCTGTGGTTCTTTGGGCATCCTGAAGTTTATATTATTATTCTACCCGGATTTGGCCTGATCAGTCATGTCATTGCCACCTTTGCGCGCAAGCCAGTCTTTGGCTATCTGCCGATGGTCTGGGCTTTGATTGCCATTGGTGCGCTGGGCTTTGTTGTCTGGGCACACCACATGTACACCGTTGGCATGTCATTGACACAGCAATCCTACTTTATGCTGGCAACAATGGTGATTGCGGTGCCAACCGGGGTTAAAGTATTTAGCTGGATTGCAACTATGTGGGGCGGTTCGATCGAATTCAAAGCCCCGATGCTATGGGCATTCGGCTTTCTCTTTCTGTTCACCGTTGGCGGTGTAACGGGTATTGTCCTCTCGCAAGCGGGTATCGACCGTGCCTACCATGATACCTACTATGTGGTCGCACACTTCCACTATGTGATGTCGCTTGGCGCAGTGTTTACGATCTTTGCTGGGATCTACTTTTATTTTGGCAAAATGACAGGTCGGCACTACCCAGAATGGGCCGCAAAGCTGCATTTCTGGATGATGTTTATCGGCTCTAACCTGACCTTTTTCCCGCAACACTTTTTGGGACGTCAGGGTATGCCGCGCCGGTATATCGATTATCCAGAGGTATTTGCCTATTGGAACCAATGGTCTAGCTGGGGCGCGTTCTTGTCCTTTGCATCATTTATTCTATTTATCGGCATCATTGCCTACTCTCTGCGGTACGGCGCCAAGGTGACCGAAAACAATTACTGGAACGAATATGCCGATACGTTGGAATGGACACTGCCATCCCCGCCGCCTGAGCATACCTTTGAAATCCTGCCCAAGCAGGAAGACTGGGACAAAGCGCCTGCACATTAAAAGGTGCAAGATACAAAACACATAAAGCCTATGTTTTATATTGGATCTCATTCTTATGGCACATTTTGGCGCTGTCTTATTTGATATTGATCATACCCTTATCAATTTAAAACACTGCTTAATCGGGCGCGGCTGGTAGATTAAACTATCGCATTGATCATTCTAGCCATTTTTAAAAAGGTTCGGTTTGGTCAAGTGATGAATGCCTAACATCGCTATGAACCCGTTTTTGCATGCGACAAAGCGGCACCTTTGCTTTGCTTGTTGCTGCCCTATTTTCCACAGTGTAAATCGGATTGTGTCATGCCTTATGATTGGATTGAACAGCAACAAAAGCAAACCAGCCGCACAATCGAGCTGTGGCCCCATAACTCATTGCCAGCAAACGGATTTGCAGGCTTTATTTTGGTGACTTTTGCTCTGATCACGCTTCCGCTTTATACTTTAATTGGCACGCCTGTATTTTGGGCTTTGCTGCCTTTTTTGATGATAACATTGGTGGTGATCTGGGTTGCACTGCAGCAAAATTATTTCAACCGTCATATTCTTGAGCGACTGACATTAGACAGCGAATCAATCGAACTGGTGCGCCAGAACCCGTCCGGCGACATTCAAAGTTGGTCATGCAATGGATATTGGGCCAAAGTTGAACTGTACACCAAAGGCGGTCCGGTGCCCAACTATGTAACGCTTAGCGGCAACGGGCGCGAAGTTGAAATCGGTGCCTTTCTCAGCGAGGACGAGCGCAAAGCGCTCTATGATGATTTGCGGCTGGCGGTGCGGGCCTATAAAACATAGGTCAAAAAGGTCGGGGAAATCCTATTTGGGATTTATGAGGATAATTTGCCTTTGACCATCGGGCCAACTGCACCAAAATCCATCTGACCGGTGTATTTAGCCTTTAGCGCGCCCATCACTTTGCCCATATCGCGAATAGACGACGCGCCGATATGTTCAACCGCTTCTGTAATCGCAGCTTCGATTTCATCTTGGCTCAACTGACGTGGTAAAAACTCTTCGATCACCTTGATCTCGGCCAATTCGCGCTCGGACAAATCAAACCGTCCGGCTTCCTCATAGGTGCGGGCGCTTTCTTGTCGCTGGCGGGTCATTTTACCCAATATCGCTAGCACCTCGGCATCATCAACGCCTTCGTCGTTTCCCTCTGAACGGGCAGCGATATCACGGTCTTTGATGGCTGCATTGATCAAACGAACCGTTGAAAGACGCGCTGTCGCTTTGTCCCTCATCGCCTGTTTCATAGCCGAGTTAATCCGGGCGCGAAGTTCCATAGCAGTCCTCATGCATTAAAACCGTCCAAGAAGACATACTATCTAAAAGAAATTTGAGGGGCAAGAGCTGATCATAGTGAATTATCTGATGGCTCTAGATGAAGTATGCTTGACCCCCATCGCCCATAGAACTAGGTTGCGCTCAATTTACACCCAAGAGAGTCGCAGTATGGCACAATCGCCCACCTCAACGCCGACAGCCTGTCTGGCGATGCAAGATGGAAGCCTGTTTTATGGTCACGGCTTTGGCGCCACAGGCCAAGCGGTGGCCGAACTGTGCTTTAACACCGCCATGACTGGCTATCAGGAAATTATGACTGATCCGTCCTATGCAGGGCAGATTGTGACCTTTACCTTTCCCCATATCGGAAATGTCGGCGTGACCGAAGAGGACAGTGAAACCGCCGATCCAGTCGCGGCCGGAATGGTGGTGAAATGGGACCCGACAGAGCCGTCAAACTGGCGCGCCCAGGGGCATTTATCCGATTGGCTCAAAACCCACGGCCGGATTGCCATTGGCGGTGTCGATACCCGCCGTTTAACCCGTGCAATTCGCCAGCAAGGCGCGCCGCATGTTGTGATTGCGCATAACCCTGACGGCGTATTTGATACCGATGCCCTGATTGCCGCCGCACGCGACTTTGCCGGTCTTGAAGGGCTTGACCTGGCCCGCGAAGTGACCTGTGCGCAATCCTATCGCTGGGATGAAATGCGCTGGGCATGGCCAGAAGGCTACACTCGCCAACACGAACCAAAACACAAAGTCGTCGCCGTCGATTATGGCGCCAAGCGCAATATCCTGCGCTGTCTGGCCTCGGTTGGATGCGATGTGACCGTCCTGCCGGCAACCGCAACCGCTGACGAGGTTCTGGCGCATAATCCAGATGGTGTGTTTTTATCCAACGGCCCCGGTGATCCGGCGGCCACAGGCACCTATGCTGTGCCAATGATCCGCGAGATATTGGACAAAACAACATTGCCGATCTTTGGCATATGCCTTGGCCATCAGATGTTGGCCATCGCGCTTGGGGCTAAAACCGTCAAGATGAACCACGGCCATCATGGGGCAAACCATCCGGTCAAGGATCACGACACCGGCAAGGTTGAAATCACCTCTATGAACCATGGCTTTGCTGTGGACAGCCAAAGCCTGCCCAAGGGGGTTCTAGAAACCCATGTGTCGCTTTTTGATGGCTCGAACTGCGGGGTAAGGATGCAGGACAGACCGGTCTATTCGGTTCAACACCACCCCGAAGCCAGCCCCGGGCCGCAAGACAGCTTTTATCTTTTTGAGCGCTTTGCTGCCCATATGGCCCAGCGCGCATAGCTCTATCGCAGTTTAATTAAATTTTAATCACCCACGCGCATCCTGCCGGCATTGTAGCGCCAAGGGATCAGGTGATTAATATGAGTGCACCGCTTCAGCCAAAATCTAGCAATATCCAGGCCCTTAAGCCCGTTGCAAAACCACTTGGCCAGATTTTACTTGCCAATGGGGGGGGGTTCGCACAACGGGCTATCCTTAGCCCTTAATCAGCAAAAAACCACCAAAGGACCGCTAGGCGAGATTCTTATTGCGCATTCCCTCAGCCCTGAAATATCTGTGATCAAAGCCCTTGCCGCACAAAGCGGTAAAGCATTGGCCGACAACAGCAATTCGGCAAAACCTTTTGAAAGCGATGATCCAATATACTGGATCACGCAGGCCATGATGCCTTGGGGCAAAGACGGCGGTCATTGGCAGGTGGCAACCAGTGATCAATCCCGCTTTGAAAAACAGCGCAGGGCAATCGAAGACAAGCTGGGACCGGCATCCATGGTTTGGGCCAGCCATGCGCAAATTCAAGCCCGTCAACAAAAGCTCTTTGGGGCCCAACTGGCGCGCCATGCCGAAGCCTGTGTCCCGACCGAGAAAAGCTGCCGCGGTCTTCGTTTCACATCCTCGCACAAAGCCCTGCGCTGGGCCGTGATGGCCGGCCTTGCGGCCGCAGTCATTTTGCTCATTCTGTTGAAGGCTGCGCATCCCTTGTTTATCCTATGCCTGCTGCTGGTGATGTGTAATTTAATTGTCTCTACGCTGCTTAAAGCGATGGCTTTGTTGTTTGCTCTGCAATCCCCGCAACCTTCAAAAAAACCCTTTGAAGGGCTTCCAGATGTGGTGCCCAAAGTGTCGATCCTAATCCCTCTTTACCGGGAAAAAAACATAGCTGCACAGCTTGTAGCCAACCTTGAAAAACTTAATTACCCACGCTCTCATCTTGAAGTTATTTTGGTCCTAGAGAGCCACGACACCCAAACCAGGGCCTGTCTGGAAGCCATTGAATTGCCCAAATGGATGCGTGTCATTCACGCCGCGCCGGGTACGATAAAAACCAAACCGCGCGCTTTGAATTATGCCCTACCCTTTTGCTCGGGTGAAATTATAGGCGTCCTGGATGCAGAAGACGCCCCTGAACCGGATCAGTTGCGCGCAGTGGTAACCAGATTTTCCTCGGTCAGCGCAAAAACTGTCTGCTTGCAAGGCCGACTTGACTACTACAACCCCCAAAGCAATTGGCTGGCGCGCTGTTTTACTATGGAATATGCAAGCTGGTTTCGCATTATGTTGCCAGCACTGGCACAGATCGGCTTTGCTATTCCGCTTGGGGGCACAACTTTATACTTTCGCCGCTCGGCTTTGGTTGAGCTTGGCGGATGGGATGCCCATAACGTCACCGAAGATGCCGATTTGGGGATCCGTCTGGCGCGCGCGGGCTATCGCTGCGCCATGCTAAAGACCACCACCTTTGAAGAGGCAAACAACACGCCCCTGTCATGGGTGCAGCAACGATCGCGCTGGATCAAAGGTTATTTCATGACCTATGCGGTGCATATGAGATCGCCTAAAACGCTGCGGCATGATTTGGGGCTTTGGCAATTTTGCGGGTTTCAGGCGGTCTTTTTGCCGTCCTTATTGATGCCTTTACTTGCCCCGGTGAGCTGGAGCTTTTGGCTGATTGCTTTGGGGCTTGTGCCGCAAGAAAGCTTTGGAGTGCCTGCGCCGGTGCTGATCGGATTGATCTATCTTTATGCAATGGCTTTTACGCTCGATCTGCTGATATCTGCCCTTGGAGTCTTTAAGGCCGGTCATCTTCGGCTATTGCCTTGGATCCCCAGTCAGTATTTTTACTATCCTTTGGCAACATTAGCGGCATTTAAGGCGCTTTTTGAAGTGATAATCGCACCATTTTACTGGGATAAGACCAGCCATGGAAATACACTCAAACGCGGCCCTAAACAGCCGCAGACTCTTGTTTAAGCCGGGTAACAAACGCGGCTGATATATGGTCGCGAAGGGCCTTACAGGCAGCCTCTTCATCGCTTTCTGTGATGGCGGATACAATTGCCTGATGTTCCTCCATTGCCCGCTCGCCGCGACCCGCCACCGCTAGTGATGTGGTGGCCATCAACGCCATAAACCGATGCACCAGATCGAGCTGCTGCACCAGATAGCGATTATGCGAGGCAAGATGGATTTGCTTGTGAAAGCGCCGGTTTGCACGGGCCAGAGCCTGTGGGTTGCCCAGCATTTTGCGATCTTCATCCACCATTTCCTGCAGCACGCGCTTTTCTTCGCGGGTGGCATGGCGGGCGGCCAATTGGGCGGCAAGGCCTTCCAATTCGGCCCGCACAACATAAAGTTCGGCCACCTGATTGTGATCGAGTGAGGCCACGATAAGGCTGCGCCCGTCCCGGGTCAAAAGCGATTGGGTTTCCAGCCGTTGAAGCGCCTCACGGATCGGGGTGCGTGACACGCCGAAACGCTCGGCAAGATCGATTTCAACCAAACGGTCGCCGGGTTTATAAACCCCGCTGTCAATCGCCTCTAAGATCAAGGCATAGGCATCTTTATTTTGCTGTTTGCTTAGGCTCATGTTGCACTCCGGCATTTGCCTGCTAACTATCTGCTTAACAGATCTAAAATCAACCCCGCAATCATGGCTCCTGCTCTATGACCAATTCTGCTTTTGATCATGTCACCCACTGGGTTTTTGACCTAGATAACACGCTTTATCCGCCGGCTGTGCGGTTGTTTGACCAGATCGAGGTGAAAATGACCGACTATATGGTGCGCTTACTGGATATTGAGCCTGCAGAAGCCAATAGATTGCGGCAGCACTATTGGCAGACCTATGGCACCACATTGGCCGGATTGATGCAGCAGCACGGCATTGAGCCCGATCCATTTTTGCACGAGGTCCATCAGATCGACTTTAGCGCGTTAGAGCCTGATCCAGAATTGGCTGCGGCCATTGACGCGTTGCCCGGCCGCAAAGTGATTTATACCAACGGCACAGCCCCTTATGCTAGCGAGGTTTTGCACGCGCGCGGTCTGCAACATCTGTTTGATTCAATTTATGGCGTTGAGCACGCCAATTTTCACCCAAAGCCCAAAGCCGCGGCTTATGAAAAGGTGTTTCAGCGCGACGGCCTAATACCACAACAGGCGGCCATGTTCGAAGATGAGGCGCGCAATCTGGCAGTGCCCGCATCGCTGGGCATGCGCACGGTTTTGGTGCATGGCACCCGCGCAGCAGATGCGGGCTATATTGACTATGAAACCCACGACTTAACCGCCTTCCTGCGGCAGATCGTCTAAACGCAGCCGCGCTCTTGGCCATAGCAGTTTAAGGCCCTATGTTTGAGGCATGGTTAGAAAAGCCGATCATATGATCACAGATGTGTTTGTTTCCGGCGGTGGGCTGGCGGGTTTGATTGCAGCCCAGGCCTTTGCCGAGGCTGGCTTTTTGGTAATTTGCGCCGAGCCCAATCAACCGGTGACCAAGCGCGGTAGCAAAGGCGCCGATCTGCGCACCACCGCTTTTTTGCAGCCTGCGCAGCAATTTCTTGCACAAATTGGCCTTTGGGATGCTTTGGCCGATCATGCCATGCCGCTTGAGAAAATGCGAATTGTGGATGCCGGAGGTGCGCAGGCACCTGCAACGGTGCGAAAGCAAAAAGACTTTGACGCCCATGATGTCTCTGAACGCCCTTTTGGCTGGAACGTTCCCAACTGGTTTGCCCGTAAGGTATTAACCGCCGCTCTTGAGACTAACCCGCAGGTGATATTTTTAACCGGGCGTTCCAGCACCGGATATTTTTCCCGAGACGCAGAAGCGCGGATCACATTAAGCACCGGCGAAAAGGTGCGCGCGGCTCTTGTTTTGGCCGCTGATGGGCGTAATTCCCCTCTGCGAAAAGCGGCCGGTATTTCCGTGACCACGCGCCGTTTTGGACAAAAGGCGCTTGCCTTTGCCGTCACTCACCCGATCCCGCATGAAAATATTTCAACCGAAATCCACCGCAGTGGCGGGCCATTTACCCTAGTGCCGTTGCCCGATTATCAGGGGATGCCGTCCTCTGCCGTGGTATGGATGGAAACAGGCCCCGAAGCGGCACGGCTTATGGCATTGCCTGATGAAGCCTTTGAAGATGCGCTTAATACGCGTTCATGTGGGCTTTTAGGACCGCTTAAACTGGCCTCTCAACGCACGCTCTGGCCAATCATCAGCCAGATTGCCGAGCGGCTGAGCGCCCAGCGGCTGGCGTTGATTGCCGAAGCCGCCCATGTGGTGCCCCCAATTGGAGCGCAGGGATTGAACATGAGCCTTGCCGATATTCAAACCCTGCGTGACCTGGCAAAAGCCAGCCCTGATAGATTGGGCGATACAGCGATGCTAGGGGCCTATCATAAAGCCCGCATCAGTGATCTGCGTACCCGTGTTGCCGGCATTTCTCTGCTTAATCAGGCCTCGATGGCAGATCCCCAAATTCTTCGGGATCTGCGCGCGCAGGGTCTCGACGTGCTGCACGGGATCGCGCCAGTGCGCCGGGCATTGATGCACCTTGGGCTAGGTGCGAAAACTTAATCTTAAGCAGCTGCTAGGCCTTATAGAACCTTATCAATGACCCGCAGCAAGCGGGCCACCGTTGCATCCACATCATAAAGTTTGTCCAGCCCGAAAAGCCCCAACCGGAATGTCATGAACCCTTCTGGCTCATCGCAGGCCAGCGGCACGCCGGCGGCGATTTGCATGCCATGTTGGACAAATTTGCTGCCGTTCTGGACCCCGGGATCTGTAGTATAGGACACCACTACGCCCGGCGCGCCAAAGCCGTCAGCCGCCACGGATTGAATGCCTTTTTCGCGCAGCATTTCGCGCACCTGTTGGCCCAGCGCCCATTGCGCATCGCGCAGCCGGTCAAACCCATAGTCGCGGGTTTCAAGCATGGTGTCGCGAAATGCCCGCAGCGCATCGGTCGGCATGGTGGCATGATAGGCATGCCCGCCGCCTTCATAGGTTTGCATGATCGCATGCCATTTTTTCAAATCAATGGCGAAACTGTTTGAAGTGGTAGTCTCCAGCCGTGCAAGAGCACGCTCGGACAACATCACAAGCCCCGCCGACGGCGATGCAGACCAGCCCTTTTGCGGCGCTGAGATCAGCACATCAACACCAAGCGCGCGCATATCCACCCATGCACAGCCCGAGGCGATGCAATCAAGCACCATCAGCGCGCCAACCTCATGCGCAGCGCTGGCCATCGCGGCCAGATAGTCATCAGGTAAAATTACCCCTGCAGAGGTTTCCACATGCGGCGCAAAAACAATATCCGGACGCATGTCATGAATTTTGGCCACCACATCTTCGATCGGCGCGGGGCGAAATGGGGCTTGCGGCGCGTTGCCCTGCGGGCGCGCTTTCATCACTTCGGTTTCGCTTGCATCGGCGCTGGCCTCAAAGATCTGCGACCAGCGATAGGAAAACCAGCCATTGCGCACCACAAGCAAATTGGCGCCTTGACCAAACTGCCGCGCCACAGCCTCCATCCCATAGGTGCCGCCGCCGGGCACCAAGGCCACCGCATCAGCGGCATAGACCTCTTTCAGCATGGACGAGATATCCTTCATCACCTGCTGAAAGGAACTGGACATGTGGTTTAAGGATCGATCTGTAAAAACAACCGAAAATTCTTCTAACCCGTCTGGATCAATATGCTCTAACAACGCAGCCATCTGTTCACTCTCCTAATATTTATTCACAAGTAATTCAGCCACCCTGCAAAGGCAAAGTCTATTTCGACACAGGTGCGTCGAAAACCGCCCATTTAAAGTTAAAGCGGCCCAGGCCGGCGCTCTTCGCTCAGCAGCACATTGGCCTCGACATCGCCAGCCCCGGGCAAGGCCATAATCCGGCGGCGCAAAATCCGTTCAAAATCGGCAATATCACGCGCCACCACCCGCAAGCGGTAATCATACATTCCCAGAACATGCTCAACGGTTTGCACCTCGGGGATGGCAGTCACTGCGCGCTCAAAGTCTTCCAGCAGCATGCCGCCTTTTCCCGACAGCTTAATGCCCAGAAAAACAGTCACCCCAAAGCCGAGCTTTTCACGGTCAAGCACCAGCCGCTGACCTTTAAGAACGCCGCTTTGTTCAAGCCGGCGCAGCCGGCGCCACACAGCGGGCTGCGACATTCCCATAAGCTGCGCGAGGGCGGCTGCTGATTGATCTGCATCACCCGCAAGATGCCGCAAAAGCGCATGATCGGTTGCATCAAAGCCGCTCATACCGGAAGAACCTCATCCGACTTGATCCGCGCCACCTGCATCAATGCTTCGATATCCGCGATATGCGGCAAGGTCAGAATACGCGCACGGTAAATCTGTTGGTATTGGGTCATGTCTTTGGCAATCACCGACAGCCGCACATCCACGCGGCCCAGAAAGGTTTGAATTTCGATCACTTCAGGCACCTCACGCGCTGCAGCGATAAAATCATCAAACGCCCGGCTTTGGGTTTTATCCAGCCCGACGCGCAAGGACACCTCGACATTATAGCCTAATTTGGACCAATCTATAATGGCCTCTTTGCCCAAAATTATCCGATCTGCGCGCAACCGTGCCAAGCGGCGCGAGGTTACCGCCGCCGTGCTGCCCACTGCATCGCACAGCTCGGCCACCGGCATCGCAGGATTTGTTTGCAATCGCCGCAACAGCCGCCGGTCAAGATCATCAAGCATGATTTTTTCCCATATTACGATATATACGAATATTTTCTTTCTTTTATTGCAATTTTATCTGAATTTAGAAACCTATATTCGCCATTTTTCTCTATATTTTTAATATCTCTTAACCCACAAAGGTGCTGATATGCGAGTTTATTACGATCGCGATTGCGATATTAATCTGATCAAAGACAAAAAAGTGGCAATTCTAGGCTATGGATCACAGGGCCACGCCCATGCGCTAAACCTGCGCGACAGCGGCGCTAAAAATCTTGTGGTGGCGCTGCGCGAAGGCTCAGCCTCGGCGCAAAAAGCCCAAGGCGAAGGCCTTGAGGTGATGGGCATTGCCGAAGCAGCGGCCTGGTGCGACCTGATCATGTTCACAATGCCCGACGAATTGCAGGCCGAAACCTATAAAAAATATGTGCATGACAACATCCGCGAAGGCGCAGCGATTGCATTTGCCCATGGTTTGAACGTTCACTTCGGATTGATTGACCCAAAAGAAGGCGTCGATGTGATCATGATGGCGCCCAAAGGTCCGGGCCACACGGTGCGTGGTGAATATGTCAAAGGCGGCGGCGTTCCCTGTTTGGTGGCGGTTGACAATGATGCCTCGGGAAAAGCGCTTGAGGTCGGCCTGAGCTACTGCTCGGCTATTGGCGGCGGACGCTCTGGCATTATTGAAACCAATTTCCGTGAGGAATGCGAAACTGACCTCTTTGGCGAACAGGCGGTTTTATGCGGCGGTTTGGTTGAATTGATCCGCATGGGCTTTGAAACTCTGGTCGAGGCCGGCTATGCGCCCGAAATGGCCTATTTCGAATGTCTGCATGAGGTCAAGTTGATCGTTGATTTGATTTATGAGGGCGGCATTGCCAACATGAATTACTCGATCTCAAACACTGCTGAATATGGCGAATATGTCAGCGGACCACGTATTTTGCCCTATGATGAGACCAAAGCCAAGATGAAGGCTGTTCTAAGTGACATCCAAACCGGTAAGTTTGTGCGTGACTTCATGCTAGAAAATGCCGTTGGACAGCCGTTCTTTAAAGGCACGCGGCGGATGAATGACGCCCATCAGATCGAAGAAATTGGCGAAAAGCTGCGCGGCATGATGCCATGGATTTCTGCCGGCAAAATGGTCGACAAAGCAAAGAACTAATTTTTAAACGCCTTTCCCGGACCTGCGCTATGGCTGTGGGTCCGGGTTGCTTTTTTACCAAATTTATTACCCCTGCAGGCCTTTTTTTGGCACCCCCGCAATACAGCCGCGATACCGACGCAAAACCGATGCCGGTTTTGGGTGGATTTAGGGGCAGCTATCTAATCGAAATATCAGTCAGGTTTTTTAAGAAATTCGCTTGACAGTGTCTTTTGACAGAGGGGCAAAGAAACGGGTTAGGCCGCAGCGCTTGCGCTTTCAACAGCTGCGCAGATACTGTCGACTGTTTCAATGAGCAGCGCTTGATCTTCACATTCGGCCATGACCCTGATCAGCGGCTCGGTGCCGGATTTGCGGATCAGCAAACGGCCGGTATCGCCCAGCGCAGCCTCTGCCGCACTGATTTCCTGCTGCACTTTGGGCGCATTCAAAGGATCCTCTGACGGTGTAAAGCGCACATTCTTTAAAAGTTGCGGCACTGGGTCAAACACGTTGATTAACTGGCTGGCAGGGGTCCCCGTGCGAACAATCTCAGCCAGAAACTGCAGGCCCGCCATCAACCCATCACCAGTTGTAGAATAATCGCTCATAACGATATGGCCAGATTGTTCACCACCGAGGTTAAAGCCGCCCTCACGCATCCGCTCAACCACATATCTGTCCCCTACAGCAGTGCGCTCCAAAGCGATCCCATGCTCGCCTAGGTAGCGCTCAAGACCAAGGTTAGACATCACCGTGCTGACCAATGTATCGCCGCGCAACTGCCTATTTCTGGCCCAGCGCGTGGCCATCAACGCCATCAACTGATCCCCCTCTGCCACCGCGCCGGTTTCATCAATAATAATAACGCGGTCGGCATCACCATCGAGGCAAATGCCTACATCCGCGCCATGGCTGACAACTGTTTCAGCCGCAGTTTGGGGGGCAGTTGATCCACATTTATCGTTTATATTTATGCCATTAGGCGATATACCAACCGCAATCACTTCGGCGCCTAATTCCCATAGAACCTCAGGCGCAGCGCGATAGGCGGCCCCATTTGCACAGTCGATCACCACCTTCATCCCATCCAGTCGCATCCCATTGGGAAAAGAGGATTTGACACGTTCGACATAGCGGAACAAACCATCATCAATACGTTGGGCACGCCCGATAGCCTCTACCGGCGCTGGCGCGACACCATTTTCAATCAGCAGCTCGATTTCGGCTTCCACATGATCTGAAAGCTTAAAGCCATCAGGGCCAAAAAACTTAATCCCATTGTCTTCATGCGGATTGTGGCTGGCTGAAATCATGATCCCCAAATCCGCACGCATCGACGGGGTGAGCAAACCGACCGCAGGTGTCGGCACAGGTCCAAGCAACAGCACATTCATCCCAGCAGAGGTTAAGCCCGCAGTTAGTGCGTTTTCAAACATATAGCCCGACAGCCGCGTGTCTTTGCCGATCACCACGCGATGAACTTTCGTGTTGTCATTGCGAAAATATTGGCCGGCGGCTGCACCAATGCGCAAAGCAATCTCTGCCGTCATCGGATATTGATTTGCGCGCCCTCTGACGCCGTCAGTTCCAAAATATTTACGCGCCATCAAATGATCCTAATGTAATAGACTGCCATACTGCCAAAGCCTGACGCGTTTGTGCCACGTCATGCACTCTGACTATTTGCACCCCTTGAGACACCGCCGTCAAGGCCGCTGCAATAGATCCCCCAACACGGTTTTGTGCGTCCTGTTCGCCGCTCAGCTTGCCAATAAACCCTTTTCGCGACGCCCCAAGCAATATCGGCACGCCCAACCCGTGAAAAATACTGATTTTGTTCAGTAAAGTTAAATTATGTTGTATTGATTTTCCAAAGCCGATGCCGGGATCGGCAATAATTGCATCCTTGGAAATGCCTGCTGCGATGAGTTTTTCAATCTGTGAGCGCAAAAAATCATATATATCCAGCAAAACATCTGCATACTTTGGCTGATCCTGCATAGTTGTGGGATCCCCTTTTGAATGCATCACACAAACCGGCAATTTTGCGGATGCACAAAACCCCATAAGTGCGTCATCATATGTAAATCCCGAGACATCATTGACCAAGCCAGCCCCGGCCGAAACTGCCGCTTTTGCAACCGCGGCCTTACGAGTGTCAATCGATATGGGTATGGATAAGCTCTGCGATATCTGTTCAATCACCGACGCAGTTCGGGCTATTTCAATAGTACTGGCAATCAATTTGGCGCCTGGTCGCGTAGATTCACCGCCAATATCGATCATGTCCACACCAGCTTTGGCCATTTCATGGGCTTCATTAACAGCGATATCGCTTTTGGCAAACCGTCCGCCATCTGAAAAGCTATCAGGCGTAATATTTATGATTCCCATTACTTTTGGCATCTCAAAAGACATGCCCAGGATTGGTGTCCTTGGACGGACCCAAGTTTCAAGCCAGTCCTCAGGGACGTCTTTTGCGGGAACAACCAAAGCAGGCGCGTTACGGTTTAATTTCTCAGCATAAGAAAACCATAATTGGCCACCGGCAAAACGATATGCTTGTTCGGGCGGCATTGGGCCGGTTGATAGGATCGGTCTATAATAGTTTTCCATACTTCAGCCTGGGTTAAAATTTGCCCTACTTCAAGCTTTGCAAAAGGGATGGTTCTATGGCTTGAACCCGACCTTCAGAGTGTATTTCTTCCAAGAACTCTTCGCCAACAAATACCATATCCTGCACCTCTAGAATCTCAGCAAGCCACTTCGCCAACCCGACCCCGTCACTGGTTGCAGCCTGTGGAGGATGGGTGGCATCCAATACCATTTTTGAGGGTGCCCATACGCTGATCATTCCATTCTTTATCGACCAGTCCAATTCAGTTTTCGAGGCCACAACAACACAGCGGCTATCCCGTGCGGCCAATACCCAAGCATTTTGTTCGATTGCCAAAAGAGAAATGCGCCGGGCAACAGCAGAATTAGCAACCTCTGGCGCAGTTTCCAGTGGCAAACCAACGCATAGAATTGCCGGAACATGTGAGGCGCTCAGGCTGTCCAGCCACCCATTTAAGTGTTCACTGGCAATGGCCGAATTTGACAGGTAAACCAAACGCGGGTGCAATTTATCTGCTGCATCCGGCTCTACCAGTTGCTCAATATCCTGACGATCACGAACAATTTCAACGCCCAATGCGCCAGGTCCACGATCCAATTTTTCGATCCGGACAAAAACCCGCACGGCCTGAGGTTCTAGCAATATTCTTTCGGCCACGCGGTCGGCCAGTGTTTCCAGCAAATTCAAGCGCTCAAGCGCTAATTCATAGGAAATGGCATCTGTGACTTTATCATAGGATAAAATGCGATCTACGTCATCTGTAGTCTGACTGGCAGGTTTTACTTCTACGACCACATTAAAGCAGATGCGTTGAGTGGTCCCGCGCTCTGTTTGAAATGCCCCAATTTCAACTTCGACCACGTGATCACGCAAGGAAATTCTATCCAGAACCTTTGTCGAGCTTGCCTCTGACCGTTCTGAGGGGTGGGCAAAAGCGAGCCGAATTTCATTGGTCATAATACCAAACCCAAGATTGTTTCATTCACCAGTCATAGGCAAAAACTTCGAGCCTGCGTCGATCAAGCGCGTCATCCAGAACGTCAACTACGTCACACAGTGCCTTATTCAGTTATTTTTGGCAATTTTTTGCGGTGGTACATAAAAATAATGACTGCCAATCGTCACTGTTTTAGAAAAACTTCGGGCCCATTTCGGATTGACCGATTTGGTGTGATAATAAAGCGCACCCTTGGTTAAGCGACGCGGCGCCCCTTCAAGCATTATCTGAGCAACTTTGCCAACTTGAATATAGGCCTTTTGGTCACGAATGACCTCAGCACGACCATCACAATCATAGGTGAATTGGCACGCAAAACGTCGTCCAGTACCCTGATGCACCACACCGCAAGGAGAGGATGGAAAAGAAGCACTATCAACCCGGTTCAGGATCACTTCCGCAACCGCAAATTGCCCCTTGATTTCTTCCCCCCGAGCTTCAAAATAAAGCGCCTCAGCCAAACATGCCCACTGTTTTCCGCCTTTAGGCGCGGGCAGAGCTGCTAAATAATTAATGGTATAAAGATTTTCATTGCCACCTTCTGACGCGCGCATCAGCGTTTCTAATTTCCAATGGGACAGAGAAGATCTGAGTTTTTTATCCAAAGCAATCGTGTTGGAAATTGAGGTATCTGGGACATCGGCGTGAACCGATGATACACTCCCTAAGGTTATGAGGACCAAAATAAATAGTCGGAGTATCACTGCTTTTCACCTTTTTGACCCAATCGACTCCAGTATGAGAACGGCCCTTGGCGCCTTTATTTTGCTAGATTCAGCCGCCAATGAATGCTCAACTTGAGTCGCTTTGGGGGCATTTAAGTTGTCTGATCCAAGATTGCAAGCTGCGCTGCTGCAAGACGCGCCACTGGAACACGAAAAGGTGAACAAGATACATAATCAAAGCCATGATCACGGCAAAATG
The DNA here is from genome assembly GCA_902512685.1 of Paracoccaceae bacterium. Classification (GTDB taxonomy): domain Bacteria; phylum Pseudomonadota; class Alphaproteobacteria; order Rhodobacterales; family Rhodobacteraceae; genus CABZJG01. The sequence goes on along the minus strand of CABXKH010000005.1, from coordinate 17,101 downwards.
CGATAGATTCAGGGCTACCGCCATGTTCCCCACAAATTGAAATTACAACCTCAGGGTTAGACACGCGAGCACGCTCGGCCCCCACTCGTAATAATTCACCAACCCCTTCAACATCCAAAGTGTGGAAAGGATCCTCTGGGAAAACACCTTGTTGAACATACGTAGACATAAATCGGCCGGCATCATCTCTGGACAAACCATAGGTCATTTGAGTGAGGTCATTTGTTCCAAAGCTTAAAAAGGCAGAGTTGATCGCAATCTCATTGGCCCTAAGTGCTGCACGCGGGGTTTCAACCATAACACCCAATTTATAATCAAAATCCACACCTGTGTTTGTACGCACTGCTGCGGCAACAGCTTCAATACGTGATTTCACCAATTCGACTTCTCGCTTGGCACTTACCAAGGGGATCATAATCTCGGGCACCACCGGCGCTCCGGCATTTTTAGATTCAATGGTGGCTTCAAATATGGCTTGCGCCTGCATTTCATAAATTTCAGGCACTGTAATACCCAAACGCACACCACGCAGACCCAGCATTGGATTATATTCGCCCATTGCCTCTACCCGCCGTGTTACATCAGACATTGGCAAATCCAAAGCCTCGGCCAAATCTCGAAGGCCTGCCCGATCCGTGGGTAAAAATTCGTGAAGTGGCGGATCAAACAAGCGAATGCAGACTGGCAAGCCTTGCATGATCTCGAAAAGTTTAATGAAATCCGCCCGCTGCATGGGCAATAACCTGTCCAAAACGGCCCGGCGCTCATTGCTATCATTTGCAAAAATCATCTCGCGCATTACTGTTAGGCGGTCCGCTTCAAAGAACATATGCTCGGTCCGGCATAATCCGATGCCATGGGCATTAAAATTGCGCGCTGTCTGGGCGTCTGTCGGCGTATCTGCGTTGGCCCTCACAGCAATATCGCTAACCTCATCGGCCCAACCCATTAGGGATTGAAATGCATCATCAAGCACAGCCTCGACCATCGGTGGCTCACCAGCGAGTATCTGACCATTGCTGCCATCGATAGTTAGTATATCGCCTTCTCGGAAGATTCTGCCATCTGGGGTTACCAGTTGCTTTTTTCTTATCTGAAAACGAATGGAGGATGCACCGACAACGCAAGGGAGTCCCAAGCCACGACCAATCACAGCAGCGTGGCTTGTCATTCCACCGCGCTCCGTCAAAACCGCAGAGGCTGCATGCATACCGCGAATATCTTCGGGGCTGGTTTCTCGGCGTACCAGAACACAAGCCTCGCTGCGTGCAGCGCTTGCCTGAGCGGCCTCGGCGCTAAAGACAATCTGGCCGGTTGCGGCCCCAGGGCTGGCTGCAACGGCTTGCGCCAAAACATCCCGGTTTGCATCTGGATGCACCTGCCTGTGCAACAATTCACCCAAAGAGCGAGGTTCTATTCGCAGCAAAGCCTCTTGTTTTGAAATCACACCACTTTTTGCTAAAGAGACAGCAATCCTCAATGCTGCCGAGGCCCGACGAGGTGCGCGAATTCCATCAAGAATATGCAGATTTCCATCTTCAATGGTAAATTCAATTTGCATTTCTTCGCGCAGACGCTGACGCATAAGTGTTGCCTGCTCCTGCAAAGTTTTAAGGATATCTGGTACGGCTTCTTCTAGCGACGGACCGCGCTTATCGCGGGTCAAATACATCACACCATCATTATCACTCAATCCGTATCGTCCCTGACTTTGGCGGCGATATCGTCCAACCACATTTGGCTGGCCTGTATCGCTATCAACCAATTGCAGAACACCAGAGCCACACTCACCGCGTCCCACGCCAAAGGCCATTTTTTGGACAACAAGTCCTAAGCCAGCATCAACCGGCGCGCCTTTGGCCTGCCGCAACAACCTGGCGGTTGTCCCTCCCCAGGCCCGCGCCATAGAGCGCAATACTTCTGCCAGCTGCACCGAACGTGCCTGTGGGAAAACTTCTTCTGTTTCTTCTTCATAGGCGCGCAGTGCGGCTTCTAGCGCCGCCTGCCCCTGACCTTGGATGTGATCAAATATTTCTGGGTCCAGTCGCGCCACATGAATGGAATAGGCTTGTATAAACCAATAATAGACTTTCGCCGCAGCCTCTGTACCAAGAGTTTCGGACAGCGCCGAAAACCGCGCTTGGTTCATACCAATGTTTAGAATTGCCTTTGGTCCACCCCAGTCAATACTTTCTGAAGAAGGCCGAACACATAATAAGGCATCTGGATCAAAATGGTCCAAAATCTGCCCAATATCAGGCATTTGATTGGCCGCGATACCGTGAACCACATCAAAGGATAGGGCAACTGTCTTTGGGACAGGCAATTCAAGCCGTACCAAACGTTGCAAACACTTGGCCCTCCCCCCGTGTGTCGGGGCGGAAATTGGTGCGTTCGGGGTTACCAGCGTTATATCTGACTGATCTTTCTGCACTGCAGCATCCTTCTTTCTTCAGCGCAGCATAAAGTGATTAGCGGCGCAAGCAAGAAAAAGCTTCCCCTAAGATGGCAAGATTAGCCTTCTATCTTTGTCAAATCCGCAACGGCCCGACAAGTAGCGCGAATGAGATTTAGTAAATTCAGCCGGTTACGCCGTACAACCTCATTATCGGTATTCACTTGCACAGCTTCGAAAAAGGCATCAACCGGTGCCCTCAAAGCGGCCATCCCGCTCATCGCCTTGGAAAAATCTTCTAGCTTCAGTGCTGATTTAATCACCTTTGACTGGACCTCAAGAGCTGCAAATAATTCCCGCTCTTCATCACTTTGGGAAAATTTTACATCCGCGCCATAAGAATATTCAACACCGTCTTTTTCCTCGGCTTGCGCCAAAATATTATTGGCGCGTTTGAACCCCTGCACTAAATTACCTCCATCTTCTGAGGCAAGAAATTCAGACAGCGCTTTGGCGCGATTGACCACAAGCAGCAAGTCATCATTGCCCTTAAGGGAAACACACGCATCAATAACATCATGGCGCAGCCCTTGATCGCGCAAAAACACTTTTAGACGGTCATGGAAAAATCCAAGTAAATCAGAGGTATCGATTTTTGATCCGCTCAATGCAAATGCCTCTGTCAATGGCATCGTTATTTTGTTTTCCAAAAGCAGCCTAATCACACCCAAGGCCGCGCGGCGCAGGGCAAAAGGATCTTTGCTGCCTGTTGGTTTTTCATCAATAGACCAAAATCCGGCGAGCATATCTATTTTATCAGCCAAAGCGACCGAAACTGAAACCGACTCGGAAGGAACAGTGTCTGATGGGCCAAGGGGCGAATAATGGGATTGGACAGCCTGCGCCACTGCGTCCGGCAAACCAGCGGCACTGGCATAATACCGCCCCATAAGACCTTGCAGCTCGGGAAACTCACAGACCATTTCCGAGGCCAGATCCGCCTTTACCACCTGCGCGGCTTGCGCAGCTAAATCTGTATCTGCCCCCACATAAGGTGCTAAACTTTGGGCCAAACCGGCCATCCGATCGACACGCTGCTTCTGGCTACCCAGCTTGTTGTGGAATGTTACATTTTCAAGGCTGTCTGCCCAAAGTGTCAAACCGTGGGATTTGGCAATACGCAGGTCATTTTCCCAGAAGAACTTAGCATCCGCCAAGCGTGCTGCGAGAACCTTTTGGTTGCCTGACAAAATTGTTGCGCCTTGGTCTGCGGTTTCTCTGTTGGCGACAGTTGCGAAATATTCAATGCGGCCTGTTTTAGGATTACGCAGGGAAAAGAACTTTTGATGTTCTTTCATCGAGGCTTGCAAAACCTCTGGGGGAAGATCAAGAAACTGCTCTTCAATACGTCCCAAAAGCACCACTGGCCACTCAACCAAGCCTGCTACTTCGGCCAAAAGACCACGATCCTCGACAAGCTCTAGACCTAATGCAAACGCCTGATTGCTGGCCTCTTGCCAAATGACTTCTGCACGCTCGGCAGCATCAAGAATTACAAATGACTGTTTCAGTTTGGCTGCATAGTCTTCAAAGTTCGAAACCGAGAACCTCTTTGGGTTTAGGAACCTATGACCGCAGGTGCTGTCGCCTGCTCGGATGCCGTCAATGTCCAAATCAACAATTTTCGCGCCACTTTCATCACTCAAAAAACAAAGAATAGAATGCAGCGGCCGAACCCAGCGCAAGGAACCACTGCCCCAGCGCATTGACTTGGGCCAAGGAAAATTCCGAATAACGTTTTCCAGAACGGCGCCGACGATTTGAGCAGTTGGTCGGCCGGGTGTTTCGATGGTGGCGAAATACACTTGCCCTTTTTTTTCATCTCTAATGGCCAGTTGATCTCGGCTTAAACCCGTGCCGCGCAAAAAACCCTCTATGGCTTTTTCTGGGGCATCGACACGGGGGCCTTTCCGCTCTTCGCGCACCAAAGGGCTTTCTTCTGGTAAGCCATGAACAGTAAGCGTCAAGCGCCGCGGTGTCGAAAACCCTGCAGCACCTGAATATGTAAGTCCCGCCTCAACCAAACCATTGGTAACTCTGGTTTTTAAATCTTCCGCCGCACGGGTCTGCATCCGGGCCGGGATTTCTTCGGAGAAAAGTTCAATAAGAAGATCTGGCATATCAGTTACTTTCGGGCGGTGTAGGACAGTTTGGGGGCACAGGCTTTCCGGCAAAGGCAATTTTACCGCATTTATTGATCCTATTCCATGCATAGCCACGGCCATCGTCGCGTATACTTACAATTCGGTCGATGCCATAGGATACATTTTCAATGGATAGAAAACTTATCGCGTTTTGTGCCTCTATTGCGGCGCCAATTTCTTCGGCATCAAAACAATCAAACCACCCCGGCGCCACCAGGGGTTCTGCATCCATGATGGTAATGTATAACGCCTTTAACTCATTTGCAGTGTTTTGTGCAGTAAAGCACGCACGGTAGCGGATTGGTGAACTGTTGGAGTCTATTGCCGTGAAGTCGCTATACCCAATCGCTTGGACATCAGAGCCGTCCAGAGGTGTTAAAACCACATCGGACGTGCCGTTCGGCTCAACGGCGCTATAATAAGCATAAACTTGCAAGTAATACATTGCCCCACCTGCAATAACGCCGCAGACCACAAGAACGATCGCCAGAAATTTACCCATCATGCGCTGTATCCGCCGGCCTCAGTCATCACAAAGGCATCTGCACATTGTTTGGCCAAGGCACGCACACGCCCTATATATGCTTGTCGCTCGGTCACCGAAATAACCCCACGCGCATCCAATAGATTGAAAAGATGGCTGGCTTTAATACACTGATCATAGGCCGGATGAGCCATGATGATGCGTTTGCCGGTTTTAGGATCGATCGGCTCCTGCGCCAATATGGTTGCACAGGCGGCTTCGGCATCTTCGAAATGGCGCAGCAAGACTTCCGTATCGGCCACATCAAAATTCCAACGTGCATATTCTTCTTCGGTTTGCTTGAATACATCGGCATATGTCAAAGCTATGGGGTTTTGCGGATCATTGAATGGCATGTCCATAACATGGTCAATACCAAGAACATACATAGCCAACCGCTCTAGACCATAGGTGAGCTCGCCTGAAACTGGATGGCAGTCATGGCCACCGACCTGCTGAAAATACGTAAACTGTGACACCTCCATACCATCGCACCATACTTCCCAGCCAAGGCCCCAAGCGCCTAAGGTCGGGCTTTCCCAATCATCTTCCACAAAGCGAATGTCGTGCAGGGCCATATCAATTCCAATGGCCTCTAGGGACCCAAGATATAGCTCTTGTAAATCGGGTGGGCTGGGCTTGATCAGCACTTGATACTGATAATAATGCTGCATGCGATTGGGGTTTTCCCCATATCGGCCATCTGTTGGCCGGCGCGAGGGCTGGACATAAGCCGTTGCCCAAGGCCGAGATCCTAACGAGCGCAGCGTTGTTGCAGGATGAAAGGTACCTGCCCCGACCTCCATATCGTAGGGCTGCATAATCGCGCAGCCTTTGGCCGACCAATAAGCTTGGAGACGTAGAATAATATCTTGAAAAGAAGTGGGCTTGGTGGGTGTCATTGATCTAATGCCCTGTCTGTGACGGCTTTGTTCGCCTCTACTTAGGCAAAGCCGCGGCAAGGGTCAATCAATCTACTGTTCTGCGGAGCTTTAGAAGTAGAATAATAACAAAATTCACTGAGAAATTTCATGTAACTCTGGCATTGTTTTTGGCTGGGCGCTACATATCAACAAAGAACAGCGAACTTAGGCCTCTGAAGCGATCAGACAAGCCACAAAGATTATGAATTGGAGTTATTATGTGGCGTCAAATTTTTTCAGTGATTATAGGAGCAATTTTACTACCCACTTTCTTACTTGCTGACGACAGCCTGTGGGTCCAAATTGAAGCCCAGCCCAGTTTGTTAGAAGCAGAAGATCGCGCGCGAAAATATGCAGTGCGATTGCCGAATGTACATGCTTTTTCACTTGGCTCTGGGTGGTATGCCATTGCCGTTGGCCCCTTTACCCAGGATGAAATAGAGTTAGAGTATCAGAACCTGCGCAATACTTTGGAAATCCCATTTGATAGCTTCATCTCGACAGGGGATAATTTTCGGCAGAAAATTTGGCCCTCTGGACCCGAAACAGCTGAAAGCACGGACACCCCTAGCGCGACAAATATCTTTTCTCAAACCGTTGAGAAAATCGAGGGATACGATCTAAGTGCAATTGATCGTTCAGAAGATGAAACATTAGACCAAGCACGGAAATCTGAAAGCATTTTAGACAGATCTGCAAAAAAAGAGTTGCAGCGCGCATTGCAATGGGCGGGATATTACAGCTCATCCATCGATGGCATGTTTGGAACAGGCACTCGGAACTCGATGAAACAGTGGCAAAATGCCAATCAGTTTCCGGCAACAGGTGTACTTTCCACTTTGCAACGTAACATTCTTATAATGCAATATGACTACATACTGACCGAGTTGGGCATTGAGAAAATCACAGACCTACAAACTGGTGTTGTTATTAATTTGCCAATGGGTGTGCTTGAGTTTTCCCATTACGATCCTCCGCTTGCGCATTTTAAGGCAATCGACGGCGGCCCTCAGGCGGCTTATGTGATTTCGCAAAAAGGCGATCGAGCCGCACTGCGGGCACTATATCGAGCCCTGCAAACTTTAAGCCTTCTACCTCCTGATGGGTCAAGAAAGCTATTGGATGACAGTTTTTCCATTTCTGGACAGAACAGCCAGATTACATCCTTTGCCCAAGCATTTTTGAGCCAAGGAGAGATTAAAGGCTACATCTTGGTTTGGCCTGTTGCTGATGACATCCGTCGCAAGCGACTTCTAGGCAATATCAAAAACAGTTTCGAGACAATCTCAGGCGCCTTAGACCCAACGCTCGCAGATGGAAAAACACAAGAAATAGATGCTCTTTTTGGATTGGAATTAAGGCAGCCTTTATTTTCCCGATCAGGAATTTTTGCAACGGATGAAGGATATGTAATAACCGACGCCGCCGCACTTGAGCAATGTGATGAGATCACCATCCGGCCCAATTTCAAGGCAAAGATATTGAACCCAGATAATGAGGCCGACTTTGCAATATTAGCCCCCGAAGGCCGTTTGGTTCCCCTGTCTGTTGCCCAATTTGCACGTATGCCCCTTGGTATAAATGATCAGGTGATTTCAGCAGGCTACTCATATCAAGGGCGGCTCGACCTCCCAAGCATCACAAAAGGAACAGCAGATGAGATGCGCGGATTAGAGGGGCGTGAAGACATTATAAGGCTATCGATACCAGCCATGAAGGGCGATGTCGGCGGGCCGATCCTTAATCAATCTGGGGCGGTATCGGGTTTATTGCTTGATTCATCGGCAGGCCCCCGAAGCCTTCCAAAGAATGTTCATTTGGCCCTGAACTCACAAGAAATCATTGATCAACTGGCGAGCCTAGGAATTTTTGTCCAGACTTATTCAGGCCAAAACCCTATCGAAGACGTGCTTTTGGCAAAGCACGCTCGGTCAATCACTGCTCTGGTGAATTGCTGGAAAGATTAAACTAAGCAATCACCCAAGTTCAGCAGTCATATGAATAACCGTTGGTCGAGGTTCTTCAAACGCCTTGATCAGGGCTGATTGCAATTCAGTCAGCGTTTGCGGACGGCACGCAGCAGCGCCGTAGGCAATAGCCACTGCGCAAAAATCAGGATTCAGCGCTTGAACAGCGTTTGGCGCGATCTGGGCGGCAACCATACTATCTTCGATGGCTTTCAGCTTGGTGTTGTCCCACAGAAGGATCGGCAGACTTAAACCCAATTCAACCGCAACCCCCAATTCGGGCAGCGTGTATTGAAACCCATAATCGCCAGCTATGGCAACAGTGGGCAAATCTTTACGCGCCACAGCACCGCCAATTGCAGCAGGCAACGCGTAGCCTAAAGTGCCAAACCCAAAAGGATGATGCCAATGGGCCGCGCGCGGCATATCCCACAATTCCTTTGCCAAATAAGCAAACTGGGTCATATCGGAATAAATCATCGCCTGCTCTGGCATAACCTCTTGTAGGGCCCGGCAAACTGGCAAAATACCGGGAAACTCGGCATCTGCCTCGGCCGTCCACTTTTTCCTTGCTTGTTTGACTTCATCCGGCTGCCAGCCCGTACGTTCATCGCTTGGCTCTAACTGCGCAGTAAGCTGCCCAACAAAGTCTTCAGACTGCATTAAAATGCGGATGTTTGCACTTTGGGGATCGGCCAGAACCTGAGGATCAATATCAACACGAACCAAGTTTGTTTTATGTCCCAATTGGGCACGCCACAAATCAACCTCAGCCAATTCGCTGCCGATGACTACTACCAAATCTGCCGTTGCAATTAGATCTGCAGAACTTGGCCGCGCCAAACAGGCCCCGAAATAAAGAGGATAATCAGACGCCACGACGCCCCGTCCGGCAAAGGTACAAATGGCCGCAGCGCCTGTTTTCTCAAGCAAGGGCATCACCTTGGTGCCAACGGTACCACCACCAAAAATAAACAGCGGTTTGTTCGCCTTTTGGATCAATCCGGCAACATCTGGTAGGTTGGATCCATTACCTTTAACAGGCTGCGCCGGCTCTTGGCGCGCTGGCCCCGGCTCAGCCATCGCCTCTAGTTGCGCAATCGGAACCTGAATATGTTTCGGCCGCCCTCTTTGGTGTGCAAACTCTTCAAAGGCACGGTCAATCATTGTATAGGCAGCCGCCGCACTATGGGCCGGTTCGGACCAATCGCATACCGTGCGGGCCGCTGCAGCCTGATCCAGCATCTGGTGCAACTGACCGCGCCGGGCTGAAGTTTCATCCAAGCATGAGGATAACACCAGCATTGATACGCTATCCGAATAAGCCTGTCCCATGGGCGTCATGATATTACAAAGCCCCGGCCCAGTGATGACATAGGCCACACCAGGTTTGCCGCTTGCGCGTGCATACCCATCGGCCATAAATCCCGCGCCCTGTTCGTGACGTGCGAGCACATGTCGTATCCCTGCTTCCTCAATGCCCCGATACATTTCCTGATTATGCACGCCCGGGATACCAAAAATTACCTCGACATCGTGACTTTTAAGGTAATGGGAAATCTGCGCGCCTAATGGTCTTTTCATTTCTTTATGCTCTCCAAAACTGTACGGTCAAAATGGCATAAACTGCCAGCAGTTCAAGACGACCAATCAGCATGGCGGCAGATAAAATCCACTTTGCAGTATCATTGAGACCGGAAAAATTCCCCGTTGGTCCAATTTCCGCGCCAAGACCCGGCCCAATATTAGCCAAGGCCGAAGCCGCCGCAGACAGCGACGTGATAAAATCCAATCCGGTCATCCCCAATAAGACTGCAACCGCCCCAAGTGTTGCCAAAAAGAAAGTGAAAAATGACATCACCGAATTCAACACCTCATCATTGATCGCGCGGCCATCATATTGCGGCACGAACACCCCATTTGGTGATTTGATCTTCATTAATTGCGTTTTGACCGAGGCAAAAACCAATTGGTAGCGAAAGATTTTAACAGAGCAGGCCGTAGAGCCAGCACAGCCGCCTATCAATCCGATGAAAAAGAACAACGTAACTAAAAAACTACCCCACTGCATATAATCAGAGCTGGCATAGCCAGTGCCACTGATGATTGAAGTAATATTAAACAAGGCTTTGCGAACCGCTGTTTCTTTTTCTAATTGATCAAAGCTCAAAAGCACTAGCGCTGTCATAACGACCAATGCGAAAATCACCGTTAAAAAGCTGCGCACTTGGGCATCTTTAAAGACTGCCGTTTGATTGCCGTTCAGCAATTGAACGTAACGCACAAACGGTAAAGCCGCGAGGATCATAAACACCACAGCCACATACTCGACGGCGGCCGGAAAGGCGGCGAAAGATGCATCATAATTTGAAAACCCACCCGTAGCCACCGTGGTCATTGCATGCACCGTGGCATCAAAAGCAGACATGCCGACTGCAAAATAGGCCACGACACAGGCCATTGTGATCGAGACATAAATAAAGGATATCTGGATTGAAATGGTGGTCGCACGAGGTAAAATTTTTCCCAATGTATCAAAAGCTTCTGCTTTGAAAATTTGCATTCCGCCTACTCTTAACTCAGGCAGGAAAACCATGGCGACAACGATGATACCGATACCGCCCAGCCATTGCAGAATGCCGCGCCACAAAAGCAAACCCTTTGGCAGGTTTTCTAAACCGCTCAACACCGTTGATCCGGTTGTTGTCAGACCCGACATTGCTTCGAAAAATGCGTCGACATAACGGGCCTCTGTTGCCCCGAAAACAAATGGCAACGCCCCAAATAAGGGCAATGCCAGCCAAACCCCAGTGGTAAGCAAAAACGTTTGCTGAATGGTGAGGCCCTCTTTGACTCCATTGGAACAAGCAATGGCCAGCAGCGTGCCGAACAGTCCAGTAATGATTGCGCTTTGGGCAAAAACCATCCATTGGCCCCGCCCCTCTGCCAAATCGACAAGAAAAGGCAATACCATCGCGCCCCCCAAAAGGGCCAGCAAGATACCGATTACATATCCAACAGGTCTCAGGTCAATCATGTGCGTCAGCGTTGGCTGTTCCGCTGAGCACTGTCAAGAGTGGATCGACAAAAGGCGCCTAACCTGTGTGGATCAAACTTGCAAATAGCTTGGGATCAATCGACTGGTGAGCAAAAGTTTTACCCTCGGTAAGAACCGAAATCGCGTCATGACTGTGCAAGCTCTCTTGGTGGCTTGCGATAATGCGGAAATCACCCACCCGAGCATCTGCTTTCAATTGCTTGCAAAATAGTCGTGCCGCGTCTTCAACAAAAATTGGATTAGCAGCATTTAATTCTGCAAATGCCTGTTCATCCTCGCGTTTGACCATCACTTGGGTTTCGGTAGGAACAGCGCGACGGCATAGGTCAATAAGATCCTCAAACCAAAGCACCTTGGCTTCGGTCAACACCACCGAAATGCGCGCCACCGATCTTTGGGAATGCGGCGTGGCAAGCTGACCACGTTCGCGGCGGGCGTGCTCACTCAATTCCAGCGAACAGGGGCAGGTTGAGCTATAGACATAGTCCAAATGCAATATTTTTGATCGGATACCGTTTTGATCAACCAGTTCAAGGGCTAAGTCGTAATATTGATACCCCGAAATTCCCGAACGTAAGCTGTCTACTTTGACAGGAAATGAAAATTTCATAAGAATACGGGCATCAAAACTCTCAAGATCCTTTTTGTAATCATCAATCGCCATTTCCATGACTTCAAAGCTAAATTTTTTCTCAGCATGCTTGTAAAAGCTGCGAATAATCCGGGACATGTTGATCCCTTTTTTATCCGCATCAAGGCTCACCGTTCCGGTCACCGATGTTTCAAGAGTTTGCTCGCCACCATCACGGCATATATAGCGAATGGGCAATCTAAAATTGGATATTCCAACATGTTGAATCTGTTGATTTTCACCCTTTATAAGCTTGCTAGGACCATTCTGCAAATCAGGCATGCTCGCTTTATAGGCATCGTCGGCCTTGAAGTCGGCTGGGTACTCTGATGATAAGTCCGGATATTTCGACGGTACAAATCGCGATAAAAGTTCAGCATCTAAAGAGTCAATTTGCTCGGGATCAGAATGCGCGGCCCATTGGCGCAAAACGCGCATTGCGTCCTTTAATTGATCAAGGGTGGGTTGTTGCTCCACGCTTCGAGTGTGAATGTTCATCATAGCCCCCTTTGGCCAAAGTAATTACTGTATAATCTATGCAATCAGCGGATTAAAATCCAGTTCTGTTGTGAATTACGTCAAATCCAACATTTCAGATCACTTTTAATGCTTTTATTTCAATCACCTTTAGAGTTTTACACTGCATCCAGCGCGCGTAAGATATCAGCTATTAAGTCATCTGGATGCTCTAGACCTACGCTAAACCGTATCAAACCATCAGTTATTCCAAGCGCGTCTTTCTGCGCCTCAGGCAGACGTTGATGTGTCGTTGTGGCAGGATGGGTCGCAATTGACTTTGCATCCCCTAAATTATTGGAAATAATTGCAATTTCAAGAGAATTTAAAAATGTAAACGCGGCGTCTTTACCACCTTTAATATCCAATGATAAAACTGTTCCACCCTGTTGCATTTGGGCTATGGCCAATGCGTGTTGTGGATGTGTGCAATGGCCAGGGTAAATCAGATGGTGAAGTTTTTCGTGACCAGTAAGCCGCTCGGCAATCAATTGCGCCGTCTCGGCCTGGGCTCGCACTCTCAACTCGATGGTCTCCAACCCTTTGAGCATTACCCAAGCTGTAAAGGGACTCATCGCGCCGCCAGTATGCTTCATATAGGGTTCAACAGTTTCACGGATAAACTCTCGCGAGCCGAGGATGACCCCACCCAGTGTCCGGCCTTGACCATCGATATGTTTTGTTGCCGAATATACAACCACATCTGCGCCTTGGCTAATAGCTCTTGAAAAAACCGGCGTTGCAAACACATTGTCAACAACCACTTTTGCACCCACACCGTGCGCCAGCTTTGAAACAGCGGCAATATCAATCACTTCAAGTGTCGGGTTTGAGACAGTTTCAAAAAATATAACTTTTGTCGTTGGCCGAATAGCGCTGCGCCATTGATCTAAATCGGTGCCATCAACAAAGGTCACTTCTACGCCAAACCTGCTTAAGACTTCTTCGAGCACATAAAGGCAGGATCCAAAAAGCGCCCGGGCGGCAACAATGTGATCCCCAGATCGAACCATTGCGCACAAAGCCCCGCTTACAGCTGCCATGCCAGAGGCCGTCGCAAAGGCATCTTCTGCACCTTCTAACGCAGCAATCCTATCTTGGAACATCGCAATTGTCGGATTGCCATATCGTGCATAGATAAATTCGTCCTCTGCTGGTTCTAAAAACCGCTTTTCTGCCTGTTCGGCGCTGTCATAAACAAACCCTTGCGTAAGGAACAAGCCTTCGCTTACCTCACCATATTGGCTTCGCCGCACACCACCATGGACCATTTTGGTCCGGTTGTTTAGATTTTTTTCCATTGCATCCCTCGGGCCGATCAGGCTCAAAAAAACCCCCAATAACGCGGTCAAGCGAAAGGGGGCATTCCTCCTGACCTTTTAGTGGAATTTTTAACGTGGCCCACAATCCGGTAACAAATCGCCACTGACACGCGTATACTTGCGCTCTGCCGAGCGGTCAAGCGTCACGTAAATTAGCACAAGTCGTGAAATGATGTTCTCAAAATGCCGCACGAAACAAATAGCCGCTGCTGCCAAAGGTAGGGCCATCTTCAAACCAAAAATACGCTGCAACGTCCCCCAGTTGGATTGCTCGACATTCATTGACCAAGTATTCTTGATTTCCTCACCTGCCAGCTTGTGTCGACAACAAAGGGCTTCATCCAATTTAATTGATGAACGACAGACAGAACAACTCAAGCTCAATTAAATGCCCTATCGAAAAATATGAATTTATTTTCTTCCTCTCTTGAAGCTTCAACAAAAAAAGTCACATACTGATTTCGGGGGGCGAGGAGAGAACTATGAGCAAACCTATCCAGCTATATTACTGGCCTACACCCAACGGTTGGAAAATCTCAATCGCGCTTGAAGAGATGGACCTGCCTTACGACGTCAATCTTGTTGATATCGGGGCCGGACAACAATTTGAGCCAGATTTTTTACGGCTCTCACCCAATAATCGCATGCCCGCAATTATTGACCCCAACGGACCAGATGGTGAACCCATATCGGTTTTTGAATCGGGCGCAATCTTGCAATATCTAGCCCGTAAAACAGGCTTGTTCTACGGTCAGAACGAACGCGACCGCGTGGCAGTTGATCAGTGGTTGATGTGGCAAATGGGTGGCGTTGGCCCAATGGCGGGGCAAGCGCACCACTTTCTTAAATATGCGCCGGCTATGACGCCCCCGCATGATTTACCTTACGCGAAAAACCGCTATCGCGCCGAAACAGGTCGGCTCTATTCTGTGCTCAACCACCAATTAGAAACACATGAATTTGTTGCAGGAAACTTTTTCTCGATCGCCGATATGGCACTTTGGCCTTGGGTATCACTGTGGCGTGGGCAACAGCAAACACTGGACGACAAACCAAATCTTGACCGCTGGCTTCAAACCATCAAATCGCGCCCAGCGGTTCAAGTTGGCAGAGCGGTCGCCGCCGAGCGTCGATCTAACCTGCAAAGTGATAAAAAAGCCCAAGAGCTGTTATTCAAGCAAAGATAATAGCTTAGGAAATTTTAATCTTCAAAGTCGCCATATTTCTTTAGAACTGGATACTGGAAAACCATAAATATGAACAGGGCAGCTGTTAATCCAAAAGTCTTGAAATATACCCATACTTCATTGGTTTGCGTACGCCAGATGGCTTCATTCAGAAATGCTAACGCGAAAAAAAATATCGTCACCCTGCGACTGATGATGGCCCATCCTTCATCTCGAATTGGGGATCGCTCGCCCATCAAGGATCCAAGGTAGTTTTTGCCGCGTAGATGCCCGAATGTGAGCACCCCGCCAAACAACAAATAGATCAAGGTCGGTTTCATTTTGATGAACCGCTCATCGTTCAGAAAAATCGTCAATGCGCCAAAAACAGTCACCATGATAAGCGTCAGAAGCTGCATTTTTGATACACGACCATTCACCAACCACGCCAAAAAAGTAGCGAAGATCATCAAAGGGACGAAGACGGCAGTGGCTTGAATAAAATTCGAATACTCAACGCCATTTAGGATAACCGTTTCCCCTTTTCGCCAAATAAAGACGGCAAAAAAAACAACAACTGGCCCGATCTCTAATATTGATGTTACCAAGGGAGATGCGTTTTTATCTGACATTTCTTTTTCTCTCAACTTCCAATTTCAACAATAACGGCTCCTGCCGCTATGAGTGTCATGAGGGCAACTCGCCATGGGCCAACGGTTTCTTTTAAAAAGTACCATCCAATGATCGCCGCAAATACTGTTGACGTTTCACGCAATATGGCGGCTTCTCCGACTTTGTCCAGTCGGGTTGCCAACATTATCGACCCGAAGCTAAAAAATGCCACAATGCCGCCGATATAGCCACGTTGTAAAAGCGGTATCATAGGTGGGCGGACTTCCATATTTTTCCACCGCCAGTAGGCAAAGGGCGGCAAAGCCACACCATCAATAACAAAAAACCAAACCAGAAAAGTCATCGGGTTTTCCGCCAATCGAATTCCGAACGCATCATAGGTGGTATAAAGGGCAACAAAAAGACCCGTGGGAACGGCAAAAAGAAGCGCGCTGAATAAAGTTTCACGCGCTGCCTGAAGGTAAAACGCGTTAAAGATCGCTAAGCCAAATATCCCGGACAAAAGTACGAAAACCCCACCCCACTGAACCGCCGATAATGTTTCTCCAAACATCACAAACGCACCCAAAATCGCAAAAAGGGGCGCTGAGCCCCGCACGATTGGATAGACCACTGTGTAGGCGCCTCTTGTATAGGCGTGACCCTGAAGCAGCTTGTAAATCAGGTGAATAAGAAACATCCATCCAAACACAGGCCATAAGGCGGGTTCAGGCCAAGGCAGGACGAAAAAAGCAACCGGCGCCGCCATGGTAAAATACCCAAAGTCAATCGCACCACGGGCCAACCAGGGATCATGCCTGCCTTTTTGCAAAGCGCCAAAAACCGCATGTAGAAAGGCAGCCGAAATGGCCAGTGCCATGGCAAACCTATTGCCGGCCTCGGTGCCCTCAAGGCTGATGATCCACTCTGTCATAAACGTGCTAACGTATTGAGAATGGAAATATCAAATATGCTTGTGCCTTGGTTTTGCACCTTTTATAAATCCTGCCCGGTCAAAGCCTTGGCAAAGTCGTCGGGGTCAAACGGGGCCAAATCATCGATTTGCTCGCCGACTCCGATTGCATGGATTGGCAAGCCAAATTTATCGGCCAAGGCAACCAAAACGCCGCCTTTGGCCGTACCGTCAAGTTTGGTCATCACCAAACCAGTTACATCTGCCAACTTCTTAAAGGTTTCAACCTGACTAAGCGCGTTTTGACCGGTGGTGGCATCCAGAACTAACAAAGTATTATGCGGTGCATCGGCATCCTTTTTGCGAATGACCCTCACAATTTTGGCCAGTTCTTCCATTAAATCCGCGCGGTTTTGCAACCGTCCAGCGGTATCAATCATCAACAAATCAGCGCCCTCTGCCTGAGCTTTTGTAATCGAATCAAACGCTAAACTGGCTGGATCTGACCCTTCTGGCGCTGTGAGTACTGGCACGCCCGCGCGTTCGCCCCAAATCTGCAGCTGCTCAACTGCGGCGGCCCGAAATGTATCGCCAGCGGCAATAACGACAGATTTTCCAGCAGCTCTGAATTGGCTTGCTAGCTTGCCAATGGTTGTGGTTTTTCCTGACCCGTTTACGCCCACAACCAAAACCACCTGAGGCGTCTTTGGATAAATTGGCAATGGCTTTGCCACAGGCTCCATAATCCGGGTTATTTCATCCGAAAGCAGTTGCTTGATTTCCTCAACTGACAGTTTTTTGCCATAGCGGCCTTCGGCTAAATTCGCCGTCACACGCAGCGCCGTGTCCACCCCCATATCCGAAGCGATAA
>CABXKH010000004.1 GCA_902512685.1 Paracoccaceae bacterium | reverse complement strand
CGGTTAGATTAAACATTTTTGTTAAAGACAGGAGGGCTCAAGTAATTTCTTAAGGCGCCAAACGGTGTATAGCCCAAGGCAAAGATACTGCCTTGCGACCCCATTGGAATCTGTCGTGAAGCCGAAATGCCCCGTCAGACCAAAATTCAATTTCTAGCGGCAAAATTCGGAATCCCCCCCAATGTGGCGGGCGTTCTGGGTGAAGCCCGTTTTGCGCGGTTTGTTTGGCAACTTCTTTCATTAATTGATTTCGCGATTCGATCGGTTCTGACTGGGGTGAAGCCCAAGCTCCAATTCGGCTTTGGAGTGATCGAGATGAAAAATATTCATCTGCCATCGTTCCTTGTTCTTTTTCAACAAGTCCGCGAACCCTGATCTGCCGCCTTAATGATTTCCAGTGGATTACAAATGCTGCTTTCCCAGTGCTGTCAATCTCTTGGCCCTTCTGACTGTTGTAATTGGTATAAAAAACAAAAGAACTGGCTTCTATGTCTTTTAAAAGAACCATTCGAGCGTTTGGCAACCCTTGGCTATCCACAGTGGCAAGCGCAATTGCATTGTGATCATTTATTTCGCTTTTTTCTGCTTCTTGGAGCCATTCTTTTGCGATATCAAATGGGTCATCTCCGGAAAATATACCTGTTCGCTTTTCCATTTCATCACCTTAAAATTATTCATACTGATTTAGCTAGGCTTGATGTAGAAGCCTCAATCGCCTACACGGTCATCTAAATATAATGGTTGGAGATTACCACATGTCAAATAATCTTATGGCAGGCAAACGAGGTCTTATCATGGGCCTTGCTAATGAAAAATCAATTGCGTGGGGCATTGCAAAATGCTGTGCGGATGCAGGAGCTGATTTGTGTTTCTCTTTTCAAGGAGAAGCTTTAGAAAAAAGGGTAAAACCCTTGGCCGAAAAAGCCAACAGCGATTACATCATTGAATGCGATGTATCCGACGCCGAAAGCCTTGATGCGTTATTTGAAAATATTGAAAAAACATGGGGAAAATTAGATTTTGTTGTTCATGCCATAGGTTTTTCTGACAAAGGCGAGTTGCGCGGCCGGTATGTAGATACCAGTAGAGATAATTTTGCAATGACCATGGATATTTCTGTTTATTCCTTTACCGCCGTGGTGCAGCGCGCTGAAAAAATAATGAACCCAAGCGGGTCTATCCTTACACTTACATATTACGGCGCCGAGCAGGTCATGCCACATTATAATGTTATGGGTGTCGCCAAGGCCGCTTTGGAAGCTTCTGTGATGTATTTGGCCGAAGATCTTGGTAAAGATAATATTCGTGTTAATGCGATTTCAGCTGGACCAATTAAAACGCTGGCAGCATCTGGAATTGGTGATTTTAGGTACATCCTAAAATGGAATGAACTTAACTCTCCTCTTCGCCGAAACGTCACTATCGATGATGTCGGAAAATCGGCTCTTTATCTTTTGTCGGATTTAGGATCAGGTGTCACCGGCGAGGTTCTGCATGTAGATGCTGGATACCACGTGGTTGGAATGAAGGCCGTTGATGCGCCCGATATAGATGTGGTGACGGGGCGAAAAGATTGAAAATGCCTGTGACAAATGGTGGCAGATTTGCGATTTGGTGAAGTGAAAAAATGTAATATGGTTTGCGTATCCAATCTAACAACCGCGTTAATCGCATAAATCTGAAAGGTAGCACTGCGATGACTGATCGTCTTCCTCACGAAAAAGGTTTTCATGTAAGTTGGGATCAACTTCACCGGGATGCAAGAGCTCTGGCTTGGAGGTTGGATGGCCAAGGACCATTACAAAGTGGTTGGCGTGTTGTCGTTGCAATAACCCGAGGCGGCATGGCACCGGCAATGATTGTCGCCCGAGAGCTTGACATCAGAACAGTCGATACCATCAGCATTAAGTCCTATAATCATCAATCGCAAAGCGAGCCACATGTTATAAAGGCACCTGATATGGATCTTGTGGGTGACGGAACGGGTGTTTTGATCATTGATGATCTGGTCGATACCGGGCGCACACTGGAAGTTGTGCGCAAGTTGATGCCAAAGGCGCATGTTGCAACTGTTTATGCAAAACCTAAAGGCCGCGCACAGGTCAACACCTTTATCACCGAAGTAAGCCAGGATACGTGGATATTCTTTCCTTGGGATATGGCTTTACAATATGTAGAGCCCTATCGCGGAACGGATTAAACTTGAATGGTTTCCCGAACAACATCTGATCTATCTAGTTTGTCAGGACGCACCAAATTTACCGCGCCTGCCCCCATAAAAAAAGCAAGTGATTGGTTGGATGGCATTGAGTTTTCACCCAATCACCCATTGATTGACGTCTCTCAAGCCGCGCCCACGGAACCACCTGCTCAAGTTTTGCGCGAAGCTTTGGCTAAATTTGTTTTGAACGACCCCAAAGCCCATCTCTACGGTGAGATATTAGGAATGCCCGAATTGCGTAGCGCTTTGGCCAAACATTGGAGCAAATCGTATTTTGGCAGTGTAGCGGCACATAACGTCGCTATTACCTCTGGGTGCAACCAAGCTTTTTGCGCTGTTATATCTGCAATCGCTGATCAAGGTGATGAAATAATTCTGCCAGCGCCTTGGTACTTTAATCACAAAATGTGGCTGGATATGAATGGCATGATCACCCGCCCATTAATGACGGGAAGCGATTTACTGCCTGATCCGAATAATGCGGCCTCGATGATCACCAGCAAAACCAAAGCTATTGTTTTGGTCACCCCGAATAATCCGTCGGGAATAGAATACCCCGATGCGCTATTAAATGAGTTTTTTGAACTTGCCAAAACACGAAAAATCGCGTTGATTTTGGATGAAACATATAAAGACTTTAGAAGTAAAGACAGACCTCCGCATGGTCTGCTTGCAGATCCTGATTGGGACAAGACACTTATTCAGCTATATTCATTTTCGAAATCCTACCACTTGACAGGACACAGGGTTGGAGCGGTAGTTGGATCAAGCACTTTAATGGCCGAAATTGAGAAATTTCTCGATTCTGTAACCATTTGCCCTTCTCAGGTTGGGCAATATGCCGCTTTGTGGGGATTGGAAAACCTTTCTGATTGGGTGGCTGAGCAGCGCAAAGAGTTGCTTGAGCGGCAAGCTTTCATCCGAAACTCGTTTGATCCTCTTTCCGGCAAAGGCTGGAAACTTATGGGCTGCGGGGCTTATTTCGCTTATGTACAACATCCTTTCACTCTTTCGTCTTTTGATTTGGCGAAGATGCTCGTTGAAAAATCGGCTGTTTTAGCTTTACCTGGGGAAATGTTTGCTCCCCATGAAATGTTCTCTTCTAAACAACACTTAAGGTTGGCTTTTGCGAATGTAGATGCACAAAAACTTAAAATCTTACTGGAAAGGTTAGCTAATTTTCGCTTCCAGCTTGCTCCTTAAGCTCTAGGCGCGTAGAGAGAGCAATAACAAAATCAAGGACCAAGAGGGCACTATGGCGTCGCGCACACAATCGCTGTCGAAAACATTTGTTTGGATTTTACTGGCACTACTCATTGTTGGTTTGGCAGGCTTTGGCGCCACGAACCTTGGTGGAACAATTCGCAGCATCGGGCAAGTTGGAAAACGCGATATCCCTGTTGATGAGTATGCACGGGCGCTGCAAAGCGATATTCGAGCGACAGCAAGCCAATTTGGGCAGCAACTGACGTTCCAACAAGCTGAACTGTTTGGAATACCGCAACAAACATTGAGCCGAATTCTGGGTGAGAAAGCCTTAGATCATGAGGCTGACAACTTAGGTCTTTCGGTTGGCGATGAAGCTGTACGGGACCGGCTTATGAACATTCCCGGGTTTCAAGGCGTTGATGGAAATTTTGATCGTGACACCTATGCTTATGCTTTGGGCAATGCAGGCTTAAGTGAAGAAACCTTTGAAAACCAATTACGCGATGAAACCACTCGAACTCTTTTGCAAGCGTCTGTTTTATCAGGAAATTCAATGCCCTCGGCATATTCTGACAGATTGATCTCTTTCTTGCTCGAAGAGCGTAGTGGCCTTTTGATACAACTGACTGAAAATGATCTAGAAACGCCACCAGCTGCGGCAACATCTGATCAGCTTACTGCATTTTATACCGAAAATATTGATCAATTTTCGCTTCCCGAAAGCAAATCAATAACATTTATAATGTTGTCACCCGAAATGGTTTTAGATCGGGTTGCCATTGAAGAAGGTGCCCTTCAGTCGTTGTACAAAAAAAATCAAGACCAATACTCCACGCCCGAGCAACGATCTGTTGAACGTTTGGTCTTTCTGAATGAAGCCGAGGCGCAGACAGGCTTTGAGCAACTTAAATCAGGTGCCATTACCTTTGAACAATTGGTCACCAACCGCGGCCTAAATTTGACAGATATAGCTTTGAGTGACGTAAATCTGGAAGATTTTGGAGCATCTGGTAGTTTGATTTTTGCCGCTGCCATCAAAGAGGTTGTTGGCCCGGTTGAAACATCTTTGGGGCCGGCATTGTTTCGTATAACCGGCCAAAAGAAAGCTAATAAAATAAGCTTTGAAGAGGTGCGTAATGAATTACGAGATGAACTCGCCCTAGATCAAGCGAGCAGACTTATAGAATCGCAAGCCACTAATATCGATGATCTTTTAGCTGCCGGAGCCACGCTTGAAGAGGTCATAGAAGAGAGCGATGCAGAATTGGAAAATATCCGGTTTTACACCGGGGTTAATTCTGGAATAGCGGCCTATTCAGAATTTAAAAAAGCCGCGAGAGAATTAGGCGAAAGTGATTTTCCAAGTGTTATCCAGCTTTCCGATGGTGGTATTATGGCGCTTCGCCTAGAAGAGATACTTCCCGCAAGCCCCGAACCGTTTGACGACGTGCGCACGGCAGTCCAGCAAGCTTGGAAAAATGATTCACTTATGAAAGCGCTTCGGGCAGAGGCAAAAGAGAAAGTTGCAAATGTGGATTCAAATAACTCTTTAGCAAGTCTAGATTTAGGTCATAAAACCTTTGAAAATCTAACCAGAGATCAGACTATAGAGGGCGCTCCCCCTGCGGTTTTAGCCCAAGCTTTTCAATTGGAGATCAAGGGTGCAAGCGCCGTTGATGGTGACTTGGCAGTTTATCTTGTTCAAGTTCTTGATATCCAGGAAGCTGATACGACAACTGAGCAAGCTATAAGTTTACACGCCCAGATCACATCACAGTTAACTTCAAGTCTGTCACAAGACTTAATCGAATCGTATCTTTCAGGAATACAAAAGCGCGCTGAAATTGCTCTTAATCAACAGGCCATTAATGCGGTCCATGCTAACTTCTAATAGGGCCAAGCATGCCAATCATTCCTGAATTTGAAGATTTCACCTCTCACTATAATGCTGAGAAAAATCAGGTTATTTACACGCGCTTAGCGGCCGATCTTGATACGCCAGTATCTTTGATGATGAAACTGACAGGCACCCAAAAGGACTCTTTTGTACTTGAATCGGTAACTGGTGGAGAGGTGCGCGGACGCTATTCTATTGTTGGCATGAAGCCAGATCTTGTTTGGAAATGCGAAGGTGATAAGAGCTATTTAAATCGTGATGCTCGGTTCGATCAGGATGGTTATGTCCTGCAATCAAAAGCGCCACTTTCCGCGCTTCGGGATCTGCTCACCGAGAGCCATATTGATTTACCGGATGATCTGCCTCAGTCTTCGGCCGGGCTCTTTGGATACCTTGGATACGACATGATACGTCTTGTCGAGCACTTGCCCAACATCAACCCAGATCCTATTGGCTTGCCGGATTCTATTTTTCTTCGACCAACGGTCATTGCCGTTCTCGATGGGGTTAAAGGCGAGGTGATTTTGGTTGCCCCAGTTTGGCACAATTCTTCTGTTTCACCAAAAGCGGCCTATGCACAGGCAGCCGAACGCATTATGGATGCCGTTCGTGATTTAGAGCGACCCGTTCCCGATCCACGCCGATTAGGAGCACCTGAAAAGGTGGCCCCCTTAACTTCGAACTTCTCGAAGCAGGACTATATCCAAGCGGTGGAAAAAGCGAAAAGCTATATTCGGGCTGGTGATATTTTTCAGGTCGTTCCCGCTCAACGATGGGAGCAAGATTTCACCCTGCCCCCATTTTCTCTTTATCGCTCACTCAGGCAAACGAACCCTTCACCGTTTATGTTCTTCTTTAATTTCGGCGATTTCCAAGTGATTGGTGCCAGCCCAGAAATTCTTGTTAGGGTTTTTGGAAATGAGGTTACAATTCGCCCAATTGCAGGCACACGCCCCCGCGGGGCCACGTTAGAAGAAGATAATCAAAACGAACGCGATCTTTTAGCCGATAAAAAAGAACTGGCTGAACACCTTATGTTATTGGATCTGGGCCGGAATGATGTGGGAAGGGTTGCAAAGGTTGGAACTGTGCGACCGACAGAAGAGTTTAACATAGAGCGATACAGCCATGTTATGCATATTGTTTCTAATGTAGTCGGCGAATTAAACGAGGATCAGGATGCCCTCTCGGCCTTTTTCGCCGGGATGCCTGCTGGTACGGTTTCTGGCGCACCAAAGGTACGTGCAATGGAAATCATTGATGAGTTAGAGCCAGAAAAACGTGGTATTTATGGTGGCGGCGTTGGGTATTTTAGCGCCGGCGGCGACATGGATATGTGTATTGTACTGCGGACGGCCATTCTATCTGAGCAGAAATTATATATTCAGGCCGGCGGCGGCGTAGTTTATGATAGTGATCCTGAAGCGGAATATATGGAAACAGTTCATAAATCTAACGCGATAAAACGAGCTGCCGCGAATGCCGGGATGTTTGCGGACAAATCGGGCAGCAATTCATAATGTCAATTTTCAAGCATTAGAGCCTGTGACAATGGGGCTATGGTCACAGTTTGTGAGCGGCTTTGCATGCTCCATAATAAAAGAGCGTTAAGCGTTTCAGGATGCAAACTAGCTGTCACTACGATCGCGCTTTTTAAGCCCTCTTGTCTTGCTCGAAAAGCTGCTCCATCTAGAAACCTCCGAATGGTCCGAGAACCACCTTTCAGTTCATCAAAATTGCGATAGATTGTTCGAACTGGAACTCCGAGGTTTTCTGCCTCGCGCACGATTGTGTTAAGGCCTTTGTCATAAACCAAAAGCCCATGCCCAGTTTGACTTAGAGTTTTAGCAGTTTGTTCGCTTCTTGAACGTGTTTTTTGTAAATTTCCTGGAGAGCCCTCTATGACTGCAACGGTTTTGTTAAGTCGCGCGAGCCCAGATGTTAAAATTGCATCAATTTCTTGTACTGAAGCTGCATTTGGGTAATCGATAATCACAGCGACTTCAAATCCATTTGAGCGATAGAAATTCATCAGTTTTTCGCTTTCAAGACCTGTCATGGGTATGGCCAAGCTTATCGGAAAAGGAACCTGTTTGAGGGCCTGTATATCTATTAGGTTTTTTTCGTCCGCAATAAGCACAACAGTGAGCAATGGTTTGGCTTCATCAGAGACCTTTGGCATCGCAAAAGTTTCAATTGGACGGGTTTTATTTTGTTCTGATGTCGTCGTAGACAACCTAGACTTTTCAAAGGTTGAATCGGTGGCTGAAAGGCTTGCTTCAGGGCTTGCACTTTGTGCCTCTGGCGCATTTTCGGAAACAGGTATTGTTTTCAATGGATTAATAAAAACGTCAACTCCTGTGGCGTTCCTTGTGGAATTAGGAACTTCTTCTTTACTTTGATCAAAATCCTCAGGGGTTGGCGGATTATTATTTTCTGCAGGGGCTGTAACATTGCTTTGAATAGAGCCAAATCCATCAGCAGAGACATCTTGCCCCAGATCGCGTGGTTGGATGTCTGCGTCTTGAACTACGGGAATCGCATCTAATGACTGTGGATCATTTGGCACAAATGAGTTCGGTACCTTGCTCTGAAACGAGGGGGCAATAATATTATTATCGGCGCCAGAGTAAGGTAGCTTCAGTTGCGAAGTTTCGCCTAATGATATCGCGGGTTGCTGCAATTGAGGCTCTGAAATGTCCTGAGTTGGCGTCTGCATTGCGTTTGGAAGTTGTGGAGCCGTAGAAAGATCCGGGGTCGCGAACCCTATGTGTTCATCAGTATCCTTCAAACCACTAAAATCAATATTTTGCACCTCATCGCGATTTGTTTCAGCAACAGGGTTAAGCAGAGCGGATTCGGGCAGTGTACTTGCAGTATCGGTATTAACCATCACAGAAAAATCAGCATCTGGGAGTTGGGGGCTTACTTGAAGCTCTAACTCAGAAAACTGCGATGAACCCGTTGTTTGATCTTTTGGAATATCTATTGAAGTACTTTTGTCACCTGATTTGAGAGAGCTATCACCTGTAATGTTAAGATTTGCCTCTGCAAGATTTGGTTCTTTTGGGTCTATAGAAACCTCCAACTCTGGGGTCGGTAGTTTTGTTTCAACTTTTTGTTCTAGGATTATTTCTTCTTTTGGCAGTGATGAAGGCGTCTCAGAATAAACTGCAACTGCGCCCTCGGCACGCGGCGCTGTAGGCCTTTGCATGTTTCGTGATGCAAAGGCTGGCTTTTCCCCTAATGAGACCGATCTCTGGATTGATAAATCAGAACTGGTTGATGAGTTGCTTGAAATGCTGGAAAGAGTATTTGCATCTGCCGCCGGAGCTTTAATCGATGATCCAATTGTTTTATCAATACCCGAACCCTGACTGGGCTCGATAAGTTCTGACTTCTCAACTTGCGCCCGATTGGCGTTAGTGATTTGTTTTGGGCTTCTGACCGCCTTATCATCTCGGGTATGGTTGAATGCTGATCCAGCCGGCACTTCTAAACTTATAGTGTCGGGTGATTTTTCGGGTTTCATACTCTGATAGGCAATAAGCAGAAAAAGGCAGAAGATGGCTGCCATTACTCCCCATATTAATCCACCTGTAAATCCGCGTCCCACACCACACCCTTTTTCTAATAGTGCGCTCTTTATTTTTTTTAGGCGTCTAATGCCCAGCCACCTCTTGACGCTAGGGGCGAAGCCTGAACATGTATTACGCGACCAAAGAGCTTGGGGCTAGCCCTGAATGAAACTAAAACGAAAGAAAGATGATGCTGCTGCTTATCGATAACTATGACAGCTTTACCTATAATTTGGTTCATTATTTAGGCGAGATAGGCCAAGAGGTCACCGTACGGCGTAATGATGCGATAAATGTTCAAGAGGCATTAGAGTTAAAGCCTGATGGTATTGTTTTATCGCCGGGTCCCTGCGATCCTGATCAGGCTGGTATTTGCTTGCCCCTGACGTCTGCGGCCGCTGAAAACCAAATTCCGCTTTTGGGAGTGTGCCTTGGACATCAAACAATTGGACAGTCATTTGGTGGTCAAGTTGTCAGATGTCATGAAATCGTGCATGGAAAACTGGGAAGTATTCATCATAAAAATATAGGCGTTTTCAAAAATTTGCCTTCCCCTTTTAATGCAACACGGTATCATTCGCTTGTAGTAGATCGAAAAACACTTCCAGAGTGTCTTGAAATATCAGCTGAGTTGGAAGACGGTACAATAATGGGACTTAAGCACAAATATCTACCGATTGAAGGCGTGCAGTTCCACCCTGAGTCTATCGCAGCAGAACATGGTCATGATTTGCTCAAAAATTTCACAAGTTCATTAAGGGTAACGGCATGAGTGACCAGCTAAAACCTCTGATTTCTGCGGCTGCGGATCAACCGCTAAGCTTATCTCAAGCGCAAACGGCCTTTAAAATTCTGTTCGAAGGGGCGGCAACGCCCGCACAAATTGGCGGGTTTCTTATGGCGCTTCGTACCCGTGGGGAAACTGTGGATGAATTTGCGGCCGCTGCCTCTGTTATGCGCGAAAAATGTAAAAAGGTTGTCGCCCCAGAAGGCGCGATGGACATTGTTGGAACAGGCGGTGATGGCAAAGGGACCCTGAATATTTCTACCGCCACGGCCTTTGTGGTGGCCGGTGCTGGTGTGATCGTCGCAAAACACGGCAATAGAAATCTATCTTCCAAATCGGGCGCGGCCGATGCCCTTGGTGGTATGGGCGTGAATGTCATGATCCAAGCACCAAAGGTAGAAGAAGCGCTGCGTAAAGTCGGAATATGTTTTATGATGGCCCCGATGCATCATCCAGCGATGGCCCATGTCGGCCCAGTTCGCGCCGAGCTTGGTGCGCGCACAATCTTTAATATTTTGGGACCTCTTACCAATCCAGCTGGTGTGAAATTCCAGCTTACTGGCGCCTATTCGCGTGAATTAATTCGCCCCATGGCTCTTACGCTTGGTCAATTGGGCTCGAAAAGAGCTTGGCTGGTGCATGGTAGTGACGGCACTGACGAGCTGGCAATATCTGGGATCAGTTGGGTGTCGCAATTAAATGAAGACGGATCTGTGGATGATTTCGAGACCCATCCAGAAGAATTTGGACTGCCAGAGCATGCCTTTAAGGATATTCTAGGGGGCAGCCCAGCGGAGAATGCAAGCGCATTTAAAGCGCTATTAGAGGGCGAGATATCAGCATATCGCGATGCCGTTTTGCTCAATTCTGCTGCCGCATTATTGGTGGCTGGTGTTGCCGAAGATAAAAAACAAGCAGTGGAAATGGTGCGCGAAAGTATCGATAGCAAAGCGGCAAAGCAAAAGATAGAAATGCTTGCGCGAGCGACATCGGAGGCAAAATGACAGAAACAGTTCTCGATCGTATCAAGGCCTATAAACTCGAAGAAGTTAAAGCTGACAAAGCCGCCAAACCGCTATCTTTGTTAGAAGATGAAGCCAAAGCTGCTACGCCGCCCCGTGGGTTTTATTCCACTCTAAAGGCGGCCACCAAAACCGGTTACGGCCTGATTGCCGAGATCAAAAAAGCCTCACCCTCAAAAGGTCTTATTCGCGGCGATTTTGACCCTAGCGGCTTGGCAAAAGCCTATCAGGCAGGAGGCGCGACATGTTTGTCGGTCTTAACGGATACCCCCAGTTTCCAGGGCGCAAAAGAATTTCTACCTTTGGCACGCAATGCAACATCCCTTCCGGCGCTACGCAAAGACTTTATGTACGACACCTATCAAGTTGCAGAAGCAAGGGCGTTAGGGGCCGACTGTATTTTAATTATTATGGCTTCGGTTTCTGATGGTCAGGCCTTGGAACTGGAAAGCGCAGCAAATGCCTGGGGGATGGATGCCTTGATCGAAGTCCATGACAGGCAAGAATTGGACCGGGCGCTTGATTTAAAATCTCCGATGATAGGCATAAACAACCGTAATTTAAAAACTTTTGAAACATCTTTGAACGTTACCCGCACACTGTCGCAGATCATTCCCAAAGATCGTTTGTTGGTATCTGAATCGGGGCTGAACACTCCCAATGACCTCGCAGATATGGTTTCTTTTGGTGCACGTACGTTTTTAATCGGCGAAAGTCTTATGCGGCAAGAGGATGTGACGTCAGCAACTAAAAAGCTGTTATCCAACCCAGTGATGGAGAAAGCGTAATGCCTAGCTTGTCGCATTTTGACCATGACGGAAACGCGCATATGGTTGATGTCTCGAAAAAAGACCATTCCGAACGTGTGGCGGTTGCAATTGGATGCATTAAGATGCAGGCTCAAGCTTATGAAATCATTTCTAAAGGTGGTGCAAAAAAGGGGGATGTTTTGGGTGTTGCACGCTTGGCTGGAATCATGGGCGCAAAAAAAACACCAGACCTAATTCCACTATGCCATCCCTTGTTTTTAAGTAAAATTTCTGTAGATTTGTCCTTGGATCCGGATCTGCCCGGGGTCCAAATTCAGGCAAAAGTAAAATCCAGCGGCCAAACTGGCGTGGAAATGGAGGCTTTGACAGCCGTTAGCATTGCAGGTTTAACCGTATATGACATGATGAAAGCCGTTGATAAAACGATGGAAATTGGTGCTATTCGGCTCAAATTTAAAGACGGTGGTAAATCGGGTCGTTTTGAGGCGTCATGATTTCTGTTGAAACTGCCCTTGCACATCTTTTTGATCTTGTGGTGACAACTGAGACTGAAACTGTACCCTTAGATCAGGCCTGTGGTCGAGTTTTGGCAAATTCTGTGACTGCCCATCGCGATCAACCACCCTTTTCGGCCTCGGCCATGGACGGGTATGCTGTTTCTGAGAAAGTTATAACCCCTGGCTTAGAGTTGAAAGTTATTGGTGAATCTGTTGCTGGACATAGGTTTAATGGGGCTGTACGCGCTGGGGAATCTGTTCGTATTTTTACTGGGGCTCCGATACCAAAAAATACAAACCAAGTGATCATTCAGGAAAATATAAAGCGAAATGGCGACAAAATAGTCATTCAAAGCGTCGAGAGCACATCATCACATATTCGAGTTTCTGGATGCGATTTTAAATCAACGGATCAGATGCGGCCACCAATGGTCTTAAAGCCTTCTGATATCGCTCTTTTGGCGGCTATGAATGCGCCAAAATTATCTGTACGGAAAAAACCAGTAATTGCTTTGATTTCAAATGGTGACGAACTGGTTACGCCGGGACAATCCCCCGGGGAGGATCAAATAATTGCCTCAAATACTTTTGGTCTTGCTGCTTTAATTCGCACGTACGGTGCAGTGGCTCGGATATTACCTATCGCAAGAGACAACATAAAATCTCTTCAAACGGCTTTGCAACTTTCTGAAGGTGCTGACCTCATTGTTACAATTGGCGGCGCGTCTGTCGGCGATCATGACCTAGTGGCAAAAGCAGCGACGCAAATAGGCTTTGAACAAAATTTTTATAAAGTTGCCATGCGACCGGGAAAACCACTCATGGCAGGGCGGCTGGGCAATGCTGCACTGATTGGCCTGCCCGGAAATCCTGTGTCAGCCATGGTTTGCGGTCATATATTTTTGATCCCTATGGTGCAGGCTATGCTTGGATTGGAGCAAATCCAAAGGCAACGGTTCGAGGCAAAGTTGGCCCATGATTTAGCTGAAAATGGCCCCAGAGAGCATTACATGCGTGCAACTTTACATCCCGATGGCCTGCATATTGATAAACGTCAAGACAGCGCTCTTTTAACCGTTTTATCGCGGTCAAATGCCTTGGCAGTTCGACCACCTTACGCGCCCTTTGCCACCAGTGGCTCAATTATTGAATATATCCCTATTTGATGGAATTCAGCCCAAGGGTTGACACAAACCAAGAACACTTATAGAACAAATTAAAAATATCTAGGCAGGAGGCACCCTATGCTGACCCGAAAACAGCTGGATTTACTAAGCTTTATCAATGCACGGCTACAAAAAGACGGTGTTCCACCCTCTTTTGATGAAATGAAAGAAGCCCTAGATTTGCGGTCTAAATCGGGCATTCACCGTTTGATTACAGCGTTGGAAGAGCGTGGATTTATCAGGCGGCTCGCCCATCGAGCCCGAGCGATAGAGGTGGTTAAATTACCAGAAACGCTAGGGGGCGAGGTGGCAGGATTTCAGCCCCAAGTGATATCGGGTGGCAAACCGGATGAACGGCCCTCTACGGCCACTCCCGTAGAAGCCATTCACGCTTTAGAGTTGCCAGTTATGGGCCGCATTGCTGCCGGTGTTCCGATTGAGGCAATTTCTCAGGTATCACACAATGTTGCTGTCCCGGGCCAAATGCTACGTGGTGGTGGCGACCATTATGCTCTGGAAGTCAAGGGCGACTCGATGATTGACGCCGGCATAAACGACGGTGATGTGGTTGTGATCCGCGAAACAAAGACCGCTATTAACGGTGATATTGTGGTTGCACTTGTCGAAGATCAAGAAGCAACTCTAAAGCGGTTTTTCCACCGCGGCGAGGCAATCGCCCTTGAAGCAGCCAATCCCGCTTATGAAACGCGGATCCTTCCACAAGAAAAGGTAAAGGTCCAAGGTAGGCTTGTCGGATTAATACGCACCTATTGAATATAGCGCTCTAGCGATTAATCCGCTTCCACCGAGGTGGAGACCATAGGCGTGTTTGCTGCCTGCTTAATGTCACGTCTATTTTTTTAATCTCTCCATTTTGGCCACGCCAAATTGCGATAGCTCCAGTTCTGTCGAGGTCTTTTTCTCTATAAATTACACAATCTCCTATGATTTCCTGAGGAACAATCGAAACATGTATTTCATTCGATTTGCAGTGAATTTTTCTGGGTGAATTACGTTTTGACCAATGGTGGAAAACAAGCGGTGGCTTTTGAATTGCCCAGTGGCTATGTGCGCTGCTTTGGCTTGTTTTTTCACCATCATTTTCAAGCCATATCCTAGCAACAAATCCAGCGCCTTTGGGTTTGCTAAGCGCCCTGCCCTCGGGTGTTATCACACCCACTAAACTTCCCCTATCAGCAATCAGAACATCTGGTCTTTGAGTTTGATACAAACCAATGCCTGCCGCACAAATGCCAAAGAGTCCTAAAATCCGCAGCTGCCCCTGCCAAAGCGAAAATTGCAACACAGCCACCATGGCAAGTGAAAGTACCCATGTTTTTGGCATCACAACACCGGATATTGCATTTTGTTGGCCAGAAAAAAAACTGGCGACTGTTAAAATCCAAGCCAAGCCAAAATCGACAACAAAAAGACCGATCGCTTCCGCACCAAAGGGCATCAACGAAACGGCTAGAATTGCGCCTGGTGCAACCAATGCGCCCATAACAGGGACGCTTAGGATATTTGCAAGTAATCCAAAGTGAACAATTTGATTAAAATGGGCAGCAGCAATAGGCGCTGTTGCCAAACCCGCGATTAGGGAGGTTAACACAACGGTAAGAATAGGCGAGAACCATCTTTTTCGGCGTCCCTGTCGGTGGTTGTTTATCCATCGAAAACTAATCACCAAAGCAAATGTGGCCGCAAAGGACATTTGAAAGCCTGCCGAAAGCAAAGATTCGGGCCGGTAAATTAAAATGAGCCAAGCAGCCAAAGCAACCGCGCGCAAACTCAGAGCGCGCCGATCGAACAAAATAGCGCAAAGCATGAGTGAAACCATTAAAAATGCACGCTGAGTTGCTATATTGAACCCCGACAATCCCAAGTAAATAAATGCAAATATCAATGCCCCAATTGCCGCGATTTTTTTTGCGTTTGACTGCAGCAGGAAAAGTGGAGCCGACATCAAAATCCAACGCAAAGCCCCAAATATCACGCCAACCAACAACCCCATGTGCAAGCCGGAAATAGCCAATAGATGTGCCAGGTTTGACTGACGAAGGGCTATAACATGGTTCCGTTCGATTGCTGATCTGTCACCTGTCATAATGGCTGCCGCAAATCCTGCGGTTCTGTCCGGCATTTTTTTTGCAACTGCCGGGAAAATTTCATCCGATACTTAAACAATGCTAAATCTAATGAGTGGCGCGGCGATGCCAAAACACCAACAGGCTTGCGTGTATAGCCAACTGCACCCAGTTTTAAAAACCAAGCATACCGGCGAAAATCAAATCCGCTCGGTTCAACCGGACTTTGCGGCGGCATCATGAAACCAATCGTTTTAATAATTGAACCGGGGTAAAGATGCGTGTTCTTTGCTTTAGATAATAGCGATAGGCGAATGCGATCTGGCGTGCGCTTTGCTGATATTTTTCCCATCTTTACCCCATCTAGCGTTATTCTTAACGCATCGGAATTCGATTTATCTATGGCAATGACCCGGCCCTCAATCGGTCCATAATAACGGTATTTTAAAACAGGTGCGGAAACATGGTTGGCGCGAAAAGCAGCAGCACAAAACCCCAGGCAAAAAATCAAAGTTGCGCCAAATAATACACGGGTCGCAATTGAGGGAAAAACAATAAATCCGAAACCACAAACTGCAATGATGCTGATCCATATATAGGGCGAAAAATTTGGTTCATTTGGCAATTCAAAATACGCGCCAATACCAAAAGCTAAAATCACCGGGCTCCAGTTAAACCAATGGGCGCGCTGGTTAAGAATTTCGCGTTCCAACGCAGACTTAATTCTGCCCATGCTTGTTCTTACCTGATGGTGTCGTTAGATAGAGCCATCATTAACTTTGCCTCCTTTCTGAAAGGTTAATTTGACCATGACTCAAGTCGTTACCCGGATCGCTCCTTCGCCAACGGGGTACATGCATATCGGAACAGCCAGAACCGCCTTGTTCAACTGGCTTTATGCCCGTGGACGTGGCGGAAAATTTCTGCTGAGAATAGAAGACACCGATCGGGCACGCTCAACACCTGAAGCAACCGAAGCAATTCTAGGCGGCTTAGAGTGGCTTGGATTGGATTATGACGGCACAGCAGTTAGCCAGTTTGAACGCGCGCCGCGACATATCGAGGTTGCGCAGCATCTGCTTGCATCTGGTAAGGCCTATAAGTGTTTTGCCACACAGGATGAAATCGCGGATTTTCGCCAACAGGCAAAAGTGGAAGGTCGCTCAACGCTGTACCAAAGTCCCTGGCGCGATATTACAGACCCGGCACTGCACCCAGACGTTCCTTTTGTCATTCGTATAAAGTCACCTGAAAGTGGACTCACTGTTATTCATGACCAAGTTCAAGGTGATGTAAATATCAAGAACGACCAACTGGATGACATGATTCTGTTACGGTCTGACGGCACTCCAGTCTATATGTTGTCTGTTGTTGTGGATGATCATGATATGGGGGTGACGCATGTTATTCGGGGGGATGATCATCTCAATAATGCCGCGCGACAAATGATGATTTATCAAGCTATGGAATGGCCTCTTCCTATTTATGCCCATATTCCGCTGATCTTTGGCGAAGATGGAAAGAAACTTTCTAAGCGTCACGGGGCGACTTCGGTTCTGGACTACGCTTTAATGGGTTATCCTGCTGCGGCGATGCGAAATTATCTGGCCCGTCTGGGCTGGAGCCATGGCGATGACGAGTTTTTTACCGATCAAGACGCTCTAAACTGGTTTGATTTGTCAGGAATAGGTAAGTCGCCGGCGCGGTTTGATCATAAAAAGCTGCAGAATTTATCTGGGCAGCATATCGCTGTGTCTGACGATGCCGCATTGCTGCAAGAAATTCAGTATTTTCTCACACTTTCTAGTGAGATTGACTTACATCAAAAAATATCAACCCGCCTGCTTCCTGCAATGTATTGCTTGAAAGACCGTGCGAAGACATTCCCTGAACTACTTGAAAAAGCTGCTTTTATATTGCGTGAACGTCCAATTGAAATTGAGAAAAAAATGGAAAAAAACGTAAATATATCATCTCTTGATATGTTGAAAACATTGACGCCGCAGTTGCAAAATGTTAGCTGGTCGCGGGATGCGTTGGAAGCTTTGACCGGTCAGGTCGCAGAAACGCATGGCGTCAATTTTGGTAAATTGGCAGGCCCATTGCGGGCGGCTTTGGCGGGACAATCAGTAACGCCAAGTGTGTTTGACATGATGTTGATTTTGGGGCGCAATGAAGCAATAGCGCGCCTAAGTGACATGCAAGAGCGTGGAACGCCTTGAGGTGACGGTAAGTGGTTAAAGATCAAGCGACCACGGGCGTGGCTAGAAAACTTTTCTAGCTGATCCTAAAAAAGGTAAAGAAGGGGAAGACTATGGATGATGAGAGCAGAACAGCAACGCTAACTGTGAATGGACAAGAACACGAATTACCCATGTATTCCCCGTCAGCGGGACCAGATGTGATTGATATTCGTAAGCTTTATGCTCAAACGGGTCTTTTCACATATGATCCCGGGTTCACTTCAACGGCCAGCTGTGACAGCACCATTACCTTTATTGATGGCAATAAAGGTGAGTTGCTGCATCGCGGTTATCCTATTGATCAACTGGCCGCAAAATCGCATTTTCTGGAAGTCTGCTACCTATTGCTTTATGGTGAGCTGCCTTCACCCACAGAATTAGAAGATTTTGAAAGCCGTGTGACCAACCATACGATGATACATGAGCAGATGATGTATCTTTTCCGGGGCTTTCGCCGCGATGCACATCCCATGGCAATTATGACCGGCGTTGTCGGCGCGATGTCTGCTTTTTATCATGACAGCACGGACGTGTCTGATGCATGGCAACGCGAGGTTGCCTCTATCAGGATGATCGCAAAAATGCCAACAATCGCGGCAATGGCTTATAAATATACTATTGGGCAGCCGTTTGTTTATCCAAGAAATGACATTGACTATGCCTCGAATTTCTTGCGCATGTGCTTTGCTGTGCCGGCCGAGGATTATGAGGTTAATCCAATCCTGAGCCGTGCAATGGATCGTATTTTTACGCTTCATGCGGACCATGAACAAAACGCCTCGACCTCGACAGTGCGACTTGCGTCCAGCTCGGGCGCAAATCCATTTGCTTGTATTGCGGCTGGTATCGCCTGTTTGTGGGGGCCATCGCATGGCGGCGCAAATCAAGCGTGCCTTGAAATGCTTCGAGAAATTGGCTCTGTTGACCGAATTCCAGAGTATATTGAAAAAGCCAAGGATAAAGATGATCCCTTCCGGCTTATGGGATTTGGCCACCGAGTTTATAAAAATACCGATCCGCGGGCGACCGTTTTAAAACAATCTGCAGATGAAGTTCTAGAGTTGTTAGGGGTCGAGAATAATCCGCTTTTACAAGTTGCGAAAGAACTTGAAAAAGTGGCTCTGAACGATGCGTATTTCATCGAAAAGAAGCTATTCCCGAATGTGGATTTCTATTCTGGCATTATCCTTGAAGCCATGGGCTTTCCGACATCTATGTTCACGCCAATATTTGCAGTTAGCCGGACCGTTGGATGGATTTCCCAATGGAAAGAAATGATCGGAGATCCTCAGATGAAAATTGGACGCCCTCGGCAGCTTTATTTAGGGGCAACCGAGAGAGATTATGTGGATATCGAAAAAAGATAAGATGTATTTTACAAGAAAATGGCACGAATTAAGAGTTTCGTGCCATTTTTCGTTCAATTATAAGTTTTGCTAAGGCCGCAATTACCGACCTTCAAATTTTGCCTCACGCTTTTCTGTAAAGGCAAGTACACCCTCTTTGAAGTCCCGGCTTTGACCGCAAATATTCTGTAGTTTAGCTTCAAGTGCCAATTGTTCATCAAAGCTGTTTTCCGTCGATGCACGCAAAGCCTGCTTTAAATGACTATAGGCAAGAGTGGGCCCCGAAGCCAGCTGGGCCGCCCGGGCCATCCATTGGGATTCAAATGCATCATCGTCAACGGCTTCCCATATCAGGCCCCATTTATCCGCCTGTTCAGCTGTAATTTTTTCAGCGAATAATGCCGCCCCCATCGCCTTGGCCATTCCCATGGCACGTGGCATTATATAGGTTCCCCCTGCGTCTGGAATTAATCCAATCCTTGTGAAAGCTTGCATTAAATAAGAAGATTTAGCAGCAATAACGACATCTGCAGCCAAAGCAAGGTTGGCCCCTGCCCCAGCTGCTGCACCGTTTAGTGCTGTTATGGTTGGCACGGGGCAATTGGTAATCGCGCGCAGCATCGGCTCGTACTCATCACGCAGTGTGCGCTCCATATCCACCTGCGCCGCATTAGAGCGATCACCTAGATCTTGCCCAGAGCAAAAAGCCCGACCTGTTCCCGTCAGCACCACCACCCGAACTTGGGGTGCAATCCGCGTCACCGCATCTGCTATTTCTGCGCGCATTTGTGTGTTAAGAGCATTCATCACATCTGGTCGATTTAGTCGAATGCATCCAATATTATCTTTTATATCTACTATTAGAGTTTGGTATTCCATTATAAACCTTCTCTATCCTATTTTTGTTATGATGTATCCAGCTGCCAAAAGAAAGCAATATAGCCTTGACAGAAAACAACTAAAACCTCACGTCAACGTTTCAATATCCGGTTCAATTTA
Source organism: Paracoccaceae bacterium (assembly GCA_902512685.1). Taxonomy (GTDB): domain Bacteria; phylum Pseudomonadota; class Alphaproteobacteria; order Rhodobacterales; family Rhodobacteraceae; genus CABZJG01. The sequence goes on along the minus strand of CABXKH010000004.1, from coordinate 52,775 downwards.
TCTTTTTCCTCATTACTGAGGGGCGGTGTTTTTTTCAATTTTGTAGCACGGTTTTTATTTCGTATATATGCCCCGCTGAAAGCCATTGAAAACAGTAAAGCCATTGGCGCTAATGCCCATAGTATTAAATTAATTCCATTGGCCTGAGGGCGCAGCAAAACAAATTCACCGTATCGGTCCACAACAAAAGCAACAACCTCTTGATCAGTTTCGCCCTGCTTAAGCCTTTCGCGTACCAAAAGGCGTAAGTCGCGCGCAAGTGAGGCCATACTTTCATCAATACTTTCATTTTGGCAGACCAGGCATCGCAGGTTTTGGGATATATCCCTGGCCCGTTTTTCAAGCTCTGCATCAGGAAGAATTTCATCTGGTTCAACAGCCCACCCCGGGGTGGCCAGCAAAAGTATTAAAACAAAAAGAACCGATCTAATCATAAAGGGCGGCGTTCTGCAGTGGTTGCGGGCTTGCGTCTTTGCCCAGGTGCAACCCGCAACCGACGATCAGAAAGGCTCAAGAGCCCCCCAAGCGCCATTACTATAGACCCGCCCCAAATCCAGTTCGCCAGTGGTTTTATATACGTTCGAACGACCCAAGTGTCATCTGCTTGCGGGTCAGCCAGTACAACGTAAATATCATTTAATAGCCTATGATGAATGGCCGCTTCGGTTGTTGGCATTTGGGCAACTGGATAAAATCGTTTTTCAGGATGCAATATCTTAATGAACCGTTGATCTTTTGTAACAGCAACAGCTCCGATAATGGATTGATAGTTTGGCCCTGATTGATTTCGCACACCTTTTAAAGTTAGCTCATACCCTCCAACAGTCCATTTATCGCCAATTCCGGCCGATCGAATATCTTCTGATTGCCATGCCGACAATCCTGCAATGGCAAAAATCATTATTCCAAAACCGCTATGGGCCAGAAATTTTGCCCAGTCTGATTTCGGTAGCCGCACAAGACGAGACAGGTTTATTTTCTGACCCGTTCGGCCTACTAAATCTGTTAGTGCGCCAAAAACCAACCACGAGCCCAAAAACAATCCGATCGGTCCCTGTAGGTTTTTTCCGGTTTGCATCGACCAAATGAGGCTTGCCAAAACAAGCGAAATAAGAAAGGCAAAACGCATTTTCCGGATGGGCCGAGACAGTTGACCGCGTTTCCAAGAAATCATCGCGCCTATTGGCAAGATAAGGGCCAGAGCTATCATCAAAGGGGTGAAAACAAGATTAAAATAAGGCGCGCCCACAGTAAGTTTTCTATCAAACAGCAGCTCCGCGATCAGCGGCCAAATTGTGCCGACAAAGATGACAAAAGCAGATACAGCTAACAAAATATTATTCGCAATTAGTGCAGTTTCCCGGCTCACAACGGCAAAGACACCCTGTGCCTCCATAATTGCCGCTCTTAAAGCATATAAAACAAGAGCGCCTCCGATGAACACAATTAAAATCAATAATATATAAAGACCCCGCTCTGGATCATTGGCGAAGGCATGAACCGAGGTTAAAATTCCCGACCGGACGATGAATGTGCCAATTAATGCAAATCCAAAAGCCATAATAGCCAATAATATTGTCCAGCTTTTAAGGCTCTCGCGTTTTTCAACAACAATCGAAGAATGCAGCAGAGCCGCAGCAAAAAGCCACGGCATGAAAGACGCGTTTTCCACCGGATCCCAAAACCAAAACCCGCCCCAACCCAGCTCATAATAGGCCCACCAACTGCCAAGCGCTATGCCTACGGTTAGAAACATCCAAGCGGCCAAAGTCCACGGCCTGACCCAGCGGGCCCAAGCGGCGTCAACACGGCCCTCTAGCAGCGCAGCAATGGCAAAAGAAAAAGACACACTCAAACCAACATAGCCGAGGTATAAGATAGGAGGGTGAAACGCCAGACCTGGATCTTGGAGCAAAGGATTTAAATCTTGTCCGTCAAAAGGGGGAATGGGCATTCTTAGGAACGGATTAGAGGTAAAAATCACAAAGCTGATAAAGGCAACCCCGATTGCGCCTTGAACCGCGATTACCCGTGCAAGCAGCGTGGGTGTTAAATTTTGACCAAACCAACCAATGCAAGCGCCGTAAAAGGCCAAAATTGTAATCCATAGCAGCATGGACCCTTCATGATTTCCCCAAACCCCGCTTATTTTGTAAAGCATCGGTTTAAGAGAGTGTGAATTGGCCACAACAATCTGAAGTGTAAAGTCGGATGTGACAAATGCATAGGTCAGGGCGGCAAAAGCCCCACTCAGTAAGAAAAACTGTGCAGTTGCGGCTGGCGATGCGATGGAAATAAGTTCCTGTCGACGCAGATAAAGGCCTACAAAAGGCACAATGGTCTGAATGCAGGCCACAATCAGAGCGACTATCAACGCAAAATGTCCAAATTCGGTCACCATAGTGAGAATATAATCTTCATTCAGATCAGTGACCACATCAAAACAAAGGCCGATTGTCGCGGTGGTGCATTTGAAATTTTATCTATTCACCGCTGGGTTGAAAGACACCTTGTTCTTTTAAGATTTCGACAACTTCTTTTGGCATATATGATTCATCATGTTTTGCTAATATTTCAGATGCTTGAAATATATTATTAATGTATTTTCCAGTGCCTATCATCCCTTGGTTCTCGGCAAATAAATCTGGCAGAATGCCGCTGTATTCCACCAGAACCCGCGCATTTGTATCCGTAACTATAAATTGAACACCTTTGCCGCCACCTCTTATTATCGACCCTTCTTCCACCAAACCACCAATTCTAAAGACTTCAGAGGGGTCTGGTGGATTTTCGAAAACCTGACTTGGGGATCTGAAATAATTTATACCATCGCGCAATCCGTAACCGATGAGGGCAACAGATAACCCAAGCGCAATAAACGTGAGAATTATAACTTGAATTCGACGCCGTTTTTTAAGGTTCCTCACTTTGGCCTCCAAATGTCAAGGATATAGCGGAGCCATGGTTAAACCTGTTGTTTCGGGCAAACCAAGCATCAGATTAGCATTTTGAAGGGCCTGACCGCTGCTGCCCTTGGTCAGGTTATCAAGCGCCCCGATCACAATTGAACGCCCGGGTATTCTATCCCCTGCAACCCCTATGTGACAGAGGTTAGACCCTCTCACATGGTGTGTGCTGGGCGTTTGTCCAAATGGTAGAACGTGGATAAACGGTTCTTGCGCATAAGCCTCACAGAGCGTTTTATAAACGATCTCAGGATCACCCATAACGTAGCCAGTTGCCAAAATACCCCGGTTGGCCGGAATTAAATGCGGTGTGAACTGGATTCTCACCGGCCGCCCTGCAACCGCGCTAAACTCTTGATCAAATTCGCCCAAGTGCCGGTGGGTTCCTCCAACCGCATAGGCGTGGTAGCCTTCCGAGAGTTCAGCATGCAACAAATTCTCTTTCAACGCACGCCCAGCACCAGAGACTGCACATTTTAAATCTAAAATGACTTGATCTAGATCTATCACTTCAGCTTTAATAAGAGGCCGCAGAATATATTGTCCGGTGGCAGCGTTACATCCGGTTCCCGCAACCAACCGAGCGGCACGAATTTCTTCACGGTAAAATTCACTAAGCCCATAAACGGCTTCAGCCTGTTCTTTGGCTGCAACATGTGGGTTGCCATACCATTTTTCATAGTCTGCGGCGTTCCGCAGACGGAAATCTGCGCTTAAATCCACTATTTTTAAACTTTTAGGCAGTGCAGAGATGACTTCCTGTGAGGTTTTGTGAGGCAAGGCGCAAAAGGCTAAATCCACAGCTAAAAAGTCAACTTCTGCAACAGTAACCAGATCGGGTAATTCAAGATGCCTTAAATGCGGAAAAACCTGATCCATTGATTGCCCAGCCTTACTATTGGCAATCAAGTGCTTGATCTTCATTGAGGGGTGTTCCGCAATGAGACGTATCAATTCAGCGCCTGTGTAGCCAGAGGCACCAATTATTGCGATCTGATAGGTCATATTATTTCCTGATTTTTTGTTTCATACGGAATTTACACGGTATCAAAGACTATTTTTCGTCGCAAAAACGTGGTTGCTTGTACAGAAACTTGCTCTGCATCGCCTGTCGTAATGAACTTTGACACTTGCCCGGATCCCTTCATATTCGGATGGCGATCAAGATAATCAGCAAGGCTATCAGCGACAAGGCTTGCTTGCGAAAAAACTTTTACGCTAGGCCCAAGAGCATCCTGAAAAATATCCTGCATGATCGGATAATGTGTACAGCCGAGGATAGCAGCTTGCGGGTTTGGCATTTTGCGCAAAAGAGCTGACACATGGCTTCGTACAAGTGCTTCGGCTAAAATTTTATCACCTTCTTCAATAGCATCGACAACACCTCCGCAGGATTGCGCTTCAACATCAACACCGATTGCCCGAAAGGCTAATTCCCGCTGAAAAGCGCGGCTTGAAACTGTTGCAGGCGTTGCGAAAAGAGCCACATTTTTTACAGCAACCTCTCTGGGCGGTGAATTATCGCCCCATTGCCGTTCGGTCAGGGCCTCAATCAGCGGAACAAAAACGCCAAGCACTCGCTTATCTGATGGTATCCAGCTTTCTTGCATCCGTCTTAGGGCCGCTGCAGAGGCCGTATTGCAAGCAAGGATCACAAGATCACACCCTTCTTGCCATAAACGCTCTACGGCATTTTTCGTCAGATGATACACATCATCCGCATCGCGAACACCATAAGGCGCATGCGCGTTATCGCCCATGTAGGCCAGAGGTAAATCTGGCATTCTATGGTGGACGGCGTCCAACACAGTTAAACCGCCCAGACCGGAATCAAATATGCCAACAGCCATAATTTAGGCCCTTCTTTTGACTTTGTGATGCTCTTCAAACTCAAAGCCATATTCAAACGTTTTAAGAGGAGTCGGTGACAACTCATAGGTTTTTCTTCGCAGAAAATCCATCATTGATTTGGCATCAGTGCTATTGTTTTTGATCTCGTGTTGTGAGATCGGCTTCCCAATAGAAACTCGTACCGGCGAGTCAACCCGACTGCGAAACTCATTGATCAACAATCCCATACGCAAGGTATTGTGAAGATGACTGGCAATCTGAAACATCCGGCTCGTGTGCCCATCAAAATAAATTGGCACAACCTGAGCATTTGATTTGGCGATCATGCGGGCAGTAAAAGATCTCCAACTTGGGTCCATCGGGCGTGAAAACGGATTTAAAGCCGTTGAAACAGTGCCGCCTGGGAAAACTCCAATTGCGCCTTCTTCAGAAAGATACTTTAAAGCATATTTTCTTGTTAATATATTCGACCTGACCGCTTCTTTTGTTTCATCAAATGAAATGGGCAGAACTATTCGACTTAAATTTTCTGTTTTGTTAAAAACTTGATTTGCTAAAATTCTAAAATCACCCCGAACCGATGATAGAACGTGGCCCATCATTAATCCGTCAAGAATTCCATAGGGATGATTGGCAACCAAGATAAGAGGTCCCTTTAGGGGAATATCGCCCAACGAGCCGTTCACCACATCCAAGGATAAACCGTAGCGCTGGACCATTACGCTCCAAAAACTTCGACCCTGGGCAACTTCTTTTTCATACCCCTGAGCGCGCCGCATTAGCCGCATGCGGCCAGTCGTATTTTCCATAAGCTTTATTAAAGCTTGCCCGCCACGCGATTGTGCCGAGGATGCATAGCTTATATCCCGCGCAATCTGGCTTTTCTGTGTCATCCCAAGAGCCTCAATTTTTGCGCTTGTTACGTCATTTTAAGGCGCAGTGCCAGCCTACATTACGCCTATTCGGCGGCTTGGTTTAACCCTAGGGTATTTTCCTTTAAAGAGCTTAAAAGCGCCTTTCGTTTCGCTTCTGCTTTTCTGTAGTTGTCCATTTTAACGGGCCCAAATCCTTTGATCGATAGTGGAAGCCTCGCCAACTCGATAATTGCAGGTTTTGTGGCATCGGAATAAAGCTTCAGTGCGCGCTTTAAATCCTGCTCGTACTGACGAATTAAATTACGTTCGATCTTTCTTTCTTCAGAATAACCAAAAATATCAAGAGGTGTTCCCCGCAGAATTTTCATTCGAGCCAAAATTTTAAATCCCCGCATCATTTTGGGCCCGAATTTACGTTTCTGCGGCCGACCATCGGATCCTATCTTTGAAAACAGAGGCGGAGCCAAATGAAAGGAAATTCTTTTGACGCTTTGAAATTGATTTTTCACCTGCTCAGAGGTCATTTTGTGCAATCTGGCGACCTCATATTCATCTTTGTAGGAAAGCAATTTGTGATAGGCTAGCGCAACGGCTTCTTTAAGCTCATAATCTTCAATTTTATTGAGCATTTTATTATATCTCGTGGCCAATCTTTTACTTTGATACTGTCGCAGATGGTGTGCTCGAAAATCAATTTTTTCCTCTAAGCTCTTTGGTAAGTTAATCACTTTTGGTTGAATAATTTCTTGTGCTTGTTGAGGGTAGAGCGCGATCCACCTGCCAATTTCAAAAGCTCTTTTATTGGTCTCAACAGCGGCACCATTTAAGGTTATCGCCTTTGTAATGGCGGCATGTGTGATCGGCAATAATCCACGTTGCCATGTTGCGCCGAAAAGGATCATATTTGAAAAAACTGAATCTCCTAATAACTCTCGGGCCAGGGCAGATGAATCAATCATCAAAAGATCATCTCGAAGCCGCGCTTCTAACGCCAGTGTTAACTGATCTTGCGGCACTTTAAATTCAGCGTTCCGTGTAAAGTCACCTGTGACAATTTCTTGGCAATTGACCACAGCGCCGGTTCGGCCCTGCGCTGTTAAGCCAACAGTTTTAGAGCCTGCTGTGACCACCAAATCACCGCCAATCAAGACATCACATTCACCTAATGCAACGCGAATAGCACTAATTGAATTAGGGTGCTCAGCCAAACGGCAATGAATGTGCACCGCCCCACCTTTTTGTGCCAGGCCGGCCATTTCCATCATACCTGCCCCCTTTCCATCAAGATGGGCAGCTTGCGCCAGAATAGCACCGATGGTGACCACACCAGTGCCGCCAACACCGGTAATTACCACATTATGCGTTCCATTGATGGCCGCCATGGCAGGCTCAGGCATGTCTGGCAATGTGATAGATTTTGCTTGCCGTTTTTTCGGCTGCGCGCCCTCAAGTGAAACAAACGAAGGGCAAAATCCATTCACGCAGCTGAAATCCTTGTTGCATGCTGATTGATCAATGGCGCGTTTGCGGCCGAGTTCGGTTTCAACCGGAGAAATGGCAACGCAGTTTGACTGAATGCCACAATCGCCGCAGCCCTCACAAATATCAGAATTGATAAAAATGCGTTGATCAGGATCCGGAAATGCGTTTTTTTTGCGTCGGCGACGTTTTTCAGCGGCGCAAGTTTGAACATATACAATCGCCGATACACCCTCTACTTTCGACAATTTTTTTTGTACATCAAGCATTTTTGCGCGTTCATGGCGCGAGATTGTTTTTGGAAAGGCGTTAAAATCCAAATCTTCTTTTTCATCATAAACAAGGGCGATTTCAGTCACTCCCATTGCCATGAGTTCGCGGGTTATTCTGGGTGCGCTCAAGCCTCCATCATTGCCCTGCCCGCCGGTCATGGCCACTGCATCATTAAACAGGATTTTATAGGTAATATTGGTATTGGCTGCGACGGCTGCGCGAATAGCTTGAATGCCTGAGTGGTTATACGTTCCGTCGCCTAAGTTTTGAAAAACATGGCTTCGCGTTGAAAATGGTGCCTCACCGATCCAGTTTGCACCCTCCCCGCCCATTTGCGTATAGCCAAGCGTTTCACGTTCCATCCATTGCGCCATAAAATGACACCCAATTCCGGCATAGGCCCGCGTTCCTTCTGGGACTTTAGTGGAGCTATTATGCGGACATCCTGCGCAAAAATATGGAATTCGGACTGCAATATCCGAGGCATTATCTGCGCGGCGCGCTTCGCTCAACTGTGCCATGCCCCCGTCAACGAGGGTGCTATTGCACCCTTCCTCGGTCAGAATCGAGCCTAGTTTTTCGGCAATCCAGATCGGATCTAGAGCACCTTCAATTGGAAACAGCTGTTCGCCGGAAAGACCTTTCATGCCGCCGTAAACACGCCGGCCCCTTAAATCATCAAACAGCGCCTCTTTAATCTGAACCTCAATCAGCTTGCGCTTTTCCTCAACCACAACAATTAAGTCCAAACCTTCGGCCCATTCACGTATTGACAGTTTATCCAACGGCCAGGTCTGGGCGACTTTATAAGTGGTAATACCCAAACGTTCTGCTTCGGTTTCGTCTATATTTAACAACGACAGTGCATGCACCAGATCAAGCCAGTTTTTGCCAGCAGCCACAAATCCAATTTTTGCACCGGCATGGCCGTGCACGCGTTGGTCCATTTTATTCGCACGCGCAAAGGCTTCGGCGGCTTGGACTTTATATTGCAAAAGCCGCTTTTCTTGCTCGGCTGGGGTGTCTGCCAAACGAATGTTCAATCCACCATCGGGCATTGCAATTTCGGGCTGTTGAAAAACTTTACGATGAGGATCAGCATCCACAACCGAAGTTACTTCAATAGTGTCCTTCATGGTTTTCAACCCGGCCCAAAGACCAGAAAACCGCGACAATTCGAAAGCATAATGTCCAAAGTCAAGAATTTCTTGTACCCCTGCCGGACTTACAACGGGCATATGAGCGTCCACCATCGCCCAATCAGATTGATGCAGCGTTGTCGAGCTTTCCCCGGTGTGATCATCCCCCATCGCCATAACCACGCCGCCTTTGGCACTGCTGCCAGCCATGTTGGCATGACGCATCACGTCACCACTGCGATCCACACCGGGACCTTTTCCATACCAAAGCCCGAAAACACCTTCAAAACGGCCCTCACCGCGCAATTCGGCCTGCTGTGACCCCCAAACCGCAGTTGCCGCCAGATCCTCATTTAAACCTTCTTGAAAAGTAATATCTGCTTCAAATAGGGCTATGCTCGCACGCTGCATTTGAAAATCAACCGCCCCAAGCGGCGATCCGCGATAGCCGGTCACATAGCCGGCTGTATTCCAACCTGCTTTAACATCGCGGGCTTTTTGTGCCAGCATGAGGCGAACCAGAGCCTGTGTTCCATTTAACAGGACAAACTGTTTTGATAAGTCAAATTTATCTGCCAATGAGACGGTTTGGATGCTCACAAGTAAACTCCTACTACGCGCATTACATAAGATAAAAGAAAGATAGGTCACAAAACCTGACATAGCTAGCTTTTTTTGATTTACCTCGTGTCATTTGGCATAACCTGTCTCAAAGGACAGAATCATCAATCGCGGCAACCATAGGATTGAAATAGATGGATTGGGATAAATTACGGATCTTTCATGCTGTCGCTGATGCCGGCAGCTTGACGCATGCAGGTGACACATTGCATTTGTCACAAAGCGCAGTGAGCCGTCAGGTGCGTGCTTTGGAAGAAAGCCTAAACACAACCCTTTTTCATCGTCATGCCCGCGGTTTAATTTTGACGGAACAAGGTGAATTGCTCTTTGATGCCACCAGCGCGATGAACAAACGCTTGGATACTGCTGCAGCGCGCATCAGAGACAGCGAGGAAGAAGTTTTCGGGGAACTAAGAGTTACAACAACAACTGGATTTGGATCGCTTTGGCTGGCTCCAAGGTTACCAAAACTATATGAATCTTATCCTGATTTAAAAATTGACTTAATGCTGATGGAGCGGGTTTTGGACTTGCCAATGCGCGAAGCCGATGTCGCCATAAGAATGAAAGAGCCTAGCCAAGCAGATCTCATCCGTAAACGTTTAATGAGCGTTCGTATGCGGCTTTATGCATCACCAAGTTATTTGGCGCGCCATGGTGAGCCTAAATCATTGGATGATATGAAAAATCATCGGTTAATTTGTCAAAACACCCACTCCCCTCAGGTGACTGCAGGATTAAGCTTGGTGCAACGCTTGTTAACCTATGACATTCCAACAACCTTGACTGTTAACAACTATTTTGGCGTTCTGCAGTCGGTTCTGCATGATTTAGGCATTGGTGTACTTCCCGATTATATCACTGAAGAATTCGATACAGTAAAACGGGTTTTAGCCGATATCGAAAGTGTAGAAGTTCCGGTTTACCTAGCGTATCCGGAAGAGCTTCGCCATTCAAAGCGCATCGAAGTTTTCCGCGACTTTGTCCAATCAGAAATTATTGAGCATAGAAAAAAACTCCGTAATTTGGAAAATGCTTCTTCTGCTCGGTGAGCTATGCATAGAGCGCATAGCGGAGTTGCTTTGGTGTGGGTCACTTTTCTCTTGAAAATCCATCAAGCCAACCCTATTTCCATTCTTACAAGAGCGACGAGTTTTCCGCTCTTGTACCTCCCTGTTGGACTATGGCCGAGCTTTGCTCGGCCCTTTTTTTTTGGCCAAATCAAATTACGTAAAAAATAAAGAACTATACGCCGTATTAAGGGATTATCTCATTAATCGCCCAACCCCGGTTGGGCCTGGCTTTAGGCCTGACAGGGTTCGCATGTGCCAGGCCAGAACTTGATTTGATGAAAGAACTGGAACCCCGCAAAGAGTTTCTATTTCTTCAATCACATCAATAGTTTGCAGATTTGTACAGGACAGGAATATTCCCTCAACAGGAGCTAGATTACACAATGTCTTGCAGGCATCGATAATCGAGCCACCTGAAATTCTTGCCACTCGTGTTTCAATGGCTTCCTCAAACGATCCGAAAACCAAAGAATTTACCGCGTTTTTTTCAAGAGCATTGCGTAATGTAAGCGATACTTCAGCGACATAAGGCGATAAAAATCCCAATTGTGAAATTTTCAGTTTTTGGCAAGCCGCGATTAAGGCGGTTAGCGGATCAGTGACCAATGGGGTCCTGCACCCCGAAATGATTAAGTCAGAGATTTTTTCTGCCCCTATGACAGAAGTTCCCGATGTGCATCCGTAACCGACAATATCAAATTCTACAGGAGGCGGTAAAAGTTTGGCCGCTTTAGGAAGTTCGGCCTCCATCATGGCAAGTGTATCGCTGTTTACTTCTGGGGCACTTGCAACCCGGGATACGTAAAGACCAACATCGTTTTCAGGAAAATACCGACGCATATCGCTTTCAATGGTTTCATCTGATTGCAGCGTTACAAGGCCAATATTAGCACGGCTTCCTACAGGTTCATCCAGGCTGTATTTAAAAATATTCTGCATCGTTAAATTTCCAATATGGTATTGGGCGCCTGCGGTGAAATTTGTTCAATACCAGATTTGCGAATAACAAAATTATCTTCATGCACCACCATACCGCCATTTGGAATGGCGACAGCAGGTTCCAAGGTGATGACCATGCCCTCTTTTAAAACCGTCTGGTCATCTGGAATAAATGAAGGCCATTCCGTAAGTTGCATCCCCAAACCATGCCCCAAGCGGCCGACATCACCACCGCCTTTTCCTCCGGTCAGGACATTGTCCATCGCATGGAAAACATCTGCAGCGGTATTACCTGCCTTTGCAGCTATTTTACTGGCTTCAGTGGCCTCGATGAGTTGGGCGTATCCTGCTGAAATCCGTTTATCTGGTTTGCCAATGGAAAAGTTACGATCAAAGTCGCAAAAATAGCCATCGTACATCAATCCCGTATCAAGCATCAAAATATCCCCCTTACATAAAGGGGAATCATTTGCTGGTGAAATAACGTCGTCATAACCTAGTGGTCCAGCGCCGCCAGCCAAATACGGAACCCAGTCGGCGCCTTCGTCCAAACATAATTTTTGAAACCCACGAAACACAGATTCTAAAGACGCGCCTTGGCTTGCCACCTCTGTAACACGAGAGAATGCCGCACCGGCAATCTTGCAAGCTTGCGAGATTTTTGAAATTTCGGCATCAGATTTAATCAACCTTAGCTTTTGAATGATGCCTGCATCATCGGTAAACTCAAAGTTTGGCAGCCGCTGTTTCAGACGTTCAAAGTCTTGCAAAGGCATACGAAGATGGCTTTCATGACCTGAGGGAAGTCCAATTTTTGCAGATTTGGGTAAAACCTCTGACAGTGTATCAGCTAGCAAACTTATACCATCATCAACAGGATTGGGCGCTGTCCATGTGCGAATATCGCTGACCCAAGTTTTGGCCATAAGATCCGCCCCGATGGCGGGAATAACTGCAATCGGATCTCCAGATTGCGGCAGCACCAAAAACCATGGCCGCGTTGGGCTTTCCCAAAACCTGGTCAAAAATCCTGTGAAATAGCGTACCTCGGGCTCGGTCGTCAAAAGTAGAGCGTCTAGTCCTGAGCGCGCCATTTCAACCTGTGCATTTTGCGTTCTGGTTTTAAATTCAGAAGGGTGAAAACCGCGCATTATGTATCACTTTCCTCACTTAGAATACAAAGGACTCGCGAAGTCTGATCTATATCTGGAAAACCACTTAAAAGTGCGGCCAATCCTGCGCCGCCAGAGGGGGTTGTTGCCAATCCCTTGGTCGACAAAACCGGCATCGCCTGTTCGGCGGTCTCGTCAGAAATCAAGGCAAACATGTCCGCGTCACGCGCGAGCCCTTTTAACGCTATTAAAGAAGGCTCTTTGCAATCCAAACGCCCCATGTTTGAGACAGCTCCGGGCGTATTTGTGGCTTTACCCGCAATAATACTGTTGAAAATTGCCGGTGCAGATTCTGGTTCAACTACAATAATTACAGGCTCATTGCCCCATGCATGGCGGAAATAAGCAGCTGTGGCAGTTGCAAGACCTCCAACCCCGGCTTGTAAAAAAATATGGGTCGGGGTTTGCGGCGCTTGCTCTACAGCTTCAGCGGCCATGACCAAATAGCCTTCCATCAAACGGTGAGGGATTTCTATGTACCCTTCCCAAGAGCTATCAGACAATAAAACCCAACCATTCTCGGTTGCCGCCTTTTGTGCGGCCTCCATGCTGGATTCGTAGTTTTCCCCAGCGCGCACAACCTCGGCGCTATGGGCGCGAAGTTTTGTGGCAAAGCTTTCAGGAACGGTTTGAGACAGGTAAATAACGGCTTTTGCACCGAATACTTGCGCGCCTGCGGCAACCGATAGCCCGTGATTTCCCGCACTTGCGGTGACATATATCACATCAGAAACATTTGAGTGTTGGGCGGCATGTGCGATGACATAGGCCGCGCCCAAAGCCTTAAAGCTTCCCAAACCCATGCGCGCGCGTTCATCTTTGACAAAAACTTGGCCTGCCCCACCAAACTCTGTAAGCACATGCAGCGCTGTATCGCCGGCATCTGGGCACCGCCCAAGCAGGCGTCTAGGTGCGGATGCGTTTACACTTGGAAATGGTATATCGGACAAACCTTCCGGTTCGGCAGACAGATGTCTGGACTGCTGGTGTATTTTCATAAGCCCTCTAGAACTGTTTGTTCCAGTGGTGACAGACAAATTACTGATTGCAAGCCCATTGACGACACTTTAACAGCGATTGCTCCCTTTTCTTGTGAAATTTCACAGCGGCCCAACTTGCTCTTACGTCACCCTTGGCTTAAGACAGCCGCAAAATAGATCCTAGGGGCCTGAGTATGACCGAACCAGAGATTTCAGAAGACTTGATTGCGGCGCATGGGCTTAAGCCAGATGAATATTCAAAAATTCTAGAAATCCTTGGACGATCACCCACTTTTACCGAGCTTGGTATTTTTTCAGCAATGTGGAACGAGCACTGCTCGTACAAGTCATCTAAAAAATGGTTGCGCACGCTGCCCACCAGTGGTCCGCAGGTGATCTGTGGTCCGGGCGAAAACGCCGGTGTGGTGGATATTGGTGACGGGCAAGCGGTGGTCTTTAAAATGGAAAGCCACAATCACCCGTCCTATATCGAACCCTATCAAGGCGCGGCCACAGGTGTTGGCGGAATTTTGCGTGATGTTTTCACCATGGGCGCGCGCCCAATAGCTGCAATGAATTCTTTAAGTTTTGGTGACCCAGAACATCCGAAAACCAAACAATTGGTGCATGGGGTGGTTGAAGGCGTGGGCGGTTATGGAAACTGCTTTGGCGTGCCAACTGTTGGCGGAGAAGTTAGGTTTGATCCCGCCTACAATTGCAATTGTCTGGTCAATGCCTTTGCCGCTGGTCTCGCAGATGCGGATAAGATTTTTTATTCGGCGGCTTCGGGCGTTGGCATGCCGGTGGTTTACTTGGGCGCAAAAACCGGACGCGACGGGGTTGGCGGCGCAACCATGGCGTCAGCTGAATTTGACGACAGTATCGAAGAAAAAAGGCCAACGGTACAGGTGGGCGATCCCTTTACTGAAAAGCGGCTTATGGAAGCCTGTCTTGAGTTGATGCAGACCGGCGCAGTGATTTCCATTCAAGATATGGGTGCAGCTGGTCTCACCTGCTCTGCCGTGGAAATGGGCGACAAAGGCAATCTTGGTGTTCATCTTGATCTGGAAAAAGTTCCTGTTCGTGAACCAAATATGACAGCTTATGAAATGATGCTGTCTGAATCGCAGGAACGGATGCTCATGGTGCTCAGCCCGGACAAAGAAACCGAGGCGAGGCGCGTTTTTGAAAAGTGGGATCTGGATTTTGCAATCGTCGGAAAAACCATCGCTGAAGATCGCTTTTTGATTTATCTTGATGGAAATTTAAAGGCCGACCTTCCGCTAAAAGCTTTATCCGGAAACGCCCCCGAATATGATCGTGAATGGCAAGAGCCATTGCCCGCACCCCCAATACAAGAGGTACCAGATATTGACCCAATAGAGGGGTTAAAGGCGCTTTTGGCCGATCCGAATTACGCAAGCAAAAAATGGGTTTATGAACAATATGACAGCCAGGTCATGGCAGATACCATAAACTGTCCCGGTTATGGCGCGGGCATTGTTCGGGTGCATGGGACAAATAAATCATTGGCATTTACCAGCGATGTAACACCGCGTTACGTACAGGCAAACCCCTATGAGGGCGGCAAACAGGCGGTTGCAGAAGCCTATAGAAACCTAAGCGCTGTGGGCGCAACCCCGCTAGCAAGTACCGACAACCTAAACTTTGGAAATCCCGAAAAGCCTGAAATCATGGGCCAGTTCGTAACCGCCCTTAAAGGTATTGGGGACGCGGTTTTAGCTTTAGATATGCCCATCGTTTCCGGCAATGTTAGCCTTTACAATGAAACCGATGGCGCAGCGATCCTGCCGACACCGACAATCGGGGCCGTCGGTCTTATTACAGAAAGTGAAGAACCCATTATTGGGAAAGCGCGTGAAGGTCATGTCGCCTTGGTTTTAGGCGACAGCAACGGACATTTGGGACAATCGGCTTTATTGCATTCAGCCTGTGAGCGCAGCGACGGAGATGCGCCTTTTGTGGATTTAGAAGCAGAAAAGAAAAATGGTGAATTTGTTCGATCAAACCGGGCCCTCATTGAGGCGTGCACGGATATATCCGACGGTGGTCTCGCGCTTGCTGCTTTTGAAATGGCCGCAGCAGCAGATGTTGGTGTTCAGTTAGATGCATCTGATCTTGAAACACTTTTTGGCGAAGACCAAGCGCGCTATCTGCTGGTTTGTGATTTTGATCAAGCCGAAGCGCTTATGAGCGCGGCAAGCCAAGCACAGGTTGCTTTGAATTTTGTTGGTAAATTTGGTGGAAGCGCTATTAAATTTGGGTCTCAATCGGCAGAGATTACCGAACTTTGCGGAATTTACAGCAATGCCTTTGGCGACCAATTTTCTTGATACAGAATACAAAGGCTGTGATTTTAGTACCCCTTGCGGTAGCCTATATACAATCCTACATCTAGTTTGAGTGACACAAGGACGACGAACATGGCAATACAAGCTCAAGAGATCGAAGATTTGATCCGGGCAGAATTTCCAAAGGCTCAAGTGACCATCACTGATTTGGCAGGAGACGGCAACCATTATGCTGCCGAGGTCATAGATGAAAGTTTTCGTGGAAAGAATCGGGTTCAACAACAAAGAGCGGTTTATGCTGCTCTTAAAGGTAAAATGGATGGTGCAAACGGACAGTTACATGCTTTAGCGCTGACCACGAAAGTCCCCTAAAAACAGAAATTTGAGCGATGCGAGCAGTAAACTGACGGCCGCTTAGAAAGGAGTA
The DNA here is from genome assembly GCA_902512685.1 of Paracoccaceae bacterium. Taxonomy (GTDB): domain Bacteria; phylum Pseudomonadota; class Alphaproteobacteria; order Rhodobacterales; family Rhodobacteraceae; genus CABZJG01. The sequence goes on along the minus strand of CABXKH010000004.1, from coordinate 36,668 downwards.
AATATGAGTGACGCAAAACAACAAATTGATGAGACAATCAAAGAAAACGATGTGGTGCTTTTTATGAAAGGCACAAAAGAAATGCCGCAATGCGGGTTTTCCAGCCGGGTTGCAGGTGTTTTAAACTACATGGCTGTTGACTATAAAGATATTAATGTTCTAGCCGACGACAATATTCGGCAGGGCATTAAAGACTTTTCAGATTGGCCAACAATCCCGCAACTCTATGTCAAAGGCGAATTTGTAGGCGGTTGTGATATCATCACGGAAATGGCTTTATCGGCAGAGTTGGACACTCTTTTTGATGACAGTTCCGTGACCTATGACAAAGACGCCGCAAATAAAATACGCGAAGCTAACGGCTGAACTCTATTAATATCAGGTTTGTTCTGCCCTGCGCTATTTATCCAGCTGATCGGCAATGGATTCGGCGCGGGCAGCCAATTCTGCCAAGCCTTCGGATATTTCAACTGGAACAGTTGGCACCTCAACACGCACAGGATCGGGTGGCGGCGCACTGCGTAGTTTAGACAGTTCAGAGTTAAGTTCTTGCAGGGTTTTTTCAGCCGCATTTAATTTGTCTTCCAGTGCCGCTGTTTTATCTGCCAACATCAAACCGGACATCAAGAGCATACGTTCCTCTGGCACCCGTCCGATTTGCCCGATTAACTGAGATGCTTCCTGATCAAGCATTTTGGCTGCTGACAGCAGATATGGCTCTTCACCAACTTGGCAAGACACCTGAAAATTGCGCCCGCCGATTTCAATATCAACCTCTGGCATTATGCATCCTCCCCAATTGTAGTGGTCCCTTCGCTTAGGGCGATAGCTAATTGGTCATAAAGACGCTGCATTTCTTGTGTGTCTTCGCGCCGGTCACGCTCCAATTGAACAAGTTGCGCTCGAAGCTCTGAAATCTCACGCGCCTCTTGGCTATCTTTAGATTGTAATTGGATTTCCAATTGCTTGTTGACAGCAGTTAATTCGGAAATTTGATTGCTTGCGTCCTGATCCAAACTGGTTGCACCTGTTGGAGATGATTTGACATGTTCAATGCTGACAGAAATTCTTTCTAAAGCATCCTTAATACGACCTTCAAATTGCGAAAATTGCTCCATTTTGAACCTCTGTTACTGCATCTATTACGGTTGATTATGCCTGTCTTGATTTCGCGACACACTACGAATCGCATTTCAACGTCCTTATTGGAGAGTTTAAACCAGCCAATTAAAAAATGCGCCCCCTTTGAGCGCGATTAAGCAAGCAGATGCTTGAACTTCGCTCCGAGCCTGTTATGCAACACCACATTAAGGTTAAAACAGAGGACATCTGGCCAATGGACATCAAAGCGACACAAAAAGAGCATGCAGATCATTGGGCGAAAGCTTCGGCCATTCGCACCCTGACATTGGACGCCATTGCCGCCGCAAATTCTGGGCACTCTGGTATGCCGATGGGCATGGCCGATGTCGCGACCGTGTTATTTGAAAAACATCTTAAATTTGATGCAACGGCGCCGTCATGGCCAGACAGAGATCGGTTCATTCTTTCAGCCGGTCATGGCTCGATGCTGATCTACAGCCTGCTGCATTTGTGCGGATATAAAGACTTTCCAATCGATGAAATTAAAAATTTCCGGCAATTAGGGGCAAAAACGGCCGGACATCCGGAAAACTTTCTTTCCGAAGCAATTGAGACAACAACCGGACCATTGGGGCAAGGCATTACAAATGCTGTTGGCTTTGCCATGGCCGAAGAAATCCTAAGGGCAAGATTTGGCAAAAAGCTCGTCAATCACCACACCTATGTGATTGCAGGTGACGGTTGCCTTATGGAGGGTGTAAGTCACGAAGCCATTGGTTTGGCTGGTCGCCATGAGCTATCCAAGCTGATCGTGCTATGGGATGATAACAATATCACTATAGACGGCACTGTCGATCTTGCCGATAGGACGGATCAAATACAAAGATTTAAAGCCTCTGGCTGGCATGTACAGCAAATCGACGGCCATGATCCAGAGGCCATAGACATTGCCCTTACGGCAGCAAAAAAAGCCAATAAACCATCCATGATAGCCTGCAAAACGCATATTGCCTTGGGTTCAGCGGCGCAGGATACCTCAAAAGGGCATGGCGCTTTGACAGACCCGCAACTGATAACAGACACCAAGAAAGTGTACGGTTGGAGCGCAAATGATTTTGAAATACCCGCGCCGATTAAATCTGCTTGGGAAGATATTGGTCAGCGCGGTGGGGCCGAACGCCGGGAATGGAAAGAGCGTTTATCTTCTGTTTCAAGCAATAAGCAAAGTGAATTTCACCGGATATTTGCGGGCGAAGCCCCCAAAAAGCTGACCTCGGTTGTTCGGGCCTTTAAAAAGCAAATGTCTGAAAACCCGCAAAAAATGGCCACGCGTAAATCTAGCGAAATGGCTTTGAATGTGATCAATCCCATCATGCCGGAAACCGTTGGCGGATCTGCAGATTTATCTGGGTCCAATAACACAAGATCCAAAGACATGGATGTGTTTGATACGGTGGCGCGACATGGGCGTTATATTCATTGGGGTATCCGTGAACATGGCATGGCCGCAGCAATGAACGGTATGGCCCTGCATGGCGGTATTCGCCCTTATGGCGGAACATTCATGTGTTTTACCGATTATGCACGCCCTGCCATGCGCTTGGCCGCTTTGATGAAAGTGCCGACGGTTTTTGTTATGACGCATGACAGCATCGGATTAGGTGAAGATGGGCCTACCCACCAGCCTGTTGAGCACCTGGCAATCAGTCGTGCCACCCCGAACACATATGTATTCCGCCCTGCTGACACAATTGAAACCGCAGAAGCGTGGGAAATTGCGCTGAGTTCAAATGAAACGCCATCGGTTCTAGCCCTGTCACGACAAGGTCTGCCAACCGTGCGAACCACACATAAATCCGCCAATTTATCCTCAAAAGGCGCGTATGTACTCGCTGATAGCGAAGACAAACGTCAAGTCATTTTAATTGCGACAGGTTCAGAAGTCTCGCTTGCCTTAGAGGCGCGAGACGCATTGCAGGCTGAAGGGATTGGAACCCGTGTTGTTTCAATGCCATGCATGGAACTATTTGCAGAGCAAGATCTGTCCTATCGCAAACGTGTCCTTCCCGGAGGCGCGGCTGTTCGCATTGGGATTGAAGCAGGCGTTCGGCTAGGATGGGATCGTTGGCTTTTGGGTGAGCGTGGCCGTGAAACCAAATCAGATTTCATCGGAATGTGCGGTTTTGGTGCCTCGGCCCCTGCAAATACACTTTTTGAGCATTTTGGCATAACAGTGCAGAGCATTGTTGAAAGGACCAAGGCGTTACTTTGAACCTGTGGAGCCGTGTGCAGTGAGTCGCTGCTGCGGTCATTCGGGTTAAAATTAATGTAAAAATTATCAAACCATAAAAATGTTAGCGCAAGCAAAACCATTTGGCCTTAGTTTAACGCTAACATATTGGTAAATCTATTGAATTTTCATTCCTATTGCCAATACCCTTGGCTATAAGCATCTCAAGCTGGCGTATAGGGGAAAACAGATGACGGTGACTTTGGGCATAAATGGATTTGGCCGTATCGGTCGATCAACTTTGGCGTATATTGCTGAAAGTGCGCGCAACGATGTTCAAGTCGTGAAAATTAATGCCACCGGTCCGATCGAAACCAACGCACATCTTTTACGCTATGACAGTGTGCATGGCCGGTTTTCCGGGCAGGTAACTGTCAACGACAACACACTCGACCTCGGCCGAGGTGCGATGCAGGTCATGTCAAGCTATCGACCAGAAGATCTGGACTGGAGCGGATGTGATGTGGTTCTGGAATGCACAGGCAAATTCAATGATGGCAAAAAGTCTGCTGTCCATATGCAGCAGGGTGCAAAATCAGTTCTTATTTCGGCGCCGGCGAAAAATGTCGATAAAACGATCGTCTATGGCGTCAATCATCGGGATTTAGCCCCAGATCACACAATGATTTCAAATGGCTCGTGTACTACGAATTGTCTTGCGCCCCTTGCCAAGGTACTACATGACGCAATCGGAATTGAGCGCGGAATAATGACCACAATCCACTCTTATACCGGAGATCAACCGACATTAGACCGGCGCCATAGCGACCTATACCGCGCGCGGGCAGCGGCGATGGCAATCATCCCCACTTCAACCGGTGCAGCCAAAGCCCTAGGCGAGGTTTTGCCGGATTTAAGCGGAAAACTGGACGGCACCGCCATGCGGGTCCCTACTCCGAATGTATCTGCAGTAGATTTAACTTTTGAAGCCAGTAAATCTGTCACCAAAGAAGATGTGAACGCAGCAGTAAAAGAAGCAGCAGCGGGGCACATGGGGCATGTGCTGGCCTATGACGAAGAGCCTAAGGTCTCAATAGATTTCAATCACACAACGCATTCCTCGATTTTTGCCCCAGAGCAAACCAAAGTTATTGATGGCCGAATGGTTCGTGTTTTGGCTTGGTATGACAATGAATGGGCGTTTTCGTGCCGCATGGCAGATGTTGCAGCAACGATGGGGCGGCTTCTGCATTAAGGGCTTGCCTCAACCAGCATAACTTCTTACGTTTCTAGCGACTTATTTGCATAACATTTCTTTTTTCTAATTATTTTGGACATCTGTACTTTGTCAAATCGTACTTGGACAATTTTGTTTTTGGGTATTGTTGCCCTTTTGCTTGGCGATACCCTTTTCTCTGATGCAGAAACTTTGATAGTTCTAGGTCGAAAAATACTCATCCTGATCGAGTGGATGGCCTTCTGGAGATAATTAAACACCGCTAAAAGGTTGTTTTTACGGTTGACAATTGCTCTGAAATATCAATGTTAGCGCTAACTCATGAGCAGCATTAAAGAAAGACAATACTATGGCAGTGAAAGTCGCGATCAATGGATTTGGCAGGATCGGACGTAATATTTTGCGTTCTATCGTGGAAACACAAAGAACCGACGTTGAGGTTGTTGCCATTAATGACTTAGGACCCGTTGAAACCAACGCGCATCTGTTCAAATACGATAGCGTTCATGGAAAATTCGCAGGTACGGTCAAATCCACTGAAACTTCAATTGATGTTGGTATGGGGCCTATTTCTGTATCGGCACTGCGCAATCCGGCAGAATTGCCATGGGCAGATGTTGATATTGTGATGGAATGCACTGGTATTTTTACAGACCGTGAAAAGGCAGAAATCCATCTGCAAAATGGAGCGAATCGGGTTTTGGTATCTGCGCCCTCAAACGGATCGGACAAAACGATCGCTTATGGGGTAAACCATAGCGCTTTGAGCGCCAGTGATGTCATTGTTTCAAATGCCTCATGTACGACAAATTGCTTGTCCCCTGTTGCCAAAGCCTTGAACGATGCGATTGGCATCAAACGTGGGTTTATGACGACTATTCATAGTTATACCGGCGACCAACCCACGTTGGACACAATGCACAAAGACCTTTACCGGGCGCGTGGCGCAGCACTTAACATGATCCCAACAACCACCGGTGCGGCTCGCGCGGTGGGGTTGGTATTGCCTGAACTGGACGGCAAACTGGATGGCGTTGCTATTCGCGTACCCACGCCAAATGTGTCCTGTGTGGATTTAACCTTTGAAGCCGCACGCGATACCACGATCGAAGAAATCAACGCCGCTATTCATGCTGCTGCCGCTGGCCCGATGAACGGTGTTTTGGGTGTAACGGATGAAAAGTTGGTCTCTATGGATTTCAATCATGACAGCCATTCTAGTATCTTCGCCACCGATCAAACAAAGGTCATGGATGGCACGCTGTGCCGGATCCTTACATGGTATGACAATGAGTGGGGGTTTTCCACGCGGATGGCTGATACAGCTGTCGAAATGGGTAAATATCTTTAATCTAAATCTCTGTTAAAGCTCGGAAAAGCCTATTTTCCGAGCTTGGCAAGCAAGCGTTCATGCACTTCTGGCGTGACGAACTTGGACACATCACCATCTAAACGGGCTATTTCTTTGACCAGTTTTGATGCAATAGCTTGATGTCGTGCTTCTGCCATCAAAAATACCGTTTCAATGGTTGAATCAAGCACCCTGTTCATGCCGACCATCTGGAATTCGTATTCAAAATCGGCAACCGCACGCAATCCCCGAACAATGACGCCTGCGCCAACGTCATGGGCGCAGTCAATCAATAAATTTTCAAACGGATGCGCCACAATTTCAGTTCCAATTTCAGACGATAAGCCCGCACATTGCAATTCAATCATTGAAACCCGCTCTTCCAATGAAAACAACGGACCTTTGTCGCGGTTAATCGCCACACCGATGACCAACCGATCAACAAGCATAGCCGCTCGGCGAATAATGTCGACATGTCCGAGAGTGATCGGATCAAAAGTTCCAGGATAAAGCCCAATGCGCATCTAGAGATCCTCTGCCGAGAAATTATACTTTCCGCAAGCAACAATATTGCTGGCAAAATTGCAAGGGTCAGTACCCCATTATCATGCCTTCAAGTGCGTCTTTTTCCATCGAAAGTTCTGAAAGTTTTGCTTTGACCACATCACCCTGAGTAATAAGGCCTATCATTTCACCATTCTCGACCACAGGAATATGGCGAAACCGCATGTCGGTCATAATTGTCAAAACTTGATCAGCAGTTGCCTCGCGCCTGCAAGTCACAATTTTTCGGGTCATAAAGTCGTTCACAGGCGCGCCTAACGCCTGCACACCACGATGGGCGATAGCACGTACGATATCTCGCTCTGACAAGATCCCACTGGCTTTTTTACCATCTTCAGAAATGACCACTGTGCCAATTTTATTCGAGGCTAGAATAGCTGCTGCTTCCACTAGTGTAGTCTCTGGCTGCACTGTAATAACATCATCGTTCGCTTTGGAATTCAAAATTTGTTGCACAAGCATTAGATTTACCAGAACTTTATTTCAATATCTCTATCATATTTGTAATTTAATTTTTGTCAAGGAAATCGCTCTAAGTGATCAAGCTCGGCACGAATTTCTTCACCAAGGGCGGCGACAAACTTATTCATGCGGTCCATTCGACGATCCTCATAGTGGCGAATAAGATAAAAACTACGCGTTAATGAAAACCTATGGGCTAAAATGCGTTTCAATCCCGGAGCAAAGGGCAAAGCAAAATCATGAACAACGCCCAGACCGGCCCCCGCGCGCAACCAATTGAACTGCACAGACACAGAATTTGATGCCAGAGGCAGGCGTTGAACACCCAGTTCTGTCAAATAGTCAAGTTCCTTATCAAAGATCATATCAGCTATATACCCGATGAAACGGTGACCCTTTAAATCTGATAGCTTGGTAAGGGGTGGTTTATTTTGCAAATACTCGGCCGAAGCCGCCAGGTGTAATTTATAATCTGTAAGCTTTTGCACCGTCAGCCTGCCAGTTTCTGGCGGGCTAACCGCGATGGCCATATCGGCTTCTCGTTTGGTTAGGTTAATCACTCTTGGCAAGGCAACAATTTGAATATCCAGATCGGGGTTTTTATCTGAAATTCTTGCGCAAACTTGCGGCAATAAAAAATTTGCGCAGCCATCAGGGGCACCGATCCGAATTTGGCCACTCAACGATCCGGTTTGCCCTGAGATTTCTTCGCTCAATCCGGCCATGGCCTGTTCAACGCGCACTGCGTGGTCCAGCATCCGGTTACCCGCATCAGTCAATGCGTATCCGAAAGTCGAGCGGATAAATAGTGAACGTCCTAGCTGATCTTCAATACGGCCGATGCGCCGCCCAACGGTTGCAGGATCTAGTTTTATTTGGCGTCCCGCTGCCGACAAAGTTTCATACCGAGCCACAGCTAAAAATATCCGTAAATCATCCCAATTATCTGTCACTTTTCACCTTTGCAATTTTGCAGATCTACTTTGAAATTTTTCCTCTTTTCACCACATTTTTGCAAGGGTAAACTTATACCAAATTGATAGGAGAGCTCTCATGCAAGAATTAACTCATTATATTGGTGGTGCGAATGTCAAAGGAACATCAGGGCGGTTTGCCGATGTCTTTAATCCGGCCACCGGTGAAGTTCAGGCCCAAGCCCCATTGGCTTCAGAAAGTGAAATGGCGCATGCGGTCGACGTGGCCGCAAAAGCACAGTTAAGCTGGGGTCAGGTTAACCCCCAGCGCCGCGCGCGGGTGATGATGAAGTTTGTGGATCTGCTTAATCGTGATATGGACCGTCTGGCAGAGGCGCTAAGCCGCGAGCACGGTAAAACCTTTCCAGATGCTAAAGGCGATGTTCAGCGCGGGCTTGAGGTTGTAGAATATTGCATTGGCGCGCCCCAATTGCTCAAGGGTGAATTCACCGACAGTGCCGGTCCGGGAATTGATATGTATTCAATGCGGCAGCCTTTGGGAGTTTGCGCTGGTATTACGCCGTTTAATTTTCCAGCCATGATCCCAATGTGGATGTTTGCCCCCGCCATTGCCTGCGGCAATGCCTTTATTCTCAAACCATCTGAGCGTGACCCATCGGTTCCGCTGATGCTTGCAGAGCTTATGGAAGAAGCTGGATTACCCAAAGGCATTTTACAAGTTGTCAACGGCGACAAGGTGGCTGTAGACGCAATTCTTGATCATCCGCTGATCCAGTCAATTGGTTTTGTTGGCTCGACCCCAATCGCTGAATATATCTACGGTCGCGGATGCAGCAATGGCAAACGTGTTCAGTGCTTTGGCGGGGCCAAGAACCATATGATCATTATGCCCGATGCGGATATGGATCAGGCAGCAGACGCTTTGGTGGGCGCAGGATATGGCGCAGCTGGCGAGCGGTGCATGGCGATTTCGGTTGCGGTGCCAGTTGGTGATGAAACGGCCGATCGTTTGATTGAAAAACTAGTGCCACGAATTGAAAAACTGAAAGTTGGCCCCTACACCGCCGGTGATGATGTCGATTATGGTCCTGTGGTTACAGCCGCGGCCAAACAGAACATCCTTGGCTTGGTACAAAGCGGCGTGGACCAGGGCGCAGAGCTGGTCATTGATGGCCGCGACTTTAGTCTTCAGGGCTATGAAGACGGTTTTTTTGTCGGGCCGCATTTGTTCGACCGTGTTACGCCAGATATGGATATCTACAAAAAGGAAATATTCGGGCCGGTTCTCAGCACCGTTCGCGCAGGCAGTTACGAAGAGGCGATAGGTCTGGCGATTGATCACGAATATGGCAACGGCACTGCAATTTTTACCCGTGATGGTGATGCGGCACGTGATTTTGCAAACCGGATCAATATTGGCATGGTGGGGATCAACGTGCCTATTCCCGTCCCCCTCGCCTATCACACATTTGGCGGCTGGAAAAAGTCTGCCTTTGGGGATTTGAACCAACACGGCCCGGATGCTTTCCGGTTCTATACCCGGACAAAAACAGTGACGTCACGCTGGCCCTCTGGCATTAAAGAAGGCGGAGAGTTTAACTTTAAAGCCATGGACTAACAGAGACCGCTTTCGGATATCTATAGCCGTTGGAAGCGGCTATAGACGCGCTGCGGATGATAAAGGAGCCTTGGGGTGGATTTTGCTTTAACCGAAGAACAAAATGCAGTGTTTGATATGGCCCATGCCTTTGGCCAAGAGCAGATCGCTCCACAGGCACGCGCGTGGGAAACCATGGGCACTATTCCCAAAGACCTTTGGCCAAAGGTGGCTGATCTTGGTCTTGGCGGAATTTATGTCAGCGAAGATCAAGGAGGATCAGGCCTAGGCCGACTTGATGCAACACTGATCTTCGAAGCCCTGGCCATGGCCTGCCCTTCTGTCAGCGCCTTTTTATCCATTCACAATATGTGTGGGGGCATGATCGACAAGTATGGCAGTGAAGACACCCGCGCTCGGTGGCTTCCTGATCTTTGTGCTATGCGCAAAGTCTATAGCTACTGCCTTACCGAACCGGGATCAGGATCAGATGCGGCAGCTCTTAGCACCACGGCTGAGCGGACCAATGAAAACTACGTAATGAACGGCACGAAAGCGTTCATTTCCGGTGGATCCTATTCCGATGCCTATATCGTGATGTGCCGAACGGGCGATAAAAGCCCGAAAGGAATATCTGCTTTAGTGGTTGAAGCCGGAAACCAAGGGCTGAGCTATGGTGCTCTTGAGGAAAAAATGGGGTGGCGATCACAGCCCACGGCGCAAGTACAGTTCGATGATTGCACAGTTCCTATCGACAACCTTTTGGGCGATGAGGGCCAAGGCTTTAGCTACGCAATGGCTGGTCTGGATGGAGGCCGGTTAAACATTGCTGCCAGTGCGCTTGGCGGCGCACAGGCAGCGCTGTCTGCGACCCTGGAATATATGGGCCAGCGAAAAGCCTTTGGCAAATCCATTGATCAGTTTCAGGCACTGCAATTCAAGCTTGCCGAGATGGAAGTTAAACTTCAGTCATCAAGAACATTTTTGCGCCAGGCGGCTTGGAAGCTTGACAATGGCGCATCAGACGCCGGTAAGTTTTGTGCGATGGCCAAGCTGTATGTGACGGATTGCGCCTTTGAAGTGGCCAACAGCTGTCTGCAACTTCATGGCGGATATGGCTATTTATCCGATTACGGTATTGAAAAAATTGTTCGCGATCTGCGGGTCCATCAAATTCTTGAAGGCACCAATGAAATTATGCGTATGATTATTTCCAGACATATGCTTGCCGCCCGATGAACGATATCCATATACGCATGACTGGCCGGGCTGGCCGCATCACTTTGCAGCGCCCGGATGCTTTAAATGCCATGACCTATGAGATGTGCACCGCAATTGAGGCGGCTCTGATTGACTGGCAAACCAATGATGCCGTTGATCTGGTGATTATCGACGCGCTTGGAACCCGCGCCTTTTGCGCCGGCGGTGACATTGCTGATCTTTACCAATCAGGACTGGATAAGAATTATGCTTTTGGTCAGAAATTCTGGGCAGATGAATATCGCCTAAATGCTCTTATTGCAGGATACCCCAAACCCTTTATTGCTCTTATGCAAGGGTTCACCATGGGCGGCGGCGTGGGCATTTCATGTCACGGAAGCCACAGAATTGTGGGCGAAACCAGCCAGATAGCGATGCCGGAATGTGGGATTGGTTTGGTGCCGGATGTGGGCGGTTCCTATATTCTATCGCGCGCGCCAGGATATCTTGGTGAATACCTTGGTTTGACAGCTGATCGCATGGGGCCAAGGGATGCGATACTGGTTGGATTTGCCGATCATTTTATCCCGCAGGATCATTGGGCACGAATGACAGCAGAATTGGAAAAAACGGGCGACCATAATGTCCTAAATACCTACATTGACGAAGCGCCGGCAGGAACTTTGGCAGATGCTTTGCCCATGATAAATACAGCATTTAAGTCAGGGGACCTTTCCACGATCGCAAGTGACTTATCGCATGATGACAGCGCCTTTGCGGAAAAAACGTTAAAAGCTATGCGCCGCAACTCACCTTTATCAATGGCCTGCGCTTTGAAAATAATTGGACATCTACGCAACAGTTCAGGCGACCTTAAATCAGCCCTGCGCTATGAGTATCGGTTCACCGCACGGGCGATGGAGTTTGGGGACTTCCTCGAAGGTATTCGCGCCGCTATAATAGACAAAGACCGAACGCCAAACTGGCAACACAATATGAACAGCGTTCCATCCACAGATATCGAACATATGCTTGGCCCACTTGGGGCACTGGAATTGCATTTATAGGAGAGATGAAATGAACATCGGATTTATCGGCTTGGGAAATATGGGCGCGCCAATGGCAGAAAACCTGACCGCTGCAGGTTTAAATGTCACCGGCTATGATCCTGCTGGGGTCACGGCCAAAGATGTCGCGATTGTCAGCTCGGCAGCCCAAGCCGCCAAAAATGCCGATATTGTCATCACGATGCTTCCCAACGGGGATATCCTGCGCGCTGTTGCAGATGAAATCATTCCATCCATGGCCGTTGGTGCAACCTTTCTAGATTGTTCAACCGTTGATGTTGAAAGCGCCCGCCAGGTGGCCGAGAAGGCAACAGCTGCGGGACTTTTACCGCTTGATGCACCCGTCTCTGGCGGCGTTGGCGGCGCCTCTGCTGGCACGTTAACCTTTATGGTCGGGGGCTCTGAGGCCGGATTTGCCACAGCAAAATCGGTATTTGATATTATGGGCCAAAAGGCTGTTCATTGCGGAACCTCTGGCAATGGCCAGGCGGCCAAAATATGTAACAATATGATTTTAGGCGCCACAATGATTGCCACCTGCGAAGCATTTGCGCTTGCCGATAAGCTGGGTCTTGAGCGGCAAGCCATGTTTGATGTGGCCAGCACCTCTTCTGGTTACAGTTGGTCGTTAAACGCCTATTGCCCTGCTCCGGGCGTTGGCCCCCAGTCACCGTCAGACAATGACTATAAACCAGGGTTCTCTGCAGATCTCATGCTCAAGGACCTACGATTGAGCCAACAAGCGGCCACGGCGGTAGATGCAGACACGCCCATGGGGGCTGCAGCAACCAAGCTTTATGGTGAATTTGTCGAACAGGAAAACGGAAGCGGCCAGGATTTTTCTGCTATGTTGCCGCGATTTGCCGGGCGGAACCGATCCCAATAAAAATATCTATGCGCCCAGTCCCCGCATAATTAACAGCCCTAAGTTTGATTGCCGCGATAGGTTTAGTTCAGCAGTAGCCACAGATGAAACCTTGCAAATTCTGCATCTTTGTATATTGCGTTTTTGCCTACTGATAGGCTTTGGCAAAATACAATTCATTTATTTACAAGTAAAATTAGTCAAAACACGACATTTTGTCGGTTTTTCCTGTTGACCCAATAGAATTGTTTTCGTAGCATAGCGCCTATAAGTCGGCCAGTCCGACGGGGAGAGAAATTTTTAGTGAAAAAGGGCCTTTAATCGGGCCCTTTTTTGTTGGCATATAGTATTGAATTATCTCCGTTTTTTCATGCTCATTCAATTCATGCCCCATGACATCCGCTAAATTGCGTGATATTACGCGGCTATAATCAGCGGAGTTCAATTGATGTTAAACCGGTTCATTACAGTCTTTTTCTTTTTTGTTTTTTCACTTTTTGCGTCAATGCAAGTTCTGTGGGCACAGAATGCCGAGGCGGGTGAAGGATTGTCATTGGGATTGGCTGTGCCGACACCTGAAATCGGTCAACCATATATTGCCGAGCGTGTTGGCGATTGGAATATCCGTTGTGTTCGCACCCAAGATGGCAATGATCCATGCGAATTGACCCAGATCTTGATCAACAACAAAAATGAGCCAATGGCAGAAGTTGTATTATTTAAACTTCCCGCAGGCCAACCAGCCGTTGCAGCGGCTAATATTATCGTTCCACTTGAAACTTTACTTAATATTCCGCTTACGATTTCTTTTGGTCCCGAAACCAGTAAAAAATACCCCTATTCATTTTGTACATCGGTAGGCTGTATTGCCCGTATTGGCTTGACCGAAGAAGATATTGTTTTGATGAAAAAAGGTCTGGTTGCTCAGATCATTATAGCACACCTATCTCTTCCCAATGAAAATGTTATTATTGAACTGTCTTTAAAAGGTTTTACAGCCGCCTATCAAAAAGCAACAATGCTTCAAAACTAGCGGCTTTTCAGGAAATCTAGAACCGACTTTGCTGCAGATATCCCGGGCGTTGATATAGGCGATTTCAAGCGTTCTACCGTGCTTTGCATAGCTTCAATTTGGGTCGTGGGGGCTTCTAAAACATCGCATATTGCGGATGCAATTGCGACTGGCTGGCAGGCTTTGCCGATATATTCGGGAACCGTGCGCGTGTTAGAAACCAAATTCACAAGATTAACGCTATCAACCTGCAACATTCGCCCGATAACCTGACGAGAGATCCAGTTCATATCATAGGCAATAACCATGGGCGTTTGACTGACCGCCAATTCTAAAGAGACCGTGCCAGATGCGGCCAATGCGACATCTGCAGATTTAAATGCAGCCCTTTTTAAGTTGCTTGCCTGATCCAAAGTAAATTCACGCGGATCCAAAACAATCGGCTTATGGACCCAATGGCGAACTGTATCTAACACCAATCCAGCAACCGAGGGGGCTGCAGGAAGGACTACATTCATCTGGGGATGGACGGCTTTCACTTTTGCCAAGCATTTTTCAAAAACTGGGGCTAAGCGCTTTATTTCAGAGCGCCTTGAGCCTGGCAAACATAACAAAACAGGCGACGAGTTCAGCCCGAACTGTGATCTAAAATCATTAATATCCTGCTGTGTAGCAATGGGGTCGTCAATTACGGGATGCCCGACAAAGTCACAGCTCATTCCAGCGGCCTGCATCAAGGGCGGCTCAAACGGAAACAGGGCCAGAACGTGATCTATATATTTCGCGATCTTTCGCGCACGTGCTGGCCGCCAAGCCCATACTGTCGGCGCTACATAATGAACCGTGGGTATATTTGAGGTCTGCTTGACCAAATTTGCCACGCGAAAGGAAAATTCCGGAAGGTCGGTTGTGATCAACACATCAGGCTTTTCTTTTAAAACGGCCGAAGCCGTCTGATCTATGCGCCGTTTTAAATGCCGATATTGGCTGAGGATTTCAGAAATTCCCATCAAAGAAATTTCTTCCATCGGGAAAAGACTGGTGAGACCCATTTCCTCCATTAAAGCGCCGCCGACGCCAATGAATTCGATTTCTTGTGTAGTTTGTTCTTTGAACCCCTTCATCATCGCGGCGCCCAGTTTGTCACCTGAGGCCTCGCCTGCAATGATGAAAATTTTCATAGCTTAGGTTCCTGCACCCAAATGAAAATACCCAATGATTTAGCTAGGAAAATAGTTTTTTCCCGCTCAAGTACCAATACATTTTCTGGGGAGATCACGAGCCCGGACAATCCCGCATTGGCCACTTGTTGAATTGTTTGCGGCCCGATGGTTGGAACATCAACCCGCATATCTTGATGAGCTTTGGGGCGTTTAACCAAAACTCCACCCTGAGAAGAGCGCAAAGAGCTTTGAGTGGTGGCCACAAAATCCAAAAGGGCCTCGGTGCCTTGCAAGGTCTCAATCCCAAGAACATGGCCCCCTTCCACCACCACACCCTGGCCGATATCCAGCGCGCTCATTTGGTGTAAAATTTGATCGGCATAAGCAAGATCAGACAATATCGCATCCGGCAGTGCGCCGACAGCCAAACCTTCCGGCAGCGTTAGTTCTAAAGCGACATCCTGTGGGGCGATAACCGAAAAACCCTGATCTTCAAAAAGTGTAATCACGTACCGAAGAACTGTATCGTCGCCTTTTTGCAAAACTTTTATGAAATCAGGCGCAATGTTTTGCATAAACGCATCAAACTTTGCAGGATCAAGTTGGGGCCGCGACATTGCCCCGGCCATAACGACGTGTGAAATCTCATGATGCTTTAAAAGCTCAAACAGACTGTTCAATTTTTCAAACTGACAGATCTGTATGTTTTTTGCATTTAATTGGTGCGCCATACCTTCAAAGACGACACATAGTGCATCAGGCACAGCTTGGTGCAGTTGCACTGGCAACTGCCCATCCCCTGCAAGTATTGCAAGACCCGATGTCATATCATTCGCCGGGTGTTAAAAAAGATCGATCTGATGCGCCGGTGACAAAATCAACAATTTGCTGAACATAGTCGCTTTCGGTTTCCTCACCCAATCGCTTGGCACGCTCTTGAAACGCACCCTCACCTTGGGCCAGCATCTGAAAAGCTGCCCGCAAAGCTGTGATATCTGCACGTGCAACCCCCCGCCGTTTAAGCCCCACGAGGTTTAAACCATGCAGCTCGCCGCGCGGCGCCTGGACCAAACCGTGGGGAATGACATCATTGGTCACCATTGTCACCGCCCCGATGATGGCGCCCTGCCCGATGCGCACAAATTGATGAAGACCTGACAGACCGCCAACAATGACGTCATCTTCTATAACACAATGGCCCGCAACTGCCGCATTATTGACCAAGATCACCCGGTTGTGGATATGAACATCATGCGCCACATGGCACCCAGCCATGAACAAGCCATCATCGCCAACACGCGTTAGACCGCCGCCGCCCGTTGTGCCGGTGTTCATAGTAACATGTTCACGAATGCGGTTGCGCGACCCTATGCTGAGGGAGGTCTTTTCACCTTTGAACTTTTTATCTTGCGGAATTTCGCCCAAAACCGAAAAGGGAAAAACAATCGTTTCTTCTCCGATATCGGTTTTACCGCTTACAACGACATGACTTTTCAAAGTCACCTGATCGCCAAGGGTTACTTCCGCTCCAACGTGGCAAAATGGCCCGATATGGCAGCCCTCGCCCAGAGCTGCGCCCGGTTCTATAATCGCACTGGGATGGACAAAGGAATTGCTCATTCTACGCCTCCTGAGGCAAATCCATCATTGCAGTAAACTCAGCCTCTGCGGCCATCTCGCCCTCGACAGTAGCGACACCGCCAAACTTCCAGACCTTGCCGCCGGGTTTGCCGCGCAGGGTGGTCAATTGCATTTCCAAAACATCCCCCGGAACGACTTTGCGGCGAAATTTACATTTATCAATGGCCATAAAGTAAATCAGCAAATCTTTGTCGGCCAAATCTAACGCGGTTCCAACCATAACGGCTGCTGTTTGCGCCATAGCCTCGACAATTGTGACACCCGGCATAATCGGGTTGCCCGGAAAATGGCCCTGAAAATGCGGCTCGTTCATGGTCACGTTTTTCAAGCCCTTGGCCGATTGGGTTCCATTTATATCCACCACCTTATCCACCAATAAAAACGGATACCGGTGAGGTAAAATTCGCTGGATGAGTTGGATATCTGCGCTCAGAGACTGACTGCTCATTTTCAACCTTTATCTTTCATTTCTAAAAGTCCTAGCAATCTGAGCGGTTTGCAGCAAGGGGTGATCTGCATGGGGTATAAAACTGTAAACTGCTTTCGTCCAATAAAGGGTTGGTGAAATCTAGTTTTCAGGTGTTGCTATACCATCGCCCAATCGCTGATCTATCAAAGCAATCGCAGATTGCGTAATATCGGCTTGCGGAAAAACAATCATACGTTGATCATCTTTTTGAATTAAAATGGATGCGCCGCTTTCTTGCATCAACTGTGAAAATATAGGGCCTAATTGACGCAATAGATTTTCACGCGCGAGTTGCAGGTCTTGATTCAATTTATTTCTACGTTCAGATTGCTCTAACCTGAGTTTGGTTGATTTGGCGTCAAAGGCCTCGGCCATTTCACGAAATTCATCCGGCTGTGTTTCGGGCCGAAGATCTCGTAGCTGTTTTTCTTCAGCGATTAACTCGCCTGCAATCCTGTTAAAATCATTTCCTAAAGCTCGTTCTGCTTCTCTAAAATCTGATTGCAAACGTTGGCCATACACGGTTTCAGTAAAGACACGGTCCAAATCCACGACTAAAACCTGAGTGTTAGGCGTAGATTGGGCAAAAGCCGATGTGGCGACCATAACGCTGATTGCGATCGTTACTAGAGTTTGCCAGAAAATACGCCTAAGCATATTTAAAATTGGGTTGAGAGCGTAAATTCAAAATCTTGCTCTTTATCATACTGCTCTTTTTTAAGGGCTCTGGTGAAATTAAACCGAAGTGGTCCGATGGGCGTGGCCCATAAGATAGCAGCGCCCACAACTTGCCGCATGCTGCTGTCCTTATAAAGCAGACAGGAGGGTGCGGATAATGCGCAGGACTCAGGATCGCTGATGGTAATGCCCCAAAGCGAGCCAACATCATAAAAGATGCTTCCCGATAATCCAAATTCTTCAGGAATACCGAGTGGAAAATCTGCTTCAAACCGGGCCGCCGAATACTGTTCGCCGCCCAAAGCATCATCCACAGAATTTGCAGTGTCGTACTCGCGCGGGCCTATTCCGCCCGGCTCAAACCCCCGCATAACCTGACTGCCCATCCTAAAGCGATCGATCACTCGGCTTTGGCCTTTGGAATAATTCAATACCCCTCCTTCAAGCGTAGCTCGAAGCGTGACCGCGTCCTTTAGAACCTTGGTCTGACCTACAAGTTTTGCTGTGGTGCTAATACTTGTGGTATCGCCTCCAATACCTGAAAAATCCTGGTTAACTTGCAAAACCAAGGCTGTTGCGGGATTGAACCCGCTACGGCGGGTGTCTAGACTATAGGTATAGCCCACACCGTTTGCACTAACCTCAGGTAGAGTTGCCTCAGTTGAAATGACATCTCCTGAAGTGTATTCGGCCGTAATATTATCAGTTTTGTTGAATATCCGAAGGGCCAACCGCCCATCTTCGCCAACCGGAAAGCCCAATTGTGGTTCGAAAATAATAGAAGTGGTATCAAACAAAGAATTTTGTTGAGCTGTTTGCCGAAAGGCAGCGTTCAGAGAAAAAGATAAATCATTGTATAAGAAAGATGGCTCGGTAAAGCGCAGCGAATAGACCTGATTATCAGTGCCCCCCTTTAATGCCAGGGAAAGAGATTGCCCTCGACCAAGAAAATTTTTCTCGCCGTACTCTAGAGCCGCACCAAATCCCTGAGCGCTGGAATAACTGCCACCTAAAGACAATGATCCGGTTGCTTTTTCAGTCACGGCCACATCGATGATCACCTGTTCGGATGAAGAGCCATCGCGTGAGCTGATGTCCACATTGGCAAACAGGCCCGAGGCTCGGATACGGCGCGCTGTGGCGCCGATGTCGCGGGGGTTAAACGGATCGCCCTCGGCTGTGCGAAAATACCGCCGAATAACCCGGTCCAATGTTCCGGTATTTCCCTCAATATTTATGCGTTCAACAAATTGGCGTGCGCCTCGGGTTAACTCAAAAGTTACATTGATCAGTTGATTGGCGTCATCGCGCGCAATGCGCGGTGTGATTGTTAAAAATTCAAGACCTTTGCGCAGCGCCAGATACTCAAGTCGGACAATGTCATTTTCGATATCTAGCGGCGCGAAAACTGAATTTTCTTTGATTTTTGATGCAGCAGAAAATTCTTTGGGGTTCACATTCGGTAAATCTGAAGTTGCAGAGATTTTTCCAAACCGAAACTGCTGCCCTTCGCGTAGATTAAACGTGATGAAATATCCATCCCGCTCTTCGGCCAATTCAGCTTTCACATCATTCACCCGGGCATCAATAAAGCCCTTAGATTGGTAAAAATCCTTCAAAATTTGTTTGTCGTACTCAACTTGGTCTGAATTAAACGTATCGCGTTGAATTATGGCTCTTAAAAATCCAGCTTGCTTGGTTTGCAAGACCCGGCGCAAGCGTCGATCACTAAAGGCAGAATTACCAACAAAGCTAATCCGTTCTATTTCAACAGTGCCACCTTCGAAAATCTCAAATACCAAATCAACTCTGTTTTCTGACTGGCGTATAATCTGCGGCGTCACTTGGGTAGCCAAGTTGCCAATATCTGCATAGGCTTTCACAATGGCCTCGAGGTCCTGCTCGACATCGGTTGGATTGAATACCCGTCTGGGCTTGGCGCTGATAAGCGATTCAAGGGATTTATTGGTGATCTTTTTATTTCCTTCAAAGGCGATTTGATTCACCGTTGGGTATTCTTGTACCTTGATCAACAACCGCCCATTCAAGGGCTGCAGTTCCACGCTTTCAAAGAGCCCGCTGTCAGAAATATTTTGATACGCCGTGTTTAATTCTGCGGCATCTACCACTTGGGAAACTGGGATATTTGCATAATTTAGAACTGTTGACGTTTCGATACGGCGGTTTCCCGACACATCAATCGAACTAAAGCGAAATTCCTGTGCGAAAACAGTGCCTGAAACAATAGTCATCAAAACAAGTGCAGCACCAAAAAGGGCGCCATTTAATCCACTCCAACGCGCCTTACCGCCAAGCCACTGAGAATAATTCATTTTCCGCACGCCTCTCATGAGCTTTCTCCGCTCTGATTTCCTGCTTTTTGATTATCGGGAAAGCACTTGTTTGTCAAAACCGCATTAAATAATTATCGCTCCGATTGCATAAATATCTAAGGGCAAATCAAGTCATTTGCCAATGCAAACATCATAAAACTTAAAATAATTGCCAATCCTGAAATCATAAGTGCATTCAAAATAATCTCGTTTGGGGGGCGGCCTGTCAAAGCTTCATAGCCAAAAAATACCAAATGCCCCCCATCTAGAACCGGCACAGGGAAAAGATTAATCATCCCCACAGCCGCAGAGAGTACAGCAATAAACCAAAGAAAGTTGTCCCCCCCCTGGCGGGCCATTTGACCCGATGTTTCAGCAATTCCAATGGGACCAGATAAATTACAGCTGCTGATGTCGCCTGATACGATATGATACAACCCCGAAACCGATCCGGAAATAATTGCCCAAGTCCCGTTTAATCCGACCGTCAAACCATCTTTTAGGCTGAGCGGGGAAACCACAGGATCAAAGAAAAAACCCCCGCCAACCACGCCAATACGCCACTGCGTTGTAAACCCGCCATTTGAGGCAGGCTCATCCATGGCCTTAGGGGTTAATGTGTAATCTATTTCCTGACCGTTTCGCCAGATAGTAATCTGCAATGGCATCCCATTCGAGTTTTCCACATGCTGGCGTAAATCACTAAAGGTAACAACCCGATCACTTTGAACTTCCATGATAAAATCGCCTTCTTGAAGTCCCGTATCTGCAGCTGCCGAGCGCGGCATAACATTTAATACCCGCGGCGGATTTACATTTGGCCCGGACACTTCAAGGCGTCGGCCAGAGCGATCAACTTCATAAATATAGGTCTTTGAGCCATCCAAATTATTCCAAAATTGTTGCATCGCAATAGGTTGATCAAATTTTGGAATTGTCTGGCCATTAATAGCGAGCAGAACATCGCCATTTTGCAGCCCATGTTCAAACGGGATCGGATGCAGTGTCCCAATTGTCAGCGGATCACGCAACTGACCTTGCCAAATTGAAATTCCCGAAAGCAACAAAATGGCGAAAGCAAAGTTGAACATTGGACCAGCGGCCACTGTAGCCGCCCTTGCCCAAAGAGGGGCGCCGGACAACGAAGAGCGCCGTTCACTTGCTGACTGCATTTTTGCCGCCGCGCTATCGGCCTGACTGGCTGCATTTTTATCACCGCGAAACTTGACGTAACCTCCAAGAGGAATGGCTGCTATTTGCCATTTGGTTCCACGGCTGTCGATCCTTGATAGTAAAACCAGACCAAAGCCAAGTGAAAAAACCTCGGCATGAATACCGGACCAACGCGCAACAATATAATGCCCATATTCATGCACAGCTACGATGACAGATAATGCGACAACAAAAGCTGCCAGTGTCAGCAAAAGACTACCAAAAGCGGGGATAATTGAGATTAAATCCAAAGTTACGGTCCTGTATTTATGCGCTTAGCGCCTGAATTTCTTCGCGCCCGATTTTCCTGCCCATGTTGTCTGCATGGAGGATATTATCAAGGTTTTGATCTTTATTTAATTCACAAGCTCCCGCAAACAAGCGGTGTAATGTGCGGTCCACTGCCTCTGCCATATCTAAAAACCCAATCTGGCGGGCAATAAACGCATCAAGAGCGACCTCTTTTGCGGCATTGTAAACTGCGCCAGCCACGCCGCCCAACTCAAGCACATCATAGGCCAGTTTAAGCGCTGGAAAACGATTATAATCGGGCTCTGAGAAATCCAAACGCCCTATCTTGGTCAACTCAAGCCGGTTGAGCGGCAAAGGTTTGCGATCTGGGTAATAAAGCGCGAATCCAATCGCGTGGCGCATATCCGGTGGCCCGACATGTGCGAGCAGATTGCCATCGTGGAATCCAACAAGCGCATGAATAATGGATTGCGGGTGAATTACGACTTCAATTTGGGAATCTTCTATTTCAAAAAACTCTTTTGTTTCAATCACCTCCAACCCTTTGTTAAACATGGATGCGCTATCAATTGTAATTCTTGTTCCCATCGACCAATTCGGGTGAACCATAGCCTGGTCTGGTGTAACTGTCGCAAGTTCTGCGTTTGACCAGTCCTTAAATGGGCCGCCAGATGCGGTAATAATAACACGCTCAACAGCACTTCTACTTTGCCCCATAAGGGCTTGAAAAATAGCCGAATGTTCACTGTCGGTTGGCAAAATCAAAACGTTGTTTTCTGCAGCGGTTGCTTTCATCAATCCGCCAGCGGCCACCATGCTTTCTTTGTTTGCCAAGGCGAGATCCGCGCCATTGGACATGGCGATCAACCCCGGTTCAAGCCCTGCTGCACCAACGATGGATGACATCACCCAATCGGCCGGCATTGCAGCGGCCTGAGCAATAGCCTGTCTACCTGCACTGACCCCGATACCGCTGCCTGACAGAGCATCTTTGAGGTCGTTATAAAGCCTATCGTCTGCAATAGCGGCATGATTGGCTCCAAGCTCGATGGCTGATTTTGCCAGCAAAGCCACATTGCATCCACCCGTCAGCGCAACCACGTCAAAGTTACTTTTATCGCGCCGAATAAGATCGATTGTATTTTGACCAATAGAGCCAGTAGCGCCCAAAATACTGACCCGCTTCATATGGGGAATACCCAAGGGGCCGTGACGATAAACCCAAGCGTGGCTCCCACCATAGCGTCAAAGCGATCTAACAAGCCCCCATGCCCGGGAAGAAGGTTGGAGCTGTCTTTCACACCGCAAATCCGTTTAAGAGCGCTTTCGCAAATATCCCCCATCTGGCCGGCAAAAGATAAAAAGACAGCAAAAAGAACAAAGCTAAGTAGCGTGGTCTGCGGCGCAACATAGTCTTTTGCCACGAAACTAATTATTGCCGCCACCAACCAACCTCCAAGGGTTCCAGACCAGGTTTTTTTAGGGCTTACTCTGGCCCAAAATTTTGGTCCCCCTAGAGTTTTGCCTACAAAATACCCCGCAACATCGGTGAAAACCACCAAACAGATCAGCCAAAGTATAATTGGCAAACCATAGTCTTGCCGCAAATCAAACAGAACCGTCCCTGCAGACATAATCGCAAAGGAAAACAAGGCTCCAATGTTTTTTTGCTGTACAAAAAGACCCCTTTGCAGAGTCGCAGAAACGAAAAGAAGAGCGACGGTAATCCAAAATGAACCCCAATACGAGGTCGCCATAAGCGTTAAAGCAGCCAGAACGGTAATAACCCATGTTCTAGCTTTTCCTCCACCGGTCAGCATAGTGCCCAGTTCCCAAAGCATGGCCGCTATTATTACAACCAGCAAACAAGCGAAAAAATACCCCCCGAACCATACGGCAAATCCGGCAATTGATGCCAAAACCAGCGCAGACCCCAACCTTGGGGCAAGATCGCTCCACCCCCTTGAACCCATCATACAGAGGCACCTCCAAAACGCCGAGAGCGCTGGGAATAACTGGCCACAACCTTTGCAAAAACTTCTGACGTAAAATCAGGCCATAGAGTATCAATAAACTCATATTCGGAATAGGCAGATTGCCAAAGCAAGAAATTTGATATGCGTGCCTCACCCGAAGTCCTAATCACCAGATCAGGATCCGGCAAAACATGGGTATCAAGGTATTTTGGCAATGTCTCTTCGTTTACGTCCTTTGCTGAGAGTTTTTTCAACTCAACATCGCGGGCCAGTCGTCGCGTGGCACGCGCAACTTCATCCCGGCCACCATAATTTATAGCAACGGTTAAATGCACAAGATCATTATCTTGGGTCATAAGCTCTAAATCATCCATCAAATCAACAAGCTTATCTTCAAGCCTGATGCGATCGCCAATGAACCGAACCCGCACGCCATTATCTTTTAGGTTCGCGGCTTCTTTCCGAATATACTTTTCAAAAAGGCTCATTAAACCGGCCACTTCCGCCTGTGTTCGCTTCCAGTTTTCTGTCGAAAAAGCAAAAACAGTAAGATATTTCACGCCCAGCTTCGGGCAGCTTTCTAATATCTCACGAATACGGGCTGCGCCGGCGCGATGGCCAAAAAGGCGAGGCCTGCGGCGCGCCTGCGCCCAGCGTCCATTGCCATCCATAATAATGGCGACGTGGTTCGGAGTTTTACTATTTTTATTTAAATTTTTCATCAAACGATCTTTTTTGCCGAGAACCTAGACTTGCATAATTTCTGATTGTTTGGACGTAAGGGCATCATCAACGGCTTTTATTGCTGTATCCGTTAACTCTTGTACTTCTGTTTCCCAAATCTTTTGGTCATCTTCGGACATACCATCGGTTTTGGCTTTTTTAATCTGATCCATGCCGTCGCGGCGGATATTTCGAATGGATACTCTGGCGTGTTCGCCATATTGCGCCGCCACCCGGGTTAATTCGCGCCTGCGCTCTTCGTTCAATTCGGGAATGGGCAGCATGATAATCGTGCCATTCAGTTGCGGATTGATACCAAGACCGCTTTCGCGAATGGCTTTTTCCACCGCACCCACCATTGATTTATCCCACACATTCACAGTCACCATGCGGGGTTCTGGAACATTGACTGTGCCCACTTGGTTGATGGGCGTACGCTGGCCGTAGGCCTCGACATAAACAGGCTCAAGCATCGACGCTGAGGCCCGGCCGGTTCGCAGGGATGCAAATTCGGTTTTCAAAGAAGCCATCGCGCCATCCATGCGGCGCTGTAAATCATCGGTATCAAGCATAAAATCGTCTGACATAGTCTTCTTCTCTTGTTTTTTTGGTCTACTTTATTGCCTTATACATGCTAGATTAAAGCACGCTGTACTTGAACACTATCCTAAAGTTAACCAGATACAGTTGTATAGGTTCCTTCGCCATTCAAAATACCTTTGAACCCGCCCGGCTCATCCAATGAAAATACGATGATCGGTAGATTATTGTCCCGCGCAAGAGCGATCGCACTGGCATCCATTACCGCCAGGTGTTTGGCCAGAACATCATCATAGGATATATGATCATAGCGAATGGCATCTGAATTTGTAACCGGGTCTTTATCATAGACACCATCTACTTTCGTGCCCTTGAAAATAGCTTCGCAGGCCATTTCGCTTGCTCTAAGTGTTGCCGCCGTATCAGTTGTGAAATAGGGATTACCCGTTCCAGCGGCAAAAATGCACACACGTTTTTTTTCAAGATGTCGCACCGCGCGGCGCCGAATATAGGGTTCGCAAACCTGATCCATTGGGATCGCACTGACAACCCGAGTAAATACACCGATGCTTTCCAAAGCACTTTGCATTGCAAGCGCATTCATCACCGTAGCCAACATGCCCATGTAATCTGCAGTTGTGCGCTCCATGCCTTGCGCACTGCCCTGCAAGCCGCGAAAAATGTTGCCTCCGCCGATGACCATACAAATCTCAACCCCAAGATCATGAACTGTTTTGACCTCTCGTGCGACCCGTTCGACAGTCGGGGGATGCAGTCCAAATCCCTGATCTCCCATCAAGGCTTCACCAGAAATTTTTAGCATCACGCGGGTAAATGTCGTTTTCGGGGCGGGGGTTTGATCCATATTGCACTCCTTGCGCATATCGTTAATTTTATGCGAATGTGCCGCCAGTTGGCGAGCCTTATCGCGCATCACGTTTTGGCCATATCGCCTTGACGCAAAAAGGCCAAGGATCATACGCACACCGATGAACAATTTTTCCCTAACAGACCTCGAAGGTATTGACCATAGGCAGCCGATCCTAATCGCGGGGCCAACGGCATCTGGAAAATCCGATTTGGCTTTGCAAATTGCCCGCCGGTATGGCGGCTTGGTCGTCAATGCTGATGCCATTCAGGTCTATTCCAATTGGCGCGTTTTAAGCGCCCGTCCGAGCCAGCAAGATGAAGCAGAAATAGACCATGCGCTTTACGGTCATCTGGAGCGAGAGGCGAATTATTCTGTCGGCCATTGGCTTAGGGATCTAAAGCCGCTTTTAAGCGGGGATAAAAGACCAATCATCACAGGGGGGACCGGGCTATATTTTACCGCTCTGTCGCAGGGGTTGGCCGAGCTTCCTCAGATTTCGGAAAGTATACGAAAAGAGGCAAACGCACGGGTGCAAAAATTTGGATATCAAATTTTGCTAGAGGACATCGACGCGGAGACAAGGAAAAAACTGGATATCCAAAACCCGATGCGTGTTCAGCGCGCATGGGAAGTACAAAAAGAAACAGGTAAGTCGCTTTCTTATTGGCATTCTCAAACGCCCTCGCCTGATTTGCCACTTGCGCACTGCTGCGCCATCGTCATGAAAACAGATACCGAATGGCTCAACACCCGAATTGCGCAGCGTTTTGATAAGATGATCATGGCCGGTGCGCTTCAAGAAGCAGAGCTGCAGCTGCCAAGCTGGGACGAAAGCCTGTTGTCATCAAAGGCCATTGGCGCGCAGGAATTAATCGCCCATCTTCGCGGTCAGTTATCACTTGAAGAGGCAAAACAATCCGCAACCATCGCCACGCGGCAATTTGCCAAAAGGCAGCGCACATGGTTTCGCAGCAAAATGAAAAACTGGCATTGGGTCGATGCGGCACATTCTTTGGGTTAGATTTTTGATAAGTTCAAAGCCATCGCGCGCTGATTTGGCGGGTTTAAAATTAAACATTCTTCGAATTAGCCCTGGGAAGGAAATCACATCAAGTTTTTATCAAAATGATTAAGCTAATTGCCCTATTCTGATTCTCTGTCTAATAAATTAGATATAATTTAGCAGGTCGACCTATTATCCGCAGGTATTTGAAAGAAATAATTGTCATCCTTTGCCGATGATATCTGCAATTTTATTCCAATTTATGTCGTAATTATAAGCATCTAATGTCGCACATGAGCCAAAAAATGCCGATCAATGACATTGACCTAGAGCCAAAAGTAATGCCGTATAGGGTTAGAGGGGGCGGCATTGCGACCTAATGGGCCAAAGTACGGCGCTGATAGGGTTGCTTAGCTTACTCCGAAATTGTCACAGGGAGAAAAAAACTATGACGCATAACACCCGTAGCGAGAGCTACATTCACCCGGCAGCTGAAATGTATGCCACAGAACTAAAGTCTGGTCAGCTTGACCGCCGGGAATTTTTGTCTCGCACAACGGCTTTGGGTCTATCAGCTTCTGCCGCTTACGCTCTTGGCGGGCTGGCGACACCTGCATTGGCCGGCGGCCACATGCAGCAAGGTGGAACGATCCGCTTCCAAATGGAAGTTAGGGCGCTTAAAGATCCAAGAACTTATGACTGGACACAAATCGCGACATATACTGCGGGTTGGCTTGAGTATCTCGTTGAATACAACAATGATGGTAGCTTTAATCCAATGCTTCTTGAAAGCTGGAGCGCCAACGCTGACGCAACACAGTACACTTTGAACGTTCGCAAAGGCGTAAAGTGGAACAATGGTGACGATTTTACGGCCGATGACGTTGCGCGCAATATTAACGGTTGGTGTGATAAATCCGTTGAGGGTAACTCAATGGCCGGACGCATGGCAACGCTAATTGATGCCGATTCAGGCAAGGCCGCTGATGGGGCCATTGTTGTCGTTGACAGCCATACCGTTCAACTGAATACTTCTGCACCTGATATTACAATCATCGCAGGCATGGCCGACTATCCAGCCGCCATCGTGCACAGCAGCCATAACCCAGACGACATGATGGGCACGGCCGTAGGCACAGGCCCCTATAAGCCAGAGTCACTTGAAGTTGGCGTAAAAGGTGTGATCGTTCGCAATGAAGGTCATGATTGGTGGGGCTATGCCGCTGGCAAAGGCGCGCATTTGGACCGGTTTGAGTTTATCGACTACGGCACTGATCCATCTTCTTGGGTTGCCGCTGTTGAAGCCGATGAAGTTGATGCAGTATGGGATGTTGATGGCGAATTTATCGACATTATGGCCGGACTTGGCATGACCCAATCAACTGTTGCCTCTGGTGCAACGATTGTTATTCGCGCCAACCAAGAAACAGAGCCTAAATATGCGGACAAACGCGTGCGCCAAGCACTTGCAATGGCCGTTGACAACAACGTTTGTCTTGAATTGGGCTTGAACAATATTGGTATCACAGCAGATAACCATCACGCTGGACCAATGCACCCAGAGTATGATCCAAGTGTTGGCCGTTTGCCCTATGATCCCGCCAAAGCAAGAGCTTTGATGGAAGAAGCCGGCATGATGGACTTTGAGCATGAGGTGATCTCTATCGATGGTGGCTACCGCAAAGACACCACAGATGCGGTTGCAGCGCAGCTTCGCGATGCTGGGTTCAAAATCAAGCGTACCATCCTGCCTGGATCGACATTCTGGAACGATTGGGCGAAATATCCATACAGCTCAACCAACTGGAACCACCGTCCACTGGCGACACAAGTTTGGGGTCTGGCCTATCGCTCTGGCGAGGCTTGGAACGAATTTGGTTGGAACAACCCTGAGTTTGACGCGCTTCTGGCAGAGGCAAACTCTCTTGCTGATGCAGACACACGGCGTGCGGTTGCAGGCAAATGTCAGGCTTTGATCGTTGAAGAAGGCGTTACAATTCAACCCTACTTCAGAAGTCTGAACAGGTTCCACAAAGAGAATGTAGTTTGCGATATGCACATTGCGTATCTGCCGCAAATCTACAAATGGGGCTTTACAGCTTAATTGACCATTTATGGCCACAGCGGCATGTCCGCTGTGGCCAGATTATATAAAAAATGCTAATGCTGCGACCATACGCACTGTCTGAGTGGTACAGGGAATAAAATGGGACTATTCATTCTTAGGCGGACAGTGGTCATGCTGTTCACCGCATTATGTCTAACATTCATCGTCTTTTTTATGACGAATCTTTATCCAAATTTAGAAAAACTGGCGAAATCCGAAGGTAATTTTCGAATGGATGACGCTGCGGTGCAGACGATGCTATCAAACCGCGGGTATCTTCAACCTCTGCCTGTAAAATACGGCCAATGGCTTGGCGTGATGCCCGGCTACATCATCGAGGGAACTGACGACAAAACCCGGCGACGCTGCCAGCTGCCCGCAATGGCATTGGAAGATGTGCCCAAATTCTGTGGGATTTTGCAAGGCTACTGGGGCTATTCCACAGTTTTCAAAGCTGAAGTTAGTTCCATTATAGCCACACGCCTGTCTTTAACCGCAAAGCTGATGTTCTGGGTTATGCTTTTGATGGTTCCAAGTGCGTTGCTTGTCGGGGTTTTCGCCGGCATGCGCGAAGGATCGCGCACGGACCGAACGCTGTCTACTTTTGCAATCACGACAACTGCGACCCCTGAATATGTTTCGGGCGTTATTTTTATTGCAATATTTTCCTCATCTGCCTTTGGGCTTAAGTGGTTTAAAGGCACCGCCACCAAGGCAATGGAGGATGCAAATCTAGAAAACTTTCTCTTGCCGGTGATTACGATCGCGCTTTACGGCATGGGGTATATTGCACGCATGACACGGGCTTCAATGGCTGAGGTGATGACGGCGCAATATATTCGAACCGCCCGTCTGAAAGGCGTTAGTTTTCGCAATATTGTTGTAAAGCATGCGCTTAGAAATGCTCTGATTGCGCCCTTTACAGTTATCATGTTGCAATTTCCATGGCTTTTGAACGGCGTCGTGATTGTGGAAACATTGTTTAATTACAAAGGCTTTGGATGGGTTCTTGTCCAAGCGGCTGGCAATAATGATATCGAGCTATTGCTTGGTGTTTCTGTTGTTTCGGTGATTGTCGTACTGGTGACACAGCTTATTTCTGATATCGGCTATGTCTATCTTAACCCGCGAATAAAAGTGACATAAAGGGAGCAGCGGCATGGAACTTTTATCTTGGGGTGAAATAATCTCCCGCATATTGATGCAGCTTATGCCTGTATGGATATCACTCGTAGTTTTGTTCATCCTATCCATCATGTATAAACGCAAACTTGGGCTTTATGGAAAGCTTTTCGATTCCACCATTGGCATGATCGGCTTTGCGATTGTCATGTTCTGGGTCTTTGCGGGCTTTTACGCCGGTGCTCTTGACTGGGTCGTCACGCACGATCCGCTGTCGCAGGTTTCAGGAATGAAAAACAAAGTGCCGGGCACCCCGATGCGCGGCGCTGAAGAGAACGAGTACGCCTATTTTTTACTCGGAGGCGATACACTGGCCCGTGATGTGTTCAGCAGAATGATTGCCGGCAGCACTGTGGTGATTGTGATCGCGCCATTGGCCACTCTTTTTGCTTTTATGGCGGGCATCACACTTGGACTTCCAGCAGGCTATTATGGCGGCCGGTTGGATACAGCTTTGTCATTCGCAGCCAATTTAATTCTCGCCTTCCCAGTGATTTTACTCTTTTATCTGCTGGTCACACCAGAGATTAGATTAACAGGAATGCCGCAATATATGGCGGCAGTGCTCTTCGCCTTTCCACTGATTTTCTGTACTGTTTTGATCAACTCTCGACTCTATATCGTTCCGCAGAAGCGCAATATTGTTTTATCGGGGGCTTTATTCGTCCTGCTGATGCTTTATATTTCTTTGATCAATGAAGCAGGCAGTAAAATCACGCTGTTTAATGCGATTGATTTATTCAATGTGGATGGTGGACTTTTAACAGTTTTTGTCTCGGTTGTCTTTGTCAATTCTCCTACAGTTTTCAGGATTGTTCGCGGTTTGGCAATGGATATAAAAACCCGTGACTATGTGGCCGCGGCGCAAACCAGAGGCGAAGGCCCATGGTATATTATGCTATGGGAAATTCTGCCAAATGCGCGTGGCCCTCTGATCGTCGATTTCTGCCTGCGGATCGGGTACACAACCATTTTGCTAGGAACGTTAGGGTTTTTCGGACTTGGACTTGAGCCGGAAAGTCCAAACTGGGGGGCAACCATTAATGAAGGCCGCAAACTTCTGTCTGTATACCCACATCCTGCACTAGCACCCTCTTTTGCCTTGCTTAGTCTGGTTCTTGGGCTGAACCTTCTTGCGGACGGATTGCGAGAAGAAAGCCTGAAAGATTAAACCGAAAGGAACGTAGAATAGATCAATAGCGTGCAGGGCAACCTAAACTAAGGCGCTGATGCGCCCCGCCCGTAAAAAAGGAATAGCTGATGACCAAGCCAAAATATGACGGACCAATCCTTGAAATCGACGGGCTTTCAATTTCATTTTTCACACGCCTGCGAGAAATTCCAGCCGTGATGGATTTTTCGGTCGACGTGCAGCCCGGTGAAGCCGTCGGCTTGGTTGGCGAATCCGGTTGTGGAAAGTCCACTGTCGCTTTGGGTGTCATGCAAGATCTCGGCGTAAACGGCCACATTGTAGGCGGGCAGATAAAGTTCAAAGGCCAAGATCTTTCGGCCATGAGCGATGAAGAGCTTCGCGACATTCGCGGCAATGAAATTGCCATGATTTACCAAGAGCCGATGGCCTCGTTGAATCCGGCAATGAAAATCGGAAAACAGCTCATCGAAGTGCCTATGATCCACGAAGGTATTTCAGAAAACGACGCGTATCAACGTGCGCTTGAAGTGGTCGCAGATGTTAAGCTGCCCGACCCAGAGCGTATTCTGAAGTCTTTTCCGCATCAATTATCCGGGGGTCAACAGCAGCGCATTGTGATTGCAATGGCATTGATGTCCAAGCCGTCCCTGCTTATTTTAGACGAGCCTACCACTGCGCTTGATGTCACCGTTGAGGCCGCTGTCGT
Source organism: Paracoccaceae bacterium (assembly GCA_902512685.1). Classification (GTDB taxonomy): domain Bacteria; phylum Pseudomonadota; class Alphaproteobacteria; order Rhodobacterales; family Rhodobacteraceae; genus CABZJG01. The sequence goes on along the minus strand of CABXKH010000004.1, from coordinate 5,056 downwards.
TGATCTGGTTAAGGATTTGGGAAAAAAATACGGCACATCGATGTTGTTTATTTCCCATAATCTGGGATTGGTGCTTGAAACTTGCGACCGCATTTGCGTGATGTATTCTGGCGAGGCTGTTGAAACCGGCAGCATTGAAGATGTCTTTGATAAAATGCAGCACCCTTATACCCAAGCGCTTTTTAGATCTATTCCCCTGCCCGGCGCCAATAAAAATGCTCGCCCCTTGGTGGCCATCCCGGGCAATTTCCCGCTGCCGCATGAACGCCCTATGGGCTGCAACTTTGGCCCCCGTTGTGACTATTTCGAAGAGGGCCGCTGCAATCAAAGCGAAATCTCAATGGGAGTGATTGAGGGCGACGATCGCCACTTTAGCAGGTGTTTGAAATTTTCAGAAATCGACTGGAATGCACCGATCAAAGCCAGTGTAACATCGGAAAAAACCGAACCCGGTGGGGTCGTTTTAAAAATAGACAACCTGAAGAAATATTATGAAGTGGCAGCCAATGCCTTATTTGGCTCTGCGGGCGACAAAAAGGTTGTCAAAGCCAATGAAACCCTAAGCTTTGAGGCCCGCGAAAGCGAAACTCTGGCCATTGTTGGCGAATCTGGTTGTGGAAAATCGACATTTGCAAAGGTGCTTATGGGGCTCGAGACCGCAACTGAGGGCGAAATCCTTTTGGATGGCAAAAGTATTGAAAGCAATCCCATCGAGACCCGTAATACCAAAACCGTTGCAGATATTCAGATGGTGTTTCAAAACCCTTTTGATACGCTAAATCCCTCGATGTCTGTTGGCCGGCAAATTATCAGAGCGCTTGAGATATTCAGATTTGGAAATTCAGATCAGGACCGCGCTGAACGCATGCTGGAGTTGCTGGACTTGGTTAAGCTGCCGCGCGCCTTTGCCGAACGCATGCCGCGCCAGTTGTCCGGCGGCCAAAAACAACGGGTCGGGATCGCGCGCGCCTTTGCAGGCGGAGCAAGGATTGTTGTCGCAGACGAACCTGTATCGGCTTTGGATGTTTCCGTACAAGCTGCGGTCACAGATCTTTTGATGGAAATTCAACGGCGCGAAAAAACCACGCTTTTGTTCATCAGTCATGATTTGTCAATTGTGCGCTACCTCAGTGACCGTGTCATGGTGATGTACCTTGGCCATGTGGTCGAACTGGGCAGCACAGATCAGGTCTTTTCACCGCCCTATCATCCCTATACAGAAGCCCTGCTGTCGGCTGTGCCCATCGCGGATACAAGTATAGAAAAACAGCATATTGTGCTTGAAGGCGATATTCCTTCGGCGATGAATCCCCCCTCTGGGTGTCCTTTTCAAACCCGTTGCCGCTGGAAAACCGAGGTGACGAACAACCTGTGCGACACAGAAGTACCGCCAACTCGGCAACTTGAAAAAGGGCATGAGATCAAATGCCACCTCGCAGCGGATATCCTGTCCAAAATGGAACCAGTGATCAAGATTGCAGCTGAATAATCAAAGCATTAGGGCGAATTTATCGGTTTAGCCCTATATTTGCTTTTTAACTCAATTTCGCTTTGGCCTTGCGGATTAGGCTTTCCTTAACCTTTATTGAGTGGTCTAACTTAGATAAACACTCACCAAAGGATTCGACAGGAGATAGGCAATGGCCGGTTCGGTAAATAAAGTCATTTTAATAGGCAATTTAGGGCGTGATCCTGAAGTGCGTAATTTTCCCAATGGCGGGAAGGTCTGCAACCTGCGCATTGCAACCTCAGAAAACTGGAAAGATCGCAATACAGGCGAACGCCGCGAAAAAACCGAATGGCATTCGGTAGCCATTTTTAACGAGGGCCTTGTTCGCGTTGCCGAGCAATATCTGCGTAAAGGGTCCAAGGTTTATATCGAAGGCCAGTTGCAGACCCGCAAATGGCAGGACCAATCAGGCAATGATCGCTATTCAACCGAGGTAGTGCTACAAGGCTTTGGCTCGACGCTGACAATGCTCGATGGCCGCGGCGATTCAGGCGGCGGCGGCGGAGCGCCCGGCGGCTACGACGGTGGATACTCTGCGCCTGAACCTGCCCAAGAGAGCAGCAGCCTTCCCTCTCGTGATCTAGACGACGAGATCCCGTTTTAAAAAAGTTTACCTAAATAAACAAAAGCTCTAGCGGGCCTTTCGGCTCGCAAGAGCATCAATGAGCAGGGTGCGCACCGCATCCTGCGCCACATCGCGGGCGACAAAGGCTTTTCCAATATCTGTTGCAAGAATGAAATTAAGTTGACCATCAACAACTTTTTTGTCCTGTCGCATCAGGTCTAGCAAACCATCAGCCTCTGGCAAATCGCCATAAATGTCACGCAGGTCGGTTTTCATTCCCATATTCGCCAAATGCGCCCGCACCCGGCTTGGCACTTCTTGCGCACAAAGTCCCAAACGCGAGGACAGCTCAAATGCCAAAGCGCATCCAATGGCCACGCCTTCACCGTGCAGTAAACGGCTTGAATAGCCTGTGGCCGCCTCAAGTGCATGGCAAAACGTATGCCCCAGATTCAGAAGCGCCCGATCACCCTGTTCGGTTTCATCGCGCACAACAATATCCGCTTTCATTTCACAGGATATTTTAATGGCATGCATCCGGGCATTTTGATCGCCCGATGCCATTTTGGGCCCGTTGTCCTCTAACCAGCCAAAGAACTCTGAATTGCCCAGCAACCCGTATTTAACCACTTCGCCATATCCAGCCAGAAAATCACGCGGCGCAAGGCTGCCAAGAACCGAGATATCCGCCAAAACCAGCGAAGGCTGGTGAAAAGCACCGACAAGATTTTTGCCATGCGGGGTATTAATTCCGGTTTTGCCCCCAACCGAGCTGTCGACTTGTGCCAGCAATGAGGTGGGCATTTGTACAAAACGTACACCGCGTCTTAATATGGCCGCAGCAAATCCGACCAGATCGCCGATGACGCCACCGCCCAAAGCAATCACAAGATCACGACGTTCGACCTTTTGGTCCAGAAGCCACTCAACGGTTTGGCTCAAATGCCCCCATGATTTTGTCGTCTCACCCGATGGAAGAACAAAAGAGCTAGTGTGAATACCTTTTGCATTAAATGCGGCCTCAAGCGGCTTAAGGTGCTGTTTTGCAACATTTTCATCTGTAACAATTGCAACTTTTGGACGCTGGAGAAATGGCAATATGTAATCGCCGCTTTGCTCTATAAGCCGCTCGGCGATAATGATATCATAGGCGCGATCGCCCAAGCCGACATGCACGTTTTCAATCATCTTGCCTCTCCAGAATATCCGGGCGGTCTAATAGGGTTGATATCACCTTATCGGCCATATCATCTACACTGATCTGAGCTCCGGATTCGATCGACAAATCAGCCAGAGCATAGATTGTTTTTCGTTCTGAATACAATTTAGACAAGGCTTGAAACGGGTTTTCCGTTTGTAAAAGTGGCCGGCTTGGATTGTTTTTCACCCGCGCCCAGAGCACATCTACATCTGCGTTAAGCCAAACAGATGCGCCTTTTTCATGTATCAATTGGCGATTTTTATCTGCCAAAAATACACCGCCACCGGTGGAGAGAATACATTTTTCACCTTTAAGCAGGCGCTTGATAATCTGGCTTTCCTTTTCTCTGAAAAAAGCCTCTCCGTCACGCTCAAAAATTTCCGCGATGGTCATATTGGCTGCACGTTCAATTTCACTATCGGAATCGATAAAAGGCGCATGCAGACGTGCGGCAATGGCTTTACCGACCGCTGTTTTGCCCGCCCCCATCATTCCGACCAGCGCAATTGTTTTGTTTAGAACCAATGTCATTCGCTTCTTATTGGCAATCTATCGCTAAATTGCAATTGATCTTATTGAATGACGTGATCTTAGGCAAAAGGCCATATATAAAGCTAAAAAAGATAAGTGCCAAACACAAAGGGTGATCGATGGGACGTTTGCTAAAATGGATTTCTATTTTCTTCTTTATTTGTTGTGTTGCACTTGTGGTATATGCCTATATCGGGCCCTATTTCGGGGTATCTTTTGATCCGGTGCGCACTTTAACGCAGGAGCCAGTGATTCTGAATGAAAGCTAGGTTTTTTGCCATTGCTTTGTTGCTACCCGGTTTTTTGACGGCCGAAACCCCGCTTTCCGCAATAGACTGGCTGGATGAGCAACGCGTTGGACCTGCTACCGAGCCCAGCCAAAAACAAAACAAACCTGTCGAACCGCCGGTTTCCCTCTCGGGAAACAGGCCGGATATAGAAGTAAGCACCTTAAGTGAGATTCAAAGTGATTCTGTGGGGCTTTTACCGCCCTCGGTGACCGGCTTTCCACTCACCATGTGGCATAACAGCAGCACCATAGATCTGGTCACTTTGTTAAACTCCGTGCCGGTAAGCCATAATCCGGCTATTCAAAGCCTTACCCTGCGTGTGCTTTTAGCCGAGGGCGATGCGCCAAGCGACAGCGAGGGAAAATTTGCTTTTTTTGCCGCTCGGCTGAAAAAACTGATCGACTATGGCGCAATAGACCCGGCTCTTGCCCTTGTAGAGCGCGCCGCCCCCCCTGCCCGCGCCTTTGGTTCCTTTGCTGTTCGATCTCAGCTTGCTGAGTGACACTTTACAGCCCGCTTGTGATCAGGTTTTGCAATTGGGGCCATCTTATCCTCATGACGATGCGCGGATTTATTGTCTTGCCCGGCGCGGCGATTGGCTGACCGCAACATTGATGCTTGAGGCAACCTCGGCTTTGGGAACGATATCGGCACGCAAAACTGCTTTGATACAACTTTTTCTGGAAAACCAAGCTTATGACACCTTGGCGCTCCAGTTGCCGCCATCTACTGCCCCAACGCCGTTAGAGTTTCGGCTTTATGAAGCAATTGGCGAACCTTTGGCCGTCACATCCTTGCCCCGCGCCTTTGCCGTCAGCGATCTATCTGGCGAGCATGGCTGGAAAGCGCAATTGCAGGCTGCAGAGCGGCTAATTGAATTCGGCGCCCTGGGAGATAATCGCTTTTTGGGGATTTATACAGATAATGAACCCGCTGCCTCAGGTGGTATTTGGGATCGT